>NZ_KV792541.1:0-17966 GCF_001808265.1 Klebsiella sp. HMSC16A12
CGGCAACGGCGAAGGATGCCGTTGCCGCCCGTCCTGTCCAGAAATAAACAAAATACTCCCCGCCAGGCTCCGCCTGTCTGTTTTGCCCGCGCTGCGCATCCTGTACAGTTTCGCCACTTCCGTTGTCCATTCGTCAGGGGCCACGCGTGGCCTGCGGTTTCTGGAGTCGTATGAATACACCATCCTTTGGCAAATTCTCGCCGCGCTGGCTAGCGGGAAAAAGGGGCCTTATCGTCACGCTGCTCGCGGGGCTGGCGATCCTGGCGCTCGGTCGGGGCATGAATTTGCCGGCCAGAGAGGTTTTCCGTGAGAGGCAGATCCGCCAGCTGGAGGAGGATGCGCAGTGGGTGGCGGAACGCCTTGAGCGGCGGATGAACATTCCGGCGCCGCAGCGGGAAGCGACCTGGCCGCTGGCGGCGATGCGCGCCGCTCTCCAGACCCTCGCCCAGGAGCGGCATTATCAGCTGCTGCTGGTGAATGGCGACGGGCATCTGCTGGCGGCATCGCACGCGCTGCCGGCCAGCGTGCTGGCCCAAGTGCAGGCGCAGTTCCCGCGAGAGATGCAGCCCCCGCTGTTCGGCAGCCACTACCAGACCATTCAGCCATTCGCCCCGCATCAAAGGATGTTAAGCCGGGCGCTGAACGGCAACGCGGGGCTGGCGGGCTGGAATCTGGTGATGCTGGCGCCGGATGGTGGATTGCCCTCGTTGCTGGTGGCTTACCGCTGGCCGGTAACGATCGGCCTTGGCGGGTGCTCGCCAGCGCGCTGCTGGCGCTGAGGCAGGCGGCGCGCGCCAGGCGAAAACGCTAATTGCCAACCGCGCCGTCAGGGATGGCGAATCTGCAGGGTGGCGGGCAGGTAGCGCTGAAGCGGCTCCGGGGCCTGACCGTCGATCAGCTGGCTGAGCAGATCGTAGCAGTGCCAGGCCAGCTGGCGATTATCCTGCTGCACGGTATCAATGCGCAGGGAAAGCGAATCATACAGATAGTGATCGTCGAAGCTGGCGAGATGAATATTGGAATCCAGCAGATGATGCTGGCTCATATAGCGCAGCACCCCTTCGAGCAGCCCGCAGGCCGCGGTGAAGAGCGCCTTCGGCGGACGCCCCAGCCGCGCGCAGAGCGCCGCGAACATCTCATAGCCGGAGCTGGGGTGGTAGTTGCCGTTGATCACCCACTCAGGGCGCAGCGTGATCCCCGCCTGGGCCAGGCCCTGGGTGAACCCCGCCAGCCGGTCGCGCGACGGCGACAGCCGCGGCTGGCCGCCGAGAAACCAGAACTCGTCCGCATGCTGAGGCGCGATACGGGAGATCAGCTCGGCCGTTGGGGTGACCGAGTCGGTCATCACCAGCGGCAGGGCGCTGTCGCTGGGGGAGCGGTCAAACAGCACCACCGGCAGCTGTTCGCTGAGCTTCTGATAGTCGGCATCGCTGTGCATACAAGAGGCGACAATCAGGCCATCGACCTGGCGGGCGATCATGTTATTGACCACCACGCTCTCCTGACCTGGGTTTTCGTCGGTGCAGGAGATAAGCAGCTGCACGCCGGCTTCCCGGCAGAGCGTCTCAAGCTCGTGGGAGAAAACGGCAAACCCGTAGTTGGTGATCTCCGGCACCACCAGACCAATGGTATGGCTGCGGTTATCGCGCAGCGAGCGCGCGTGAATGCTCGGCTGATAGTGCTGTTCGCGAGCGATCGCCAGTACGCGCTCGCGCGTCTCCTGCGCCACGCGCAGCTCTTTACCACGACCGTTGAGTACCAGGCTGGCGGTCGCTTTGGAGACGCCCGCCAGTTCGGCGATATCTTTGATAGTTACGCGTTTGGTTTTCATCAGCACCCGGGAGCCTGAAAGCAAAACGCTTATTCTACCATGCATGGCCGCAGCAGCCAGCGGCAGAATGCCACCGGCGTCGCACCGCTGAAGATGAGCTGCCCCGGATAGCCCGGAAAGAAGCGGCTGCTCATCACCCCCTCGCCATCGTTGATGAAAATCTCCACGCTGGAGCGGTCGATAAAGATCCGCAGGCGTCGCGCCTCGCCGCGCCAGTAGCGGTGATGCATCTCCGCCGTCTGCAGGCCGCGGCGCGACAGACGTAGGCCGTCGCGATTGACGGTGAGCTGCAGGGCGCCGGCAAAGTCCAGCCCCAGCGTGCTGTTGGGGGCGATGTCAAAGGCCAGCTCCATCGGGGCGAGGGGCAGGGTCTGCCCGCGCCAGCCCTGGGCTTCCTCGCGCAGGGCGACCAGCTCGCGCAGCGGACGCTGATACAGAGTGCCAGCCTGCCACTCCAGCTCACGCACGCAGGTCATCTGATGGATCCAGCCCTGCGCGCGGGTGGGCTGATGCATCTCGTCCCCGTCGGGGACGCCCATCCAGCCGACCAGCAGGCGGCGGCCATCGTCGGCCTGCATGGTCTGCGGCGCGTAGAACTCAAATCCGCTGTCCAGCTCGTGCAGCGGGCCGTGGTCGAAGATCCCGCGTTCGGCGTCGAAGCGGCCTGCCATCCACACCGCCGGATAGGTATTGAGAAAGCGCTGCGCTTCGCGGGCCAGCCCCTGCGGGCAGCAGATCAGCAGGTGGGTGTCCGCCAGCGGAAAGAGATCCGGGCACTCCCACATGTAGCCGGCGTTCGCCAGGCCGTTCACGTCGTGCCCGGCGATCTCGCCCACCAGGCGCCACTCCCGCAGGTCGCTGGCGGTAAACAGCAGCACTTTGCCGCGCTGTTGCACATCCTGCGCCCCAAGAACCATGTACCAGCGCCCGTCCTGCCGCCACACTTTAGGGTCGCGCACATGGCCGGTATAGCCTTCTGGCAGCGGCAGCACCGGCCCCAGCTTGCGGAAGGTGCCATCGGCATTCTCGGTCGCCAGACATTGCCAGGCGGTGCGCCCGCCGTCGGGGAATTTCACGTTGCCGGTGTAGCACAGAGTCAGGGCGCCCTCGAACTCGACCGCGCTGCCAGAGTAGCAGCCGTTGCGGTCATACTCTTCATCCGGCATCAGGGCGATAGGTTCGTGCCGCCAGTGCAGCAGATCGGCAGAGCTCCAGTGTCCCCAGCACTTATAGGTATGGTCGCAGGCGAGCGGGTTCCACTGATAAAACAGGTGGTAACGCCCGGCGACCTGGCAAAAGCCGTTAGGATCGTTCAGCAGTCCGTTGACCGGCGCCAGATGCCATTGCGGATAATGGCTGTCGGCCAGCGCCTGCGGCTGGCCCTGCATAACGGCCTGCAGGATCGCAGGCAGGCGTGACGGTAATGACATTATTCAGCGTCCGTTTTGTATTTCAGCGTCAGAGAGAGCGCGAAGGCCACGGCGAAGGCGATCGCCATTCCGATAATGTAGTTCAGCAGCGAGCTGGCCTGCACGATAGCCATCCCCGGGATCGCCGTCAGGCCCACCGCGGTCATGTAGACGTGCATCGACACCACCCAGGCGCCGCCGGCGGCACCGCCCACCAGCGCGGCGATGAACGGTTTCACAAAGCGCAGGTTAATCCCGAAGATTGCCGCCTCGGTGATCCCCAGCATCGCCGAAAACGCCGACGGCAGGGTGATGGCTTTTATTTTGGCATCTTTGGTTTTAAACCACACCGCAAAGCAGGCGCCGCCCTGGGCGACGTTGGCCATCGCCCAGATCGGCAGCAGGAAGTTGACGCCAATCGATGGGTTGCCCAGCAGTCCGGCCTCGATGGCATGGAAGCTGTGATGGATACCGGTAATGACGATCACCGAATAGAGGCCGCCGAACAGCAGGCCCGCCAGCCAGCCGGCATGGCTGATAAGCGTGCTGAGGATAAACGAAATGCCGTCGCCGAGCGCGCGACCGGCCGGGCCGATCAGCAGCAGGGCGATAAAGCCGGAGATAATCACCGTCAGGAACGGCGTGAGGATCAGGTCCAGCGCGTCAGGGATCACGCGGCGCAGCCGCTTCTCGACCATGCTCATAAACCACACCGCCAGCAGCACCGGGAAGACGGTGCCCTGGTAGCCGATCATCGCCACTTCGATGCCGAAGAAATTCATGGTGTGGAAGCCGGCGGCGACGCCCCAGGCGTTGGTCAGCGCCGGATGGGTGAGGATCCCGCCGAGGGTCGCGCCCAGATAGGGGTTACCGCCAAATTCGCGGGCGGCGGTAAAGCCGATCAGGATCGGCAGAATGATAAACGCCGCCGAACTGCACATATCCAGCATGATATAGAGAGCGTTGCTCGGGTCGACCCAACCGTAGGTTTTCACCATCCCCAGCAGGCCCATCAGCAGGCCGGAGGCGACGATGGCCGGAATAATCGGCACGAAGATGTTGGACAGCAGGCGGGCGATGCGCTGGAACGGGTTCAGCTTTTTCGCCGCCAGGTCGGCGGCTTCGGATTTGCTCGATTCGCTGATGCCTGCGGCCTGGATAAAGGCGGCATAGACTTTATTGACCACCCCGGTGCCGAAGATGATCTGCATCTGTCCGGCATTGCGAAAGCAGCCTTTCACCCCGTCGATTTTGCCAATCGCCTGCTGATCGGCGAGCGCGTCGTCGACCAGCACCAGCCGCAGGCGGGTGGCGCAGTGCGCGGCGCTGGCGATATTTTCCTTGCCGCCCAGCAGGGGAAGCAGTGAGCGGGAAATCTGTTCAAAATCCATAGTACCCTCTAAATGCATGATGATATGGCGTGGGCGGCGCCAGCCGTGGCAGGCGCCGCGAACCTTATATTTATGTGTTATTTACCCTGTCGCCCCGGTGGCCGTCAGAACCAGGTCTCCATTTGCATACCGAACGACCATTCGCCGCCCGATTTGAATCCGTTGCTGCCTAACGCGTCATCGTTGGCGTAGTTGTCCAGTTTTTTGCTCCAGTCCATCCACGATGTATAGAAGCGGATCTCCGGCCGCGAGAAGAAGTCGCCGATGCTGCCCACCTTGAAGGTCGGGGCGAAGGTCAGCTTGTAGAAGCTGCCATTGACCGCATGGCGATCGTTGTAGCCTTCAGGCTGCAGATCCATGTACTGATAGCTGCCCTCCCAGGCGAGGGCGAAGTTCTGCGTCACTTCCTGAATCAGACGCAGGTTGAGGGTGGCCCACTGATAGCTGTCGCCATCGACATAACGATCTTTACTGCTCTGCGCCAGCACGGCCGGGGCAATAAACCAGCGATCGCTCAGCGGCGTGGTGCCGTAGCTGGCGAAGCGCCAGGTATTGGCCCCCGGGCGCAGCGCGCCGTCGGAGCCGATGCCTTTAACCTCGGCGCCCAGCCCGTGGCCGTACAGCAGGGCCGTTTTGCTGGTCCCGTCGCGCAGGCCATAGAAGCTCTCATTGTGCAGGCCCAGCAGGGCATGAACCCCGGTGTTAGCGGCATCGCCTTTCACCAGATTGCCGTTCGCGTCCTGGCGGTCGTCATTATCTTTCGCCCGCATCCCGCTGACCATCATCTGCACCGGGCCGGCAAAGTTATTCATGCTGACGATATAGTTCTGCACGCTGTTGCTGCTGTCGGCGATATCGCCAAAGTTGCGGCCGTATAACGAGAAGTTGCTGCGCAGGCTGTCGTTCCATTTCACGTCGTAGATCCCGCCGCCGGTCCCGGCGAGGAACACGACATCCGAGTCAATCCAGTGGATGTCGAAGTTGTCGCGGTCAAAGCGTTTCCCGGCCCACAGGGTCGAGCCTTTGAACGGGCCTTCGAAGGTCGGCAGGTTGCCCAGCTCGACGAACGCCTGGCGTACGTTCAGGTCGCTGCTGCTTGCCGTCCAGTCGTTATAGGTGGTCTGTCCGTCGGCCACCATCACTTTGAAACGGGTGGTCGCCCCGTTGTCCAGGGTCTGTTTATGTTCGAGGTTCATTTCCACATAGGTGTCGGCCTGGTTGCCCAGGCGACCAATGGCGCCGCCGGTCTCCCCGGCGGGGGTCATATAAGCGCCGGATTTGGTACTGGCGGCCGAGTCGTTCATGATCACCCCGGAACGCGCATAGCCGTGGAACTCAAAGCCGCCGGGCCGTTCGGCTTTTTCTTCCAGTTGAGTGGTGCGCCTGGCCACCTGCTGGGTGGTGGCCTGGGTTTGCTGCTGCTGCTGGGTTAACTGCTGAACTTTCTGCTCCGCTGAGGCGGCGCGGCTTTCGGCAGTGCTGGCGCGGGTCTCGGCGTCCTGCAGGCGTTTTTCCAGGGCGGCGAGACGCGCTTCAATGCTGTTCAGGTCTGTCTGCCCATGGGCGGCGGCGGTGCCGGTTAGCAAAGCAATAAGAATGGCTAACTTCCGTTTTTTATACATGTTGGTGACATCCAAAGGTAAATCAGTGAGTGTGCTAATGTTTGCTAAACCGGTTTAGTTGATATGGTAAACATGTCGGTAACGCGGTGAAAATAAAAATTGCTAAACCGGTTTAAGAATTGTGATGTCGCCAGCAAAGTGGGCCGTTAACCGGCCCAAGGGGATCACAGCGAGCGCTGAAGATCGTCCTTGTAGGGCAGGGCGGTCATGGCGCCTTTGGCGGTGGTGGCCAGCGCGCCGCAGGTTTGCGCCAGCGCGAGGTCGGGAGCCAGGGCTGCGAGGTTGTCCGGGATACCGTGGGCGGCGAGGCCGGCGAGTAGCCCGGCGACAAAGGCATCGCCGGCGCCGGTGGTATCGACGGCCACCACCGGGCGGGCAGGGAAGTGGCTAACCTGCCCGCGCAGGGCGGCCTGGACCCCCGCTTTACCCTGGGTCACCAGCAGTAGCGTCGGCTGGAAGCGGGCGTTCAGCCGGGCGATGCCGCTGACGATGTCGTCGCTGCCGCTGATAAACGCCAGCTCCTCTTCCGAAAGTTTTATGGCGTCGGCGAGGGCCAGCGCCCGGTCGAGACAGTCGCGAAGGTCCTGCGCATCCTGCCACAGGTCGCTGCGGATATTGGGGTCGAAGCTGACATAGCCCCCGGCGCGCTTTATCGCCTCCATCGCCGCGAATGTCGTGCTGCGGCTCGGCTCCGCGCTGAGAGCGATGGAGCAGACGTGCAGCCACTGACCGGCGGCAAACGGCGGGAGATCCTCGGGCTGAAGGAACAGGTCGGCGCTCGGACGGACCATAAAGGTAAAGGTGCGCTCCCCGTGGCTATCGAGATCGACCACCACCGTGGAGGTGCGCTGCGCCGCATCGAGGCGCATGTAGTTCACATCCACCTGCTCCTGCGCCAGGGTGTGACGCATAAAACGGCCGAAGGGATCGTCGCCGACGCGGCCGATAAACCCGCTGTCACCGCCGAGCCGCGCCACGCCGACCGCCACGTTGGCCGGCGCGCCGCCGGGGCATTGCAGCAGGCGGCCCTCTCCATCGGGCAGGAGATCGACGACCGCATCGCCGAGTACCCAGATTTTTCCATTCATACGACAAGCTCCTCTAAGCTAAACTTTATTAAACCGGTTTAGCTCATTAAAGCACAGCCCACCGGTAAGCGGAACGATTGGGTCACGAAACAGGGAGGCGAGGGTAAAAAATGTGAGCCAGGCGGAATATTTCGCCACTCCAGATCTGGACTTTTCCTTCCCCACCCGCTTAGGTATAGTTCAACAGGTCGCGGTTAGCCCCGCCGCGGTGGCCAAAGGTAAAGGAGTGCGTAGCGCGATGAACCCCAGTTTTGGCGATATTTACGATCGGTACCAGAAGCTGACGCTGACTACGCATCTGCCGGCGGTGATCGCCTGCAGTGAAACGCTGAGTTTGGGCAAAGACCAGGGCTTTATTCCGCAGCCGGGCTATCTCTACTTTCTGCTGCAGGGGCAAATGACATTGGCCTTTGGCGATGAGCAGAACCTGGTCGGGATTGTTATCGCGCATATGCCGTTAGGATTACTGGAACATTATTGTCCGTCGGTCGCGCTCTATTATCAGTGTCTGGGCGAGTGCCAGCTGGCGAAAATAACCGCCAGCGATTTTGAGCGAATATTCTTTCATTCGTCGCCGGGCTATATGCAAGAGCTGACCACGATCCTGGCCTATATGGGCATATTTGCCCTTGATGCCCACTATGAACGCGGCAGCCAGACCAGCTTTCAGACCATTAAATCGATGCTGTCGCGCTATTTATATCGCGGCGAAATTGATGGGGGTCAGCATGAGAGCCTGTCGGCATTTATTATTAAACGAACCAATCTCTCGCGCAGCTATGTGTACCAGGTGCTGGCCGCGCTGCGCGAGGGGGGATATATCACGGTGAAAAAAGGCAAGCTGATCTCCATCGACCGTCATATTCCTGAGAAATTCTAAATCCGATTCGGCAGATTCACGCCATCACGTTGCTATTACCGCCAGGGAAAGCGCTAAGCGCGCTTTTTCCCCCGGCCCCGTTACGCCTGAATCTAGCTGTTTTATTTATTTAACCTTGCACTCTGGAGTTATTTTATGACCCTGGACTATGTGGCGCTGGCCATTCTGATCGCCGTGGCCTTAATACTTTTTTATGGCGTGATTGTTATTCACGATATTCCTTATGAAATCGCCAAAGAGCGGCGTCATCCTCATCAGGATGCGATTCATTATGCCGGTTGGGTCAGCTTATTTACCCTCCACGCGCTGTGGCCCTTGTTATGGATCTGGGCGACGCTGTGGCGCGAAGACCGCGGATGGGGGATGCGCCACATTGCCGACGAGCAGCAGGCGCTGCATCAGCGTCTGGAAACGGTGGTCCAGCAGCTGGAACAGGTCCAGCGCGAGGTGGACGTTCTGAAAGCGAAGGAGGCAAAATAATGGAAACGTTAATGTTGCTGACCTACGCCGCGCTATGCATCGTGGTGTTTAAAGTTTTTCGCATCCCGCTCAATAAGTGGACCGTGCCGACGGCGGTGCTCGGCGGTATCGCCCTGATTGGCACGGTGATCTTCGGGATGAACTACAACTTCCCTTATACCGACGTCGGTAACCAGGTGTTTCGCACCGTGCCGATTGTGTCGCAGGTACGCGGCCGGGTGCAGAGCGTACCGGTGAAGCCTAACCAGATGCTGCATAAGGGCGATGTGCTGTTTACCCTCGACCCGACGCCGTTCCAGGCGAAAGTGGACGATCTGCAGGCGCAGATAAAAGCAGCCAGTCAGGATGCGCTCTCCTTAAACGCGGCGTTAAGCCAGGCGCAGGCCGAGCTGAGCCGTGCGGTGGCCCAGCGCGACCAGTCGCGGCGGGAGTATGCCCGCTATCGGGAGGGCCATGCCCAGGGCGCCTTCTCCGATCAAATGGTTGATACCCGTCTGCAGACGTGGAAAGCCGATGAAGCCAGCGTCAGCGCGGCTCAGGCGAAGGTGGTTCAGGCGCGTAATGCGCTGGACTCGGTGGTGAAGGGCAAAAACACCACCGTGGCCTCCCTGCTGGCGCAGCTGCAAAAGGCGCAGTTTCAGCTGGAGAACACCGTCGTCCGCGCCCCGGAGGATGGCTATGTCAGTACCGTCGGCTTACGGCCGGGCACCATGTCCACTGCGCTGGGGATGATCCCGCTGATGACCTTTGTGCCGGTGGAGGGCGCCGCCTCGCGGGAGTACGTCGCGGCATTTCGCCAGAACGCCCTGCAGCGTCTGCACAAAGGCGAGCCCGCGGAGCTGATGTTTCCGGCTATCCCGGGCACCGTCTTTCGCGGAGAAGTGGCCGACGTGCTGCCGGCGATTGGCGAGAGCCAGTTCCAGGGGCAGGGCAAATTGCTGACCACAGACGCGCTCAATACCCATGGCCGGGCGCTGGTGGTGCTGAAGGTGACCGATCCGCGATTTGCCGAATACGCTCTGCCGCAGGGGGCTACCCTCGAGGCGGCGGTCTACTCGGATCATCTGAAAGAGCTGTCGCTGATCAGGAAGATCCTGATCCGTATGAAAAGCTGGGAAAACTATATCTATCTCGATCACTAAGCCGGCGGGCGCGGGGCGGACGAACCGCCCCGCGCCGCGGTCAGGCCTCGCTGTCCACCAGGCCGTCAATAATCACCTGCCGCACCCCCTGCGAACAGGGTTCAATACGCCCGCGCACCCCATAGACGGCCGCCAGAGTCTCGGGGGTGATGACCGCGGCCGGGGTGCCGTCGCCGAGCAGCTGGCCCGCCTTGAGCATCAGCACGTGGTCGGCGTGACGCAGGGCAATATTGATGTCGTGCACCACCACCAGGGTCACGATGTTGCGCCGCCGGGTCTCCCGGCGCACCAGATCCATCACGTGAAACTGGTAGTTGAGGTCAAGGGCGCTGAGCGGTTCGTCGAGCAGCAGCAGGCGCGGCTGGCGGATCAGCGACTGGGCGAGACCCACCAGCTGCTTTTGCCCGCCGGAGAGCTGATCGAGGTAGCTCATCGCCAGATGGGCAATCCCCAGCTGTCGCAGCAGCGCCATCACTTCCTCCTGGCGCTGCGGACTGTGGCGTCCTCCGGCGGCGCGCTGGGCAACGATTATCGACTCCAGCACATGCAGATGCACGCCGGCGGGTAGCGTCTGCGGAAGATAGACCACCTGCTCTGCGCGACGTGAGAACGGCTGCGTCAGCAGATTTTCCCCCTCCAGCAGCAGCTCGCCGCGGCAGGGGCCCAGACCCGCCATCGCCCGCATTAACGTTGATTTACCGCTGCCGTTTGGCCCCAGCAGCGCGGTGATTTTCCCTCGCGGCAGATGGGGAACCGTCAGGTTCTCGATCACCTTGCGTCTGGGGTAGCCGGCGCTGAAGTGAGACAGCGACAGCCCGGATAATGTCTGGTCGCTCATACCTGCCCCCGATGACGTAAAATGATGCTCAAAAAGAACGGGACCCCGACCAGGGAAGTGACGATCCCCACCGGAATAATGGCCCCGGGGATCAGGTTTTTCGAGGCGATGGAGGCCAGGGAGAGCACCAGGGCGCCGATCAGCGCGCTGGCGGGCAGGTAAAAGCGATGGTCTTCGCCGAAGAGCATCCGCGCAATATGCGGCGCCACCAGGCCGATAAAGCCGATTGGCCCGACAAAGGCCACCGAAAGCGCCGACAGAATGCTGATCCGCAGCAGCGTGGTCAGGCGCAGACGGCGAACGTTAATGCCAAAGCTGATGGCCCGGTCCTCGCCCAACCGCAGGGCGGTCAGCTTCCACGCGCTGCGCAGCGACAGGGGCATCACCAGCGCCAGGGCGACCAACAGGATGGCGACTTTGCTCCAGGAGGCGCGATCGATGCTGCCCATGGTCCAGAACACCAGCCCCTGCAGCGTGTCTTCGTTGGCGATGAACTGCAGCATCGAGACCAGAGCGTTAAAGGTAAAGACCAGCGCGATGCCGAACAGAATGACGCCGGAGGTGGCCACCTGGGTCCAGCGGGTGATGCCGTCCAGCAGCAGGGCAGCCAGCAGGGCGAAGATAAAGGCGTTGGCCGAGATAAACCACTGGCCGGGAATACCGGGCAGGCCAATACCGAGCACAATCGCCAGCGCGGCGCCAAACGCCGCAGCCGAGGAGACGCCGAGGGTAAACGGGCTGGCCAGCGGGTTATTGAGGATGGTCTGCATTTCGGCGCCGGCCAGTCCCAGCGCCAGACCGACGATAATCGCCATCACCGCATAGGGCAGACGGATATCCCAGACGATGGCGCGCGTGCCCGGATCGGCGCTGGCCGGATCGGTTAACGTCTGCCACAGGTTCTGCAGCGGCAGACCGGAGGGGCCGAGCATAAAATCGAGCAGCAGCGACGCGACAATCAACAGCGCCAGCAGGAGGATCAGCAGCAGACGGCGACGCACGATACGGCGATAATCATTCATCACGCCAGAGGTCCCGGCGGGCAGCCCGTCGAGCACGGAGTCGGAGGTTAAACGCATGCCGGATTACTCGCTCTGCTGCCAGGAGAAGACGAACGGCTGGTCCGGCAGGTCGGTGAAATGGCGCACGATATAATGGTACGTCTCATCCGGGTTGAGATCGCCGAAAGCCTGCGGGTAGATATCTTTCGCCAGGTATTCCATGCCGACAATATTCCACGGGTGGTTATAGAAGTGGTGATAAACGCCATAGGCCCGCTTTTCCTGTACCGCCGGGATCTGGCTGACCCCAGGTCGCGCCAGCAGCGTCTGCGCCTGGGCCTTCACCGCCTCTGGCTTAACCGCATAACCCAGGGGCAGCACCTGGCTGTTGCCGCGCTTCGAGCCGGTCATGATCCAGGCGTCGGGCTTCATGCTGATGATTTTCTCCAGCGAAACGAACCCGGAGGCGCCCGGCAGCAGCTGCGAACCGATATTGTTCGCCCCGACCGCCTCCACCAGCCCGCCCCAGCCGCTGTGGGCGTGGGTAAAGCAGCAGGCGTCGCTGTTGCCGGCCAGCGCTTCCACGAAGACGTTGGCCTTCGGCGTGATGGTCGCGGTCTTCTGGCGAATCGACTGCAGCTGCTGACGATAGTAATCGGTAAAGGCTTTGGCCTGGCTCTCGCGGTTAAGGACTTTGCCCAGCAGGTCGATGCTGGGGGCGGTATCTTTCGCCGGGTCGATCTCATAGTCGACAAACAGCACCGGAACGTGCAGGGCGCTGAGCTTGTCGATGACGCCGCTCTCCATCAGCGCTGGCCTGGCGCGCAGCTGGGCGATCATCAGATCCGGCTGACGGGCGATGACGCTTTCAAGATCGACGTTCCCTTTATCGCTGAAGCCCATGTCAAGGATCGTGGCCGACTGCGGCCACGTCGTTTTCAGCATCTGCCAGGTGGCAACATCCTGCTTTTTCGCCAGATTATTCCATGCCACCAGCCGTTTAAACGGATTGTCCCGGTCCAGCAGGGCGAGGGTCATAATGTCGCGACCATCCTGCAAAATAATACGCTGCGGCTCTTTGGCGAGGGTGACCTGCCGGCCGTCAAGGTCCGTGACCGTCAGGGGATATTGGGTTGCATAGCTGAGGAGGGGCGTCGCGAGCAGCGCAGTAAGTAACAGCGATCTTACTGATTTTCTTGCCATAAAATGAGTTCCGTTTGCCAATTTATAAATATAATGATTCTGAGAATTATTCTCGAGTAAACGTCAACGGCAAGTATATCAAGGGCAAATTTCATAAAATGTAACAAACATGTTGGAAATTATGCCAACGCCGACAGGGCGCGCGAGGCGGCAGCATTTTCTGCCAAGGCTGGAGGTCGAAGACGTTTTTCAGGCTAATTCCTAATGTCATCCCCGGTTCGTTGTGCCATCCTGAATGCGACTCATAACACGACACGTGAGAGAGGATATTATGAAAAAAGCAATGATTGCGTTATCGGCTATTCTGGTTGCGGCTCCGGTTTTTGCTGCGACAACACATGCAACAGATGATACCGTCGCGGCGGCGAATGCCAACGCCAACACCGCTAAAGAGAAGCTGCATCAGGCCCAGCACGAGGGCGAAGAGCAGCAGCTGAAGGCGAAACACGCCGCCGAAGGCAAGCAGGACAGCGTCGGCAGCCAGGTGAGCGAAGGCGCGCAGAAAACCTGGAACAAGACCAAAGAAGGCACCGAGAAGGGGTGGGATAAGACCAAAGAGGTCAGTGAAAAAGGCTGGAACGCCACCAAATCCGGTGCGGAAAAGGGCTGGGATAAAACCAAAACCGGCGCCGAAGAGTTAAAAAATAAAGTGACTGAATAAGTCCTTTCACCTGTCTGAATAAAGGTCGCGAAAGCGGCCTTTTTTATTGCCCCGCCATCAGCACAACCTCTTCCCGACAGCCGATGCCAGGAATCGTCCTGGTTAACCAGTTACTCACTCTTTCTTCACATTTGCCCGGTACAAAGGAGCTGAATCAGGAGGTGTACCATGAAAAAGATGATTTCTCTGGCAGTAATTTTATCCTGTGTGCTGAGCGTCCCGGCCTTTGCCGATGGCCCGAACGACGGCCATCGTCCGGGGCAACCCACGGTGTGGCAGAACGGTCCGGACCATGACGGGCATGCACCGCAGGGCGGACCTGACGCGCATCATCAGGGCGACCATGACCAGCGTGGCCCGGATCGCGACGGCCATGACAAACGCGATCTGGCACGTCATGAGCAGGACCATTTCGCCTGGCGCGGGAACGATTTCCGCAAAGGCCACCCGGCTCCGGCGCCGTTCCGTGGCGATGAATATCGCGTCCGCGACTGGAGCGACCGCGGCCTGCCGCCCCCGCCGGAAGGCCATCACTGGTCCTATATCGACGGTAACTATGTGCTGATCGCCGCGGCGACCGGGATCATCACCTCGATTCTGGTGAGCGGCGCCCTCGGCCACTAAATGCGCTGCTCCGCGACGCCGGGTCAGGAAAAGCCTGATCCGGCGATGGCGCACTTGCGGAAAGCTACGGATCCAGCGCAGCATCCGGCCAGTATTTATAACCATTGATCGTTGCCTGGGCGGCCAGCCCTTTTTCGGTCAGATGATAAACGTTGACCTTCGAGAGCAACGAGGCGGTATCTGACGCCACGCCGCTGGAAGCGGCGGCGATCGGCGCGCTGCAGCCCGCCAGCGCAACGATTGCGAGAAGGAAAAGCCTCTGTAATTGCCTGCCCGTTTATTTTATATAACGCTGGATGTGGCCGTGCACGGTAGGGTAAATAACGGGAAATTCTCAAAAAAATAAACTTTTATTTTTTGATTGCACTATTTTAATTATTCATTGCGCTGTGGTGAGTGGATTATTAAATAAGATGCGTCGATTCCAGGTATTAGAAATGCTGCTTGCATAAACTTTTCATCGCGATACCGTGATAAGTCCTTAATTTATTTCCCGGAGAGCGGCATGAGTGATTATGTAATTCCAGAAATTAAAGCGACGGAAGCGGAAATGATTTCTATCCGTCATTATTTACATGCCAATCCGGAATTAAGTCTTGAAGAGTTTAATACCAGCGAACTGGTCGCCAGCAAGCTGACGGAGTGGGGCTATCAGGTGACGCGCGGTCTCGGCAAGACCGGCGTGGTCGGCAGCCTGAGCAAAGGCGATTCTCCGCGCACCATCGGCCTACGCGCCGATATGGATGCCCTGCCGATCGAGGAAACCACCGGTTTACCCTGGGCCAGCACGGCGCCAGGAAAAATGCACGCCTGCGGCCATGACGGTCACACCACCATTCTGCTGGCGGCGGCGAAATATATCGCCTCGCCGGCCTGTCAGTTCAACGGCACGGTGCATCTGATTTTTCAGCCGGCGGAAGAGGCTATCGGCGGCGCGGATTTAATGATTAAAGACGGCCTGTTCGAGCAGTTTCCCTGCGAACGCATCTTTGGCTTGCACAACATGCCAGGCCTGCCTGTAGGCAAGCTGGGCTTCTACGCCGGCAACTTCATGGCCTCGGCGGACACCGTCAAAATCACGATTACCGGCTACGGCGGCCACGGCGCCCACCCCGAGCGCACCGTCGACCCGATCGTCGCCGGTGCGGCGCTGGTGATGGCCCTGCAGAGCATTGTGGCGCGCAACGTGCCGCCGGGAGAAACGGCAGTGGTCAGCGTCGGCACCTTCCAGGCCGGTATCGCCTCCAACGTCATTCCGGAGAGCGCGGTGATGGAGCTGAGCGTGCGGGCGATGAAGCCGGAAATCCGCGACCTGCTGATCAAGCGTATTCACGAGCTCGCTGACTTTACCGCCAAAAGCTATGGCGCCAGCAGCGTAGTGGAGGTTTACGACTCCTATCCGGTATTAACCAACAGTCCTGAAGAGACCGATTTCGCCCGGGCGCTGGCGCTGGAGGTGTTTGGCCGCGAAGGGGTCCTGGAGTCGGTCTCGCCGATGAACGCCAGCGAGGATTTCGCTTTTATGCTGCGTGAACGCCCGGGCAGCTACTTCCTGCTCGGCAATGGCGAGAAAGGGGAGAAGGGCGGTTGCATGGTGCACAACCCCGGCTACGACTTTAACGATGACATTATCACCATCGGCGCGACGCTGTTCGCCCGTCTGGTGGAAAAACACTGTCGCTAATCTCTGGAGAAGAACGCGAATGAAAAAATCACTGTTGCTATGGCTGGCATTAATGGCGTCGACGTCGGCGCTGGCCGAAGGGGGAAAGGAGATCCGCTTCGGCGTCGACCCGACTTTCGCGCCGTTTGAATGGAAAGATCCGCAGGGCAAGCTGGCGGGGTTTGATATCGATTTAGGCAACGCCATTTGTCAGCAGCTGCAGGCGAAATGCGTGTGGGTGGAAAGCAATTTCGACGGCATTATCCCGGCGCTGAAGGCGCGTAAATTCGACGCGATCCTTTCCGGGATGTACATGACCGAGAAGCGCAAAGCGCAGATTGCCTTTAGCGACAAGTTGTATAACGGGCCGGTGTTCCTCGTGGCGCGTAAAAATACCCTGCAAGGCAATACGCCGGAACAGCTGAAGGGCAAAACCATCGGCGTGGAGCAGGGCTCGGCGCAGGAGACGTATGTTAACCAGCACTGGCGGCCGCAGGGGATAAACATTGTGGCCTACCAGGGGGCCGATAGCGTGGTGCGTGACCTGGAGTCGGGGCGCATCGACGGCGCGGTGCTCTCCGGGATGATGGCCGACTACAGCTTCCTGCAGCAGCCGCAGGGTAAGGAATTCGCCTTTGTCGGCGGCCATCTGCAGGACGATACGCTGTTTGGCGCCGGGGCGGCGATAGGTTTGCGTAAAGACGATGAGGCGCTGCGTCAGGAAATTAACGGCGCGATTGCGAAGATTCTTGCCGACGGCACCTATAAAAAATTAGCTGGCAAATATTTTAGCTTTGATGTTTATTCCGGGACATAATGTCAGAGTGTACCTGCGGGCGTGGAGCGCCCGCCGTAAGATTCCTTTTCTGATTATCCAATCGACCTCCTCTCCTGACCCCTGTGGTTACCTGAGGGAAGCAGAATATAAGCTAAGGAGTACTCGGCATGATGACACGTCCTTTGGGCAAAACCGGATTTTCCATCGCCCCATTAGTCTTTGGCGGCAACGTCTTTGGCTGGACCATCGATGAAAAAACCAGTTTTGCTCTTCTTGATGCTTTCGTTGACCACGGTTTTGACGCTATCGATACGGCGGATGTTTATTCCCGCTGGGCGGAGGGCAACCAGGGCGGCGAATCTGAAACCATAATCGGCCGCTGGCTACAGGCGCGCCCCGGCATGCGTGATAAAGTCAAAATTTTCACCAAAGTCGGCTCCGATCTCGGCCTCCCCGGCCATAAAGGGCTCAGCAAAGCCTGGATCCAACAGGCGGTTGACGACTCTCTGCGTCGCCTGAATACCGATTATATCGACCTCTACTTCTCCCACTGGCCGGATCCGCAAACCCCGGTGGCGGAAACGCTGGAGGCCTTCCACAGCCTGCAGCAGGCCGGAAAAATCCGCGCGATGGGGGCCTCTAACCTCGATGCGATGCAGCTGGCGGGGGCGCTGGAGGTGGCGCGTAAGGGCGGCTTGCCTGCGTGGCAGGTGCTGCAGCCGGAATATAACCTCTACCACCGCTCTGCGTTTGAAGGCGCGCTGTGCGATCTCTGCGTCAGCCGCGATATCGGGGTGGTGACCTACTACAGCCTGGCCTCGGGGTTCTTAACCGGTAAGTACCGCCAGCCGTCGGATCTGACACAGAGCCAGCGCGGAAGCGGGATTGGTAAGTACCTGAATCCGCGCGGCATGCGGATTATCGATACCCTGGCGGCGGTCGCGGACGAGCAGGGCGCGAAGCCGGCTGAGGTTGCCCTGGCGTGGCTGATCGGCCGCGAAGGGGTGACCGCGCCGATCGCCAGCGCCACCAGCGTGGCTCAGGTGGAGAGTTTTGCCCGCGCGGCGGCGCTGAGCCTGAGCGCGGAGCAAGTGGCGCGGCTGGACGGCGCCAGCGCCTGAGGCAATCCCTCTTCCCGGCGGGGAGAGGGGGAAGGCTAAACATGACGCGGACCGTAGGCCGGGTAAGGCGCCAGCCGCCACCCGGCAAAATAACGGCGCAACCGGAAATGTCCCTGTTCGCGCTGCGCTTAGCAGGGCTACAGCTTCTATGTTACTTCCGGGCCGATTGCGCTCCCGGTTAATTGTCTGCGTTATGGCAGTCATGGTGCAGGGAGCGCACAGGGGGCGGCCAGT
>NZ_KV792542.1:0-158077 GCF_001808265.1 Klebsiella sp. HMSC16A12
TCATATCAGGAACTTGTTCGCACCTTCCCTAAAACAGATAGCATTCTGCCTTAGCAAAATATTGCTAAGAGCATCTCGGGCAGCCCATAACCGCCGCACTCCTGTTGACTTCTGTCTAACTACGCAACGTAGTCTTAAAATATCTTTCATTCCTGCAATGCTGGAATTCATACTACTCACGATAAATGTAACAACACAGGTCAATTTCCGAAAAATAACCATAGCCTGCGCCAGCTGATCGAAATCAACGCGTTCCTCCCCCCGCTCTTATATATAACCCGCTGACTTACAAAAAGGATGAAATGATGAAAATACGGGATATATCAATCAGTACCTGTCTGGCACTGTTATTAATGGATTGCGTAGCTAAACCACCCATGACGACGGAAAATGAAAGAGGCCGCCGCGTTTGCTTTTAATGTCGATGCTTCGCAGGTGACAATTTCCGATGCGAGATAGCAGGATGTGAAAACCAACTTTGTGGTCACCATCGGCAAAACCAGCCATCGCTGCTATGTGACGAAGGCCGCCGAGCCGAAGCTTTACGGGCTGATCCCGCTGGGCGGCGGTAGCACCGTCTCGGATGCCATCTGCGCCGGCGCCAACCCGACGCTAGCGAGCAAAACCTGCGACGCCCTGTCGCAAAAAGCGGGCCGCTGCTGAGCCTTTGCGCAGAAGAAGGCCGCTAACTGCCCATTTAGTCACTTTTTCTGCCGTTTTACCGCGGTCGCTTAGTTCAGTGACCGCACCTGCTGATAAGAATTGAGCCGTTCCCGCAGCGAGGTGAGCCAGACATCCGGCTCCTGACGGCAGATTTCGGTGAGGATCGGCGTCAGCACCAGCTCGGCTTCATGGAAGTCGGTCCACTCCGGCGGCTCCAGTGAAAAAGGATCGTTCATCAGCCAAATCACCATCGGCGTCCAGGCGCGCGGATCCAGTTGCAGATAATCCTGACAGCGCATCATATCTCGGGTCCGCGCCTCATCGGGGACGACATCCTTTCCCACCGCGGCGCTACTCATTGCCAGTACTGTTATTCCTGCCAGCAGATGTTTCCAAACCCATTTTCGCCAGAAGGCGCGTTTTTCTTTCGCCATTGTTATTATTTTACCTGCCAGTTGTCGCCGGACGATATTCCCGAGAACTCATCTTAATAAGAGCAGATTAATCGTTTGCATTTTTTTTAACAGCAGACCGCGCTGAAGCAAGTGAACGCCCGTTCCTACAGCTGTCATCCAGCTATGCAAATATATTCGTCTGGCTCAGCTCCACAATATTTCCCTGGCCCAAAACGATTTGTGTTACAATTACGCCTTATAACGGCATCGATAAAAATAACCCCCGCCGCACCTGCACCAGGCATCGCCCTTCTTTTTTCATATCAGGATTTACGCCTCCATGAATGCGATAATCATTGACGATCATCCATTGGCACGTATCGCCATTCGCAACCTTCTCGACAGCAACGGTATTACCGTCGCGGCAGAGCTCGACAGCGGCGCTCATGCCGTGCAGACCGCGGAAAGCATGCAGCCTGACCTGCTCATCGTCGACGTCGATATTCCGGAGCTCAGCGGTATCGAGGTGCTGGAGCAGCTGCGCAAACGCCGCTACCAGGGAACAATCATCATCATTTCCGCTAAGAATGAACTGTTCTACGGCAAACGCAGCGCCGACTGCGGAGCAAATGGTTTTGTGAGTAAAAAAGAGGGAATGAATAATATCCTCGCCGCAATCGAGGCAGCCAATAATGGCTACAGCTATTTCCCCTTTTCACTGGAACGCTTCTGCACCCACGGCATCACCGATCAGGACCGGCTGGATACGCTGTCAACGCAGGAGATGAAGGTGTTCCGCTATATTCTCAGCGGCGTCGACTACACCACCATCGGCAGCAAAATGAATATCAGCAATAAAACGGTAAGTACCTATAAGGTCCGTCTGATGGATAAATTAGGCTGCAGCACCCTGCTTGAGCTATATGACTTTGCGCAACGCAATAAAATAGGGTGATGGCATGGCGGTTCGTCTTATTTTATCCGTCGTTGTCGGGCTGGCGCTGAGCCTCTCGCCTGCCGCGTATGCCATGAAACAGCTGAAGCTGAAGAGCCATTCTCATATCGCGGCGATCGATATCCCGCTTAGCGGTAAGGAGAAAGCATGGCTGGCGGCGCAGCCGACGCTGACCGTCGGGACCTGGCTTCCCGAGAGGACGCCCATCGTCTATGACGGCGACGAGAAAAGTTATCAGGGCATTAACGCCGACTATCTGGCGCTGATGGCGCACAGCCTCGGACTGAAGGTGATTATCCGCCAGTATGACACCGAGCAGCAGGCGCTCACCGCCCTGGCCGACCGCCAGGTGGATACCCTGCTCACTCAGGTGGCGCACCGGGATGCGCTCGCCCCGGGCCTGGATCAATCCGCGCCGCTGCTTAAAACCTGGCCGACGCTGGTCACCTCGCTGAAATCCCCTCTGCCGCCGCTGACCACTGACCGCCGCGTCACGCTGGCCTGCACCCGCGATTGCGCTTTTTTCGATATTATTCAGCAGGCGTTTCCCAACGCCAAAATCACCCTTTATGATAGCGACTATCAGGCTCTCGCCTCGGTGGTCAGCGGCGAGAATCAGTATTTTATCGGCAACAACATCACCACTGGCCACTGCATCTCGAAATATTTCTCGCAATCGCTGGTTATCGCGCACTATTTTCGTCAGCAGGAGCAACACAACCGCTTTGTCACCCGTGACGATCGGCCAGAGCTGCATCAACTCCTCGACCGTTTTATCCATGCCGTCGACAGCGACACCGCGATGCGGATCATGCAAAACTGGCTCAACCGTGGCGATCTGTCGTTTCTCAATACCCCGCTTACCTTTAGCCCCGAAGAGCAGCGCTGGCTGCAGAAGCATCGTCGCGTCCGCCTGCTGGTGAACCCCTATTTTCCGCCATTTACCCTGGTGGATAACGAGGATGAACTGCGCGGCATCATGGCCGATATGCTGAATATTGTCTCACTCCAGACCGGCCTGCAGTTTGACCCTATTCTGGTGCGCAACCGTCAGGCTCTGGCAAAGCGCATGGAAAAAGAGGACTGGGCGATCATGCCCGCCGCCACCCTGACCCCACAGCCGCAGGCCTACGTCACCCTCAGCGATCCGCTCATTAACGTGGCCTTTGTGCTGGTCGCCCGCGGCAGCGCCCCCGATCAGCATCTGCTGACGCGCTCGGCGCGGATCGCCCTGCCGGTCGGGCCTATCGCCGCCCATGATCTGAAAGCGCGTTTTCCGCTGATTAACTGGGTGGAAACGGATAACGTTGGCGTCGCCATGAAGATGGTAGAGGAAGGCGAAGTGGATGCCGCCGTAGCCTCGGAGCTTTCCGCCCGCTATATGATCGACCACTACTATCCACAGGGTCTGCACTACACCCGCATTGATGGACTCCCCGTCGCGGCCATTCGGCTGGCCATCCCGCGCGATGAACCGGTGCTGGCCGCCATTCTTAACAAAGCGCTGCAGGTTATTCCGCCACGGGATATTCTGCAGATGACCGAGAAGTGGTCGAAAATCTCCAGTCAGCAAATAGAGAACTGGAGCCAGTACAGCCGCCAGTTTTACCAGCTGATCGCCTTTGCGCTGGTGCTGATCGCCATCAGCCTCGGCTGGGGACTCTCCCTGTGTCGGGAAGTGCGCAAACGCAAAGACTCCCAGCAGCGGCTCGAGGAGGAGCTGGCGCAGAAGGAGGCCCTCTCCTGTGCGCTGGAGCGCGAAAAAGACAAAGCGATTCAGGCGACAAAAGCCAAGAGCCGCTTTCTGGCCAGCATGAGCCACGAGCTGCGCACGCCGGTGAGCGCCATCGTCGGCTTTCTGGAGCTGCTGGCGAAACCTGAGCTGAACGTCGGCCAGCGTAAAGAGGCGATCGAGCTGGCGGGGTCGACGGCGCAAACCCTGCTGGGACTTATCGGCAATATTCTTGATATCGACAAGATTGAATCGGGAAAATACCAGGTTACCCCGCAGTGGAGCGATGTCGCACAGTTAGTGTCGCAGCAGTGTCATACCTTCGACGCGCTGGCGCAGCAAAAGGGCATCGATCTGCACTACCATAACGCGCTGCAGGAAGGGACCATGCTGTGGGTCGACCCGCAGGCGCTACGGCAAATCCTCAATAATCTCATCGGCAATGCGCTGAAGTTTACCGTCGAAGGCGCAATTCAGGTCTCCTGCCGGCTGACGCCGGCGAATGAGACACAGGGAGAGTTGGCCCTCATGGTTAGCGACAGCGGCTGCGGGATCAGTGAAGCAGAGCAGGCCACCCTCTTCCACCGCTATGCCCAGGCGCGCCAGGGACGCCAGCAGACCGGCTCCGGACTGGGGCTGGTCATTTGCAAAGAGCTGGTTGCGCTGATGCAGGGTCGCCTGGAGATGGTCAGCCGTCCGGGCGTGGGGACCACTTTCACTATCACGCTGCCGGTCAAGGCGAGCCGCTGCGCGATCCACGCGCCGCAGGCGTCGCCCGCCAGACCGCAGGCTCTACCCGGGCTGGCGATACTGATAGCGGACGATCACCCCACCAACCGGCTACTGCTCAAGCGCCAGCTCAGCACTATCGGCTATAGCGTCGATGAAGCCTGCGACGGTGAAGAGGCAGAGAATAAGCTCGCCAGCAAACATTACGATCTGCTGATAACGGACCTCAATATGCCGAAGAAAGATGGCCTGGCGCTGGCGGCCTCGCTACGCCGTCGCTATCCGGGCCTGGTAATTTGGGGCGTGACTGCCAGCGCGCTGCCGCAATCGCGGGAGGCGTGTCTGGCCAGCGGCATGAATATGTGTCTGTTTAAGCCGGTGTCGGTCCAGACGCTGAGTCATGAGCTCAGCCGTTTAGCGGTGGGCCGCGCATCACCTCACGCTACCCGGCACCTGAAGCTCAGCGTGCTGAGCGAGAATACGGGGGGAGACCAGGCGCTGATGAATGAGATGCTGGAGACGTTCCGCGATGCGTCGGCCGCGGATTTACAGGCTGCCGGACAGGCAATCGCCCGGCATGAGCCGCAGATCTTTCTGCGGGCGCTGCACCGTCTGCACGGTTCAGCACAAATTCTGGGGATTACTGCGCTACAACAACTGTGCGCCCCTTTTGAGGCAAAGCGGCCTGATTCGCTGACGCCGGCAAGCTGTCTGGAGGTGGTACAGCGCATCACCGGCGTCATGCGCGAGATCGATGGCGAAATCGACGCCCTGATCGGCCGCTAGCCGTACCGCTCGGGCAGTCCGCCTGCCCGAGCGTTAAGGGGACATCCTTGTCAGTTTTTTCCTCTGCGCTCTCTCAGGGTGGAACAAGTATCAGTTGCCTGCCACCAGCATCTCGCTATCCACCACAATGCCCTCTTCAGCGCCCTTCAGCACCAGATTCGCTTCGTAATATTTACCGGCTTTCAGCAGTTCTTGCGCCTGCGCTACCGCCTTACGGGTCTGGTTAAGCGGCATCAGATACTGGTTCTCAATCACGCCAATACCGGCCAGGCGCAGGGTATCGATAGCCCCTTTCTGATCGCCTTTCGCCAGCTTTTCGTTGGCGGATTGGATAGCGCTCTCTTTTTCCGGCGTGGCCACATAGTCTTCAGACAGGGCGATAGAGGCGTTAATGATCACATAGCGATCGGCGATCATTTTGGCTTTAGCATCAGTTTTCACAAACTTCGCCCAGCTGGCATCATCGGCGGCCAGCAGCGCGGCGGCGTCGTCTGTCAGTTTTTTAGCGCTATCCGGCTGGCCATGGAACAGCGCCAGACGGGCGAACTGGATGTCGCGCATCGCATTCGCGCCCTGCACCGCCACCTGCAGCACATCGGCGGCTTCTTTCTGTACCTGCGTCGTGGCTGCCGCGGCTGGCGCTGCCGTCGCGCTATCTGTTGCCCATACCGGAGAGGTACTCATCATGGTTGCCAGCAGGCTCGCCAGAATGACTTTTTTCATCGTTGACTCCTGATTAAAATCGGTAAGCATCACCAAACGCAGCCAGCTTAAAAAATATCGTGGGCATTGAGAATCAGAGCCCGGAAGTAATATTGCGGGCCTGGTCTGACAGCTGTCAGACCAGGCGTATAAAGTGGCCTCGGCGCTCTTATTTACGCCTGCCGATCGCGCGGCCTACTATTTTCCTCAGACCTTTCTTTTGGCCCGCTGAATAAACCCTCACGCTTTTTATTCAGCGTCAGGCCGCCAACCGGGATCTGCGGAGCAATTATGTTTATGTTTAGCCATTACACCTTAAATGCGTTTAGCCCACGCGTCTTCATTCGATATAAACGGCATGCCTGCCTGATGGCGGTATTGCTGTTTATCTGCGGAGCCTGTTGTCTGGCCTGGCCGTTGGTCGCCGGCTGGTATCTCGCCACAGTAACCGGCATGTTATTGATGATCTGCGGCTTCTATTCGCTGTACAGCCTGATTGTCTTCCGCCAGCAGCACTGGAAATCACGCCTGGTGGCGCTGATCTTCGCCATCGCCTGGATCGTGCTCGGCCTGAGCTTTGTCGTCAATCCTCTCAACGGTATGAGCAGTCTGGCCATTTTATTTGGCTTTTTATTTGTTCTCGGCGGTATTTCCCGCATCGTTAACGGATGTCAAACCCGCAAACAAAGCGGCGCTGGCTGGAATATTTTTATCGGCCTGTTGGATTTACTTATCGCCTGCCTGTGGCTGGCCATGAACCCGCAGCAAAGCTGGTTATTTATTACCGCCTTTATCGGCGTTGAAATGATATTTAGCGCCATCGGCTTGTTGGTCCTGCGCAATAAAATGAAGCACGCTGAGGCTTAAGCCCTATTTTGTCACTGGAGAAGAAAATGAATTTACCTAAAGCACTCGTATTGACCGTGGCGGCTACCACATTCTGTCTGATGACCAGCCCGGCGTTCGCGGTTGAGGAAACCACGCCGCAGAATATGACCTGTCAGGAATTTATGGATATGAACCCAAAAAGCATGACCCCGGTGGCCTTCTGGGTAGTGAATCGCAACACCGACTTTAGCGGCGGCGACTATGTTGACTGGTATGAAGTCGAGACCGTTTCGGTACCGAAAATGCTGCAAGAGTGCCACAAGAACCCCGCCGCTAAACTTGGCGATCTCAGCGCGGTCATCAAAAAATAACCCCCCCCGGCATCAGGCCGGGGAAACCCGCCGCGCTGCGGCGGGTCCCGCTTTACTCATCGATACCGCATTCGCACGGCAGATGGCGGCCGATAAGCTTGCGATACAAAAACGCCCCGATAATCGCCCCCACCACCGGCGCCAGCAGCGGCACCAGAAAGTAAGGGATCGCCAGCCCACCGGTAAAAGCGATCGAGCCCCACCCGGCCAGACTGGTAAACAGTTTTGGGCCGAAGTCGCGCGCCGGATTCAGCGCAAAGCCGGTTAGCGGCCCCATCGACGCGCCGATCACGGCGATCAGCAAGCCAATCAGCAACGGCGCCAGCGGCCCGCGCGGAATTCCGTTGCCGTCGTCGGTCAGGGCCATGATCATCGCCATCAGGATTGCCGTGATGGTGGTCTCCACGGCAAACGCTTGTATAAAAGTGATATGTGGATGCGGGTACGTGGAAAAGACCCCGGCCAGGTTAAGACTGGCGGCAGTGCCGCGCACGATATGCTGACTCTGTTCAAGATCGAGAAACAGCTGGCGATAGAGCCCATACACCAGCGCGGCGGCGCAGAAGGCCCCGGCCGTCTGGGCAACAATAAACGGCAGCACCTTGCGGCGTTCAAAACAGGCGAACAGCCACAGGGCAATGGTCACCGCCGGATTAAGGTGCGCGCCGGAGACACCGGCCGTCAGGTAGATGGCCATGGCGACGCCAAGGCCCCAGATAATACTGATCTCCCACTGACCAAAGCTGGCCCCGGCGACCCGCAGCGCAGCGACGCAGCCCGCGCCGAAGAAAATGAGCAATCCGGTGCCAAGAAACTCGGCCACGCACTGCCCGGTTAAGGTAGAAGTCTGGTTCATTATCGGCATCCTGAAATAGCACGTTAAAGAGAGAGGCTGGCGCGAGCGCCCGTTTAATTCGCCTGACCGGCCAGTAGCAGCCCGGTGGCGACCGCATTGCGCGGCCCTTCTGTTCCCCGAATATTGCCCTGCCCGGCGACCACGCCATAGTGCGACAAGGCTTCCGTGATAAGCTGCGGGATCTCAAAGTCCAGCGATGAGCCGCCCACCAGCACCACAAAGGCGATATCGCGAATGGAACCGCCGGGTGAGACCTGGCGCAGCGCGCGCAGGCAGTTGGTGACAAACACTTTCTCTTTCGCCTGCCGGCGCACGAGACGAATTTTTTCCAGCGGGCTGGCGTTATCGATCGGCACCAGTTCGCCCTCCTTGATGTACACCACTTTGGCGAACACCGCCGGGCTGAGGGCTTCCCGAAAGAACTCCACCGCGCCATTCTCGTGACGAATACTGAACAGGCTTTCCACTTTGGCCAGCGGGTATTTTTTTATCGCTTCCGCCAGCGAAAGATCCTCGAGGCCCAGCTCGGTTTTAATCAACAGGCTGACCATATTCCCCGCCCCGGCGAGATGGACCGCCGTTATCTGCCCCTCCGCGTTGACGATCGCCGCATCCGTCGAGCCGGCGCCGAGGTCGAGGATCGCCAGCGGCGCCGCACAGCCGGGAGTGGTTAACGCCCCGGCGATGGCCATGTTGGCCTCCACGCCGCCCACCACCACCTCGGTCTGCAGTCGGGCGCTCAGTTCGCGGGCGATAACCTGCATTTGCAGACGATCCGCTTTCACCATCGCCGCCATCCCGACGGCATTTTCCATGGCGCACTCGCCGGCCATCCCGCCCTGCACCTTGCGCGGAATAAACGTATCCACCGCCAGCAGATCCTGGATGTATATCGCGCTCATCTCATGGCCGGTCAGGGACGCCATTACCTTGCGCACCCGCTCAAGCATGCCGCCGGCGTGAGTGCCCGGTTCGCCGCGGATGTCGCGTACCGGAGCGCAGGCGCTCATCGCCTGCATGATGGCTTCCGCGCCCTCGGCGACATCGGCCTCTCCGCGGCGCTTTTCGCCGCTAATGTAGAGGTTGCCCGCCGGGATCACCCGCGACTGCACGTCCCCCTGCGGGGTCTTGAGCACCACCGCGGAACGGTTGCCAATCAGGGCGCGGGCGATGGGGACGATGGCCTGGGTCTCTTCCGGGCTTAGCCCGAAGAAGGTGGCGATCCCGTAGGGATTCGACAGGATCCGCACCACCTGGCCCGGCGCGGCCACTTCCACCGCCGCCATCACCCCCTCGGGGACCTGCTCCAGCAGCGTCACTTCATCCACCACCGGCAGGGTTTTACGCAGGCGGTTGTTCACCAGCACGCCGTCGTCCTTTTTAAGGATCGCCGCCACCACGTTGATCCCCCGGTCGAGCGCCTCATTGAGCCACCACACGGCGTCAAGGAAATCGACGGCGTCGTCAATCAGTACGATCCACCCCTCGGCATACTGCGCCGCCGGCAGCGTCGCCAGCCGCCCGAGGGCGATAGTCGTCCCCACGCCAACGCCCACCCCGCCCGGCGTCTGCGGGTTATGACCGATCATGGTCGATTCGGTGATAATGGTCTCGGTGATGGTCTCCATCGCCACATCGCCAATCACCGGCGCGGCTTCGTTAAGATAGATGCGAGAGACATCGCTCATCGACCACGGTGTTTTCGCCAGGGCCTGCTCCAGCGCGGCGAGGGTCCCGGCGATATTGTCCCGCGTCCCTTTCATGCCCGTCGTCGCAACGATCCCGCTGGCAACAAACGCCCTCGCCTGCGGGTCGTCGGACGCCAGCGCCACCTCGGTGGTGGCGTTGCCGATATCAATCCCGGCTATTAACGGCATGCTGACCTCCGCTTAGCTTCCTTTACGCAGCTTATGCCGCTGCTGATACACTTCCGCCGACTCCCGGACAAAGGCGGCATTCACTGTCGCATGCCAGGTGTGCTCCAGCTCGTCGGCGATCGCCAGCAGCTCCGCCTGCGAGGAGCGGAACGGGCGCAGCGCGTTATAGATAGCCAGAATGCGCTCGTCAGGAATGGCGATAAGCTCCGCCGCGCGGCGGAAATTGCGCGCCACCGCATGGCGCTGCATCTGCTCGGCAATCTGCGCCTGGTACTCAAGGGTCTGGCGGGAGATCCGCACATCCTGCGGGCCCACCTCCCCAGAGAGCACCTTCTCGAGGGTAATATCGGTCAATGGTTTGCCGGTAGGCGTCAGGATATGCTCCGGGCAGCGGGTGGCTAACGGATAATCCTGCACGCGCATGGTTTTCTCGCTCATGGTCACTCCCTTACTAAGTCGACGTGCAGGGTGACGGGCTCGGCGTCCTGCACCACATGTTTGGTCTCTTTGATATGAAATAGCGCGGCTTTGGCCATAAATTTCGGCCGCACCATCTGATCGTTCACCACCGGCACCGGCGAAGGCGACTCTTTGCGCGCATAGCGCGCGGCGTTTTTGCCAATCTGCCGGTAGGTCTCCAGCGTCAGCAGCGGCGCCTGGGAGAACAGCTCCAGGTTGCTGAGCGGCAGCAGATCGCGCTGATGGATGACCGTGGTCCCCTTCGACTGGATACCGATGCCGATCCCCGAGCCGCTCAGGTTGGCCGCATCCCAGGCCATAAAGGAGACGTCGGACGTGCGCAGAATGCGCACCACCCGGGCGTGAAGCCCCTCTTCTTCCACCCCGGCAATCAGCTCTTTGAGGATCGCGCCATGGGGCATATCGATCAGAGTGTGATGCTGGTGTTTATCGAAGGCAGGGCCGACGCCGATCACCACTTCATCGGCGCGTTCATCGGCAGAAGCTACCCCGCCCTCGCGGGTTTTCAGGGTAAAAGAGGGCTGAATTTGGGTTGTCTGTTGCACAGGAATACCGCCTTATTCAATGGTGTCGGGCTGAACCACGCCCGGAATATTTTTGATCTCCGCCCAGCGTTCGGCAGAGATGCGATAGCCGGTGCCCGGCCCCTGATAGTCATTGATGTCGTTGACCGCACTCACCACCTCGAACTGCCGATCGAGAATGGCCGAGGTCTGCAGGTAATCGCCGGTGACCCGCTGGCGCAGCATATTGAGAATATTGCTGGCGATATCCTCAAAGCCGCTGCGGCTCAGCGCGCCGACAATATCGAGGCCGGTGATGTTGCGCTTCATCATCTCTTCCACCGCACTCAGATCCTCCACCACGTTACGCGGCGGCATCTCGTTGCTGCCGTGCGCGTAGGTGGCGGCCTCCACCTCCTCGTCGGCGATTGGCGGCAGCCCCAGCTCGCGGAAAACCGCCTGGATCGCCCGCGCCGCTTTCTGGCGAATGGCAATGGTTTCCGCCTCGGTCACCGGACGCAGGCCGCCGTCAACCATCAGGTCACGCTGCAGGATGTTGTAATCATCAAAATCTTCCGCATCGAAGTTCGAGCCGGCGAACATGTTGTCGTAGTTCGGCACCGCGCTGTAGCCGGAGAAAATAAAGTCGGTGCCCGGCAGCATCTGCATCAGGGTGCGCGCGGTACGGCGAATATCCGAGTGGGAGAAAGTCTGGTCGTTGGCGGACGCCACTTCGAGGTCGAGCATAGAGGCGATCAGGTTTTCCGCCAGCACCGCCCGAATGCCCGACGGCACAGCGCCGGTCATGCCGATACAGCTCACCGCGCCGTTTTGCAGTCCCTGAACCCCGGCGCCTTTAGTAATGAAGATGCAGCGCGATTCGAGGTAGAGCATCGACTTGCTCTCCGAATAGCCCATCAGCGCTTCGGATCCGGTGCCGGAGGTGTAGCGCATTTTCAACCCGCGGGAGGCGTAGGCCGAGGCGAGGAACGCCTTTGACCACGGAGTATCATCGCCGTCGGTAAATACCGCTTCCGTGCCGTAGACCGACACCGTCTCGGCGTAGCTGGTTAAGCCACGCATGCCCAGCTCCAGCTCGGTGGCCTCTTCCACCGAGCACTGCGTCAACACGCCGGGGCGGCCGCACTGCGAACCGACCAACAGCGCCAGGGCGTTAAACGGCGCGTAGCGCGCGATACCGACCGTGGTCTCCTGTTCTGAGAAGCCGCGGATCCCGGCCTCGGCGGCGTCAGCGGCAATCTGCACCGGATTATCTTTGAGATTGGTGACGTGGCACTGGTTGGAGGGGGTCCGGCGGGCACGCATCTTCTGCAGCGCCATCATCATCTCCACCACGTTCATCTGCGCCATCACCTCGACCGCTTTGGCCGGCGTGATGGCGGTAGTGATGGCAATGATCTCCTCCCGGCTGACGTGAATATCCACCAGCATGCGGGCTATTTCCACCGCCTCCAGGCGCATTGCCTGCTCTGTGCGCTCAACGTTGATCGCGTAATCGGCGATAAACCGGTCGATCATGTCAAACTGGTCCCGGCGTTTGCCGTCCAGTTCGACGATCAGACCGTTGTCCACTTTTACTGAAGAGACCGGGTCAAAGGGGCTGTCCATGGCGATCAGCCCCTCTTCAGGCCACTCGCCAATCAGCCCGTCCTGATTGACGGGGCGCTGGGCCAGTACTGCAAATCGTTTTGATCTTTTCATTGTTCATCGGCTCAAAAGGTGAAATCCGCAGACGGTAGCGAATACGCCGGGCCAGCGTCGTTGCCGCCCGGCCATTACCGGCAATAGCGGAACTTTAAATGAGCCAGTGGTGAAAAAAATAAATTTAATTTCGTTTCAATTTGGCACACGAAATCTACCGACAGTTTCACTATGAAACTTTACTCCGGCGGCAAAAATAAAAAATGTGATCGCCCGCAATGATATAAATCAATTAATAAAAAACGCCCTTAATTACGTTTTGCCGACGCTATTTTAACCCTATTGACTAAATCATGGCGGGCGACAAAATAACGCTGAAAAAAATAAAGCAAGCCAACCGAATGGTAATAGTTTTTTACTATCGCCCCCTACTGACTATTCGCGCCAGCGTTACCCTGGTGCGGGAGAGAATGATGAACAAGAGCCAACAAGTTCAGACAATCACCCTGGCCGCCGCCCAGAAAATGGCGGCGGCGGTGGAAAAAAAAGCCACTGAGATCAACGTGGCGGTGGTGTTTTCCGTAGTTGACCGCGGAGGCAACACGCTGCTTATCCAGCGGATGGACGAGGCCTTCGTCTCCAGCTGCGATATTTCCCTGAATAAAGCCTGGAGCGCCTGCAGCCTGAAGCAAGGTACCCATGAAATTACGCCAGCGGTCCAGCCAGGACAATCTCTGTACGGTCTGCAGCTTACCAACCAACAGCGAATTATTATTTTTGGCGGCGGCCTGCCAGTTATTTTTAATGAGCAGGTAATTGGCGCCGTCGGCGTTAGCGGCGGTACGGTCGAGCAGGATCAATTATTAGCCCAGTGCGCCCTGGATTGTTTTTCCGCATTATAACCTGAAGCGAGAAGGTATATTATGAGCTATCGTATGTTTGATTATCTGGTGCCAAACGTTAACTTTTTTGGCCCCAACGCCATTTCCGTAGTCGGCGAACGCTGCCAGCTGCTGGGGGGGAAAAAAGCCCTGCTGGTCACCGACAAAGGCCTGCGGGCAATTAAAGATGGCGCGGTGGACAAAACCCTGCATTATCTGCGGGAGGCCGGGATCGAGGTGGCGATCTTTGACGGCGTCGAGCCGAACCCGAAAGACACCAACGTGCGCGACGGCCTCGCCGTGTTTCGCCGCGAACAGTGCGACATCATCGTCACCGTGGGCGGCGGCAGCCCGCACGATTGCGGCAAAGGCATCGGCATCGCCGCCACCCATGAGGGCGATCTGTACCAGTATGCCGGAATAGAGACCCTGACCAACCCGCTGCCGCCTATCGTCGCGGTCAACACCACCGCCGGCACCGCCAGCGAGGTCACCCGCCACTGCGTCCTGACCAACACCGAAACCAAAGTGAAGTTTGTGATCGTCAGCTGGCGCAACCTGCCGTCGGTCTCTATCAACGATCCGCTGCTGATGATCGGTAAACCGGCCGCCCTGACCGCGGCAACCGGGATGGATGCCCTGACCCACGCCGTAGAGGCCTATATCTCCAAAGACGCTAACCCGGTGACGGACGCCGCCGCCATGCAGGCGATCCGCCTCATCGCCCGCAACCTGCGCCAGGCCGTGGCCCTCGGCAGCAATCTGCAGGCGCGGGAAAACATGGCCTATGCCTCTCTGCTGGCCGGGATGGCTTTCAATAACGCCAACCTCGGCTACGTGCATGCCATGGCGCACCAGCTGGGCGGCCTGTACGACATGCCGCACGGCGTGGCCAACGCTGTCCTGCTGCCGCATGTGGCGCGCTACAACCTGATCGCCAACCCGGAGAAATTCGCCGATATCGCTGAACTGATGGGCGAAAATATCACCGGACTGTCCACTCTCGACGCGGCGGAAAAAGCCATCGCCGCTATCACGCGTCTGTCGATGGATATCGGTATTCCGCAGCATCTGCGCGATCTGGGGGTAAAAGAGGCCGACTTCCCCTACATGGCGGAGATGGCACTAAAAGACGGCAATGCGTTCTCGAACCCGCGTAAAGGCAACGAGCAGGAGATTGCCGCGATTTTCCGCCAGGCATTCTGAGTGTAAACGAGGGGACCGTCATGTCGCTTTCACCGCCAGGCGTACGCCTGTTTTACGATCCGCGCGGGCACCATGCCGGCGCCATCAATGAGCTGTGCTGGGGGCTGGAGGAGCAGGGGGTCCCCTGCCAGACCATAACCTATGACGGAGGCGGTGACGCCGCTGCGCTGGGCGCCCTGGCGGCCAGAAGCTCGCCCCTGCGGGTGGGTATCGGGCTCAGCGCGTCCGGCGAGATAGCCCTCACTCATGCCCAGCTGCCGGCGGACGCGCCGCTGGCTACCGGACACGTCACCGATAGCGACGATCATCTGCGTACGCTCGGCGCCAACGCCGGGCAGCTGGTTAAAGTCCTGCCGTTAAGTGAGAGAAACTGAATGTATCGTATCTATACCCGCACCGGGGATAAAGGCACCACCGCCCTGTACGGCGGCAGCCGCATCGAGAAAGACCATATTCGCGTCGAGGCCTACGGCACCGTCGATGAACTGATATCCCAACTGGGCGTCTGCTACGCCACGACCCGCGACGCCGGGCTCCGGGAAAGCCTGCACCATATTCAGCAGACGCTGTTCGTGCTGGGGGCTGAACTGGCCAGCGATGCGCGGGGCCTGACCCGCCTGAGCCAGACGGTCGGCGAAGAGGAGATCACCGCCCTGGAGCGGCTTATCGACCGCAATATGGCCGAGAGCGGCCCGTTAAAACAGTTCGTGATCCCGGGGAGGAATCTCGCCTCTGCCCAGCTGCACGTGGCGCGCACCCAGTCCCGTCGGCTCGAACGTCTGCTGACGGCCATGGACCGCGCGCATCCGCTGCGCGACGCGCTCAAACGCTACAGCAATCGCCTGTCGGATGCCCTGTTCTCCATGGCGCGTATCGAGGAGACTAGGCCTGATGCTTGCGCTTGAACTGGCTGGCGTCAATATCGTACTGCTTCATTTTGCGCCACAGGGTGGTGCGGCCGATATTGAGCAGCTGCGACATCTCCTGCACCCGCCCGCTGGTCTCCCGGGCGGCGTGAATAATAGCTTCCTTTTCGATGGCGCTAAAGGTCAGGCTGGCCGGCAGCAGCGATGACGCGCTATCCCCGCCCGGCCGCTCGGAAAAGAGATATTCCGGCAGATTACTCAGGCGAATGTGGCCGTTGTCGCTGCTGATGGCGATATTCTCAATGACGCTATTGAGCTCAAAATCATTCCCCGGCCACGAGTAGGCCACCAGCTGCGCCAGCGCGTCATCGTCCACTTTCAGTCGCGAAGAGAAACGCTTCTCCAGGCTCTTCAACCGGTTATGCACCAGCGACGGAATACTGTTGCGTCGGGCGCGCAGCGGCGGGATGACGATCTCAAAGGAGTGCAGCGCATAGTACAGCTGGCGGCTAAAGCGGTTCTGTTCCACCAGATTGGCCAGATCGACGGTGGTGGTGGCAATCACCTTCACATCCACCGGGATCAGGCGCCGGGCGTCGAGGCGGGTGAGCACGCCCTGCTTAATTACCTGCAGCAGGGCCGACTGCAGCTCCGGCGCCAGATACTCGATCTTTTCCAGAAACAGGGTGCCGCCGTTGGCTAGCTCAAGGCGGCTCAGGCGGCCATTTTCATCGTCGGTAGGGGCGCTGCCCATAAAATCCTGGCCCAGCACGCTGTCGGCATACAGCTGGCAGTTGACGGCGATATAGGGGCCGCCCGCCCGTTCGCTTTCATTGTGGATAGCCTGGCTCAGCAGCTCTTTCCCAACCCCCTCTTCGCCGCACAGCAGCACCGGGAAGCCACCGCGCGCCGCCTGGCGGCCAAAGTGGATCAGGCGTCGGGTTTCCGGATCGTCGGCAGACATCTGCTCAAAGGTGTGGCTGACTTTACCGAGCTGGCTGGTCATCAGCTGCCGCATCTGCTCCACCGGATGCAGCAGCAGAATAAAACTGTTGCCTTGCGCCTCGACAATCGGTTTTAAGGTGATCACCGCGTCGACAAACTGATGCTGACTTTCAAAGGTGACTTCGACGTGATTCAGGCCGCGGGCGTGTTTGATGGCGCGGCGCAGCAGCGCCGGGAGGGTCACCAGATCGGCGATATTTTTCCCCTGGCTGGCCTGAACATCAAGATGCAGCAGTCTCGCCGCCTGAACATTGAGAAACTGCAGCACGCCCTGTTCGTTCCACGCCATCACCCCATCGTCCATGCTCTCCAGCAGGCCGTACATCTGATTAAGGTGACGGTTGGATTCCGCCAGCAGGCTGTCGGTGAGCAGGGAGTTACCCACCTCGCGGGCGATGGCCAGCGTCAGGGAGAGGTCGGCGCTGGACTGGTGCTCGACCAGACAGCAAAGCGAAATAGAGCCGAACAGCCGCCCGTGGTTATCAAACACCGGCGTCGAGCAAAAACTCCATGGCTGTAGCGCCTGCTTAAAATGCCGATCGCCGGCGGTGTTGATCGGCTGGCCCTGCATCGCGGCCAGCGACAGCGCGCAGGTGCCGATAATGCTCTCCGCACAATAGCTGCCGTCGCGAAATCCCAGGGCAGCCAGCTGGGCCAGGGTTTGCGGCTCGCCGCAACGGCTGAGGATGCAGGCAGACTCATCAAGAATAAACAGCGCGCAGGGGCGACCGTCCATAAACTCCCAGGCGTCTTCCAGCGCCGCCTGACCGATGGTCAGCAGCGCGGTTTTACGCCGACAGATGGAGTCGAAGGTCAGGCCCTGGGCCTGGTGCGGCGTTTGCCAGGTTTCGCGCTGCATAAACTTGCTGCAGCGGTGCCATGACTGGGCGATGACGGAAGAGACCGCCTTCCCGGTTTCCTGAGTCTGAACAGTCATATCCTTTTCCGCGTTGTACCATAGAGAACCCCTCCGGCAGCGACTGCCGGAGGGGAGAAAGAAAAACCGCTGACCTGGGCCAGCGGTTTAGCCACCGCGAATTAACGCGCCAGCCACTGCTGGCCTAACAGATCGGCGGTGAGGATAGCGGCATGGACGCTCTCCGGGGTCACCGCAAACGGCATATTATGGATGGTTTCCCCTTCCGCGCAGGTGGCTTTCGCCACCGCGGCGATTTTCTCGTCGATCCCCTCTTTGACGCCCATCTGCGCGAGCGTCACCGGCAGGCCGACGCGCTGGCAGAAGCCCAGCACCGTTTCAATCTCGTCCATCGGGCTGTTCTGCAGCACCAGCTGCGCCAGGGTACCGAAGGCCACTTTCTCACCGTGATACAGATGGTGGCACTCTTCAAGAATGGTGAAACCGTTGTGGATTGCGTGGGCGGCGGCCAGGCCACTGCTTTCAAAGCCAATGCCGCTGAGATAAGTGTTCGCCTCGATGATGCGCTCCAGCGCTTCGGTCACTACCCCGGCCTGCGCCGCCAGACGGGCCTTTTCGCCCTCCGCCAGCAGCGTATCATAGCACAGGCGGGCGAGGCTCAACGCCGCCTCGGTGGACTGTCCTCCGGCCATGCTGGTGGCGCGCGCATCGTAGCAAGCTTTGGCCTCGAACCAGGTGGAGAGCGCATCGCCCATGCCGGAGACCAGCAGGCGTACCGGCGCTTTGGCGATAATCGCCGTGTCCATCACCACCATATCCGGGTTTTTCGGATAGATCAGATACTCTTCAAACTCGCCCGCTTCGGTGTAGATCACCGACAGCGCGCTGGTTGGCGCATCGGTCGAGGCGATGGTCGGGATCACCACCACCGGCAGCTTCTGGTAGTAACCGATCGCCTTCGCGGTATCGAGGGTTTTACCACCGCCGATCCCGACCACGCCGCGGCAGCCCTGTTTTTGCAAAATCGCCATCAGACGGTTGATTTCCGCATGGCTGCATTCGCCGTTAAACCGTTCCGCATGGCAGCGAATATCGTGGCTCTGCAGGCCATTCACCACTTTCTCTCCCGCCAGCTTCATTACGAAATCGTCGGCGATGACGAAGAAGCTCTCCGCCAGGTTTTTGGCATATTGACCGAACAGAACAGCAGCATCAGGACCCTGAAGATATTTGGCTGGAGATTGAATAACTTTTAGCATTCCTTTCACCCTCAAATAAGTGCGCATGTAAACATGATGAGCCCTGGCGTTATCCGCGCCGGCCAGTGAAGCGCGGCCTGAACGGAGCGTACCGGAGCAGTGCGATCACTGTAGGGCCGGCAGGGAACAAAAAAACCTTTCGCCTTTTTGTTCTGATATGAAACACAGGTTAATTTTTTACGTTCCATATTGGAACAAAAAACCCTAGTCTCTGTCAGGATTGCGATCCCGATCCGCTCCTTTGCCGCATAATGCCCTTACAATCCTCCGTGTTTGACCGCCTTTTCTCCCGCAGTCGGCAGAAAATCAGCAAAAAATTTTTTCCCACCCGCTTCGCCGGCTATCCTGACCGCCGCTTATGGCAGAAGAAAAAAAGCGCGCCAGCTCGCATTTTCACCATATCCTCAGCAAAAACGTTCCATAAAGAAACAAAATCAGGAAGCAATGTTTCGTAATGAAACCCGATCGTCGGGGCATTCTTTTTTTCGTCCGCTCAGCCAGAATCATCATATCGCCAGGCACGCTCCACCGTCAGACGATACCCCTACGCGATGACCGCCTCCGCCAGCAGAGAGGCGGCATCGAACCTTCTCCAACGGAGCACTGAATAATGAAAAAGCTGATTAACCGTGTTGAAGATGTACTGAATGAACAATTACAGGGGCTGGCTAAAGCCCATCCGCAGCTGACCCTGCATCAGGACCCGCTGTATGTGACCCGCACCGACGCGCCGGTGGCTGGCAAGGTGGCCCTGCTCTCCGGCGGCGGCAGCGGACATGAACCGATGCACTGCGGCTATATCGGCCAGGGCATGCTCTCCGGCGCCTGTCCGGGGGAAATCTTCACCTCGCCGACGCCGGACAAAATGTTTGAATGCGCGATGCAAATTGACGGCGGCGAAGGCGTCTTGCTAATTATCAAAAACTATACCGGCGACATCCTGAATTTTGAGACCGCCACCGAGCTGCTGCATGAGAGCGGCATTAAAGTCACCACCGTGGTGGTCGACGACGACGTGGCGGTGAAAGACAGCCTCTATACCGCCGGTCGTCGCGGCGTCGCCAACACCGTACTGATCGAAAAATTGGTCGGCGCCGCCGCCGAGCGCGGCGACTCGCTGGAAGCCTGCGCTGAACTGGGCCGCCGCCTGAACAATCTCGGCCACTCGATTGGTATCGCCCTTGGCGCCTGCACCGTACCGGCTGCCGGGCAGCCCTCCTTTACGCTGAAAGATGACGAGATGGAGTTCGGCGTCGGCATTCACGGCGAGCCGGGCATCGACCGCCGCCGCTTCAGCTCGCTGGACCAAACCGTCGATGAGATGTTCGATACCCTGCTGGAAAACGGCGCTTACAGCCGCACGCTGCGCCAGTGGGATACCGTCAAGGGCGCGTGGCAGGAAGTGCAGCAGAGCAAAACCGCGTTGCAAAACGGCGACCGGGTTATCGCGCTGGTTAATAACCTCGGCGCCACTCCGCTTTCCGAACTGTATGGCGTGTATAACCGCCTCGCCCAGCGCTGCGAAGCGTCCGGCATCATCATCGAACGCAACCTCATCGGCAGCTACTGTACTTCGCTGGATATGGCGGGCTTCTCCATCACTCTGCTGAAAGTGGATGACGAGACGCTGACGCTATGGGACGCCCCGGTTCACACCCCGGCGCTGAACTGGGGAAACTAAGGAGCACGACATGTCACTGAACAGAACGCAAATCGTCGACTGGCTGTACCGCTGCGGCGATATTTTCACCAAAGAGAGCGATTTTCTCACCGGCCTCGATAAAGAGATTGGCGACGCCGACCACGGTCTCAATATGCACCGCGGTTTCAGTAAAGTGGTCGAAAAGCTGCCGTCGATTGCCGATAAAGATATTGGCTTTATCCTCAAAAACACCGGCATGACGCTGCTCTCCAACGTCGGCGGCGCCAGCGGCCCGCTGTTCGGCACCTTCTTCATTCGCGCCGCGCAGGTGACCCAGGCCCACCAGAGCCTGACGCTCGACGAGCTGTACCTGATGATCCGCGAAGGTGCGGACGGTGTCGTCAATCGCGGCAAAGCGGAGCCAGGGGATAAAACCATGTGCGACGTCTGGCTGCCGGTGGTGGACTCCCTGCGCCAGTCCAGCGAGCAGCACCTGTCGATCGCCGCCGCGATGGATGCCGCCTGCGAAGTGGCCGAGCGTGCGGCCCACGCCACCATCACTATGCAGGCGCGTAAAGGCCGCGCCAGCTATCTCGGCGAGCGCAGCATCGGACATCAGGATCCCGGCGCGACCTCGGTGCTGTTTATGGTTCAGATGCTGGCCGCCGCCGCCAAAGAGTAAGGAAATCGCGATGGTAAACCTGGTTATTGTTTCTCATAGCGCCCGGCTGGGCGAAGGTGTCGGAGAACTGGCCCGGCAGATGTTAATCAACGATGGCTGCAAACTGGCGATCGCCGCCGGGATCGACGATCCCGACAGCCCGATCGGCACCGATCCGCTTAAAGTCATGGAGGCGATCGAATCCGTGGCCGATACCGATCACGTGCTGGTGATGATGGATATCGGCAGCGCGTTGCTCAGCGCCGAAACCGCCCTCGATCTGCTCGATCCGGCGATTGCCGCGAAGGTGCGACTGTGCGCCGCGCCGCTGGTGGAAGGGACGCTGGCGGCCACCGTCAGCGCTGCCTCCGGCGCCGGGATCGACAAGGTGATCGCCGACGCCATGAGCGCCCTGGAGGCCAAGCGGGTTCAGCTGGGTTTACCTTCGCCAACTTCTGACGCCGCGCCGGCGCCGATGCTTGCCGACGACGGCGACACAAAATCGGTGTCAGTCATTATTAACAATCACAACGGCCTGCACGTGCGTCCGGCGTCGAAGCTGGTCGCCGCGCTGGCGGGCTTTAACGCCGATCTGCTGCTGGAGAAAAACGGGAAGTGCGTCAAACCGGACAGCCTCAACCAAATCGCGCTATTGCAGGTACGCCGCAACGATAAGCTGCGCCTGCTGGCCCGCGGTCCGGATGCCGACGCGGCGCTGGCGGCGTTTCAGGCGCTGGCCGCCGATAACTTCGGTGAATCGCCTGCGGCGCAACCGGCAGCGGCTCCGGCAACGCCCGAGCGCGTCGAAGGCGCTGCCCTGCGCTATCCGCTGGCCCTGATCCAGCCGCTCCGCCCGGCTGCCGCCGATGCCGCCCGCGAGCAGCAGCGCCTGCGCCAGGCCATTGACCAGACGCTGGCGGATCTTATCGCCCTGACCGAGCTGGCGGAAAATAAATTTCACGCCGATATCGCGGCGATCTTCGCCGGGCACCACACCCTGCTCGACGATGACGATCTGTTTGATGCCGCCAACGATCGCCTGCTCACCGAACAATGCACGGCGGAATGGGCATGGCATCAGGTGTTGATGGAGCTCAGCCAGCAGTATCGCCAGCTGGATGACCCCTACCTGCAGGCGCGCTATATCGATATCGAAGATATTTTGCAGCGCACCCTGCGCCATCTGCAGGGCGTTCAGGAGAGAGTGCCGACGCCCGGCGAGCCAACAATTATTATTGCCGACAACATTTATCCCTCAACCGTCTTACAGCTGGATGCCAGCTTCGTTAAAGGCCTGTGCCTGCGCGATGGCAGCGAACAGGCTCACGGCGCGATTATCGCCCGCGCGGCGGGGATCGCCTGGCTGAGCCAGCAGGGCGAGGCGCTGAACAGCGTGCAGCCCGGCGAGACTATCGTGCTCGATATGCGCCACCAGCGCCTTATCCGTGACTAAAATTCACGTTGACCGTTACCGCTCCGGGGGCCTGCCTCCGGAGGGTGAGTTTTCGCTTACTCTTCAGGAACCACTATGTCTCAATTCTTTTTTAACCAGCGCGCCAGCCTCGTCAACGATGTGATTGAGGGTACCATTATCGCCAGCCCGTGGAATAACCTCGCCCGTCTGGAGAGCGACCCGGCGATCCGGGTGGTGGTCCGTCGCGATCTGAATAAAAACAACGTGGCGGTGATCTCCGGCGGCGGCGCCGGCCATGAACCGGCGCACGTCGGCTTTATTGGTAAAGGTATGCTGACCGCCGCGGTCTGCGGCGATCTGTTCGCCTCGCCGAGCGTCGACGCGGTGCTCACCGCCATTCAGGCAGTGACCGGCGAGGCGGGCTGCCTGCTGATCGTCAAAAACTACACCGGCGATCGGCTTAACTTCGGTCTGGCGGCGGAGAAAGCGCGCCGACTCGGCTACAACGTGGAGATGCTGATCGTCGGCGACGATATTTCGCTGCCGGATAACAAACAGCCGCGCGGCATCGCCGGGACCATTCTGGTGCATAAAGTGGCGGGCTATTTCGCCGAGCGCGGCTTCAACCTCGCCACCGTCCTGCGTGAAGCGCAATACGCCGCCAGCCATACCGCCAGCATCGGGGTGGCGCTGGCCAGCTGCCACCTGCCGCAGGAAGCTGACAGCGCGCCGCGCCATCAGGCCGGTCACGCCGAGCTGGGAATGGGCATCCACGGTGAGCCGGGCGCCTCGACGATCGCCACGCAAAACAGTGCGGAGATCGTTAACCTGATGGTGGAAAAACTGACCGCCGCCCTACCGGAAACCGGCCGCCTGGCGGTGATGCTCAATAACCTCGGCGGCGTGTCGGTGGCTGAGATGGCGATTCTGACCCGCGAGCTGGCCAACACCCCGCTGCAGGCGCGCATTGACTGGTTAATAGGCCCGGCCTCGCTGGTGACGGCGCTGGATATGAAAGGCTTCTCGCTGACCGCCATCGTGCTGGAGGAGAGTATTGAGAAAGCGCTGCTTTCGGATGTGGAAACCGCCAGCTGGCAGAAGCCGGTGCAGCCGCGGACTATCAACGTCGTGCCGTCCACCCTCGACAGCGCCCGGGTGGATTTTACACCCTCGGCCAACCCACAGGTGGGCGATTACGTGGCGCAGGTGACCGGCGCCCTCATCGATCTTGAAGAACATCTCAACGCGCTGGATGCCAAAGTAGGCGACGGCGATACCGGCTCCACCTTCGCCGCCGGGGCGCGCGAAATTGCCGAGCGGCTCGAGCGTCAGCAGCTGCCCCTGAACGATCTGCCAACGCTCTTCGCGCTGATCGGCGAACGCCTGACGGTGGTGATGGGCGGCTCCAGCGGGGTATTGATGTCTATCTTCTTCACCGCTGCCGGGCAGAAGCTGGGGCAAGGCGCCAGCGTGGCCGAGGCGCTGAACGCCGGTCTGGAACAGATGAAGTTTTACGGCGGCGCCGATGAGGGAGACCGGACGATGATCGACGCTCTGCAGCCGGCCCTGGCGGCGCTGCTGGCCGAACCGGAGAATCTGCAGGCCGCTTTCGCCGCGGCGCAGGCCGGGGCGGATCGCACCTGCCAGTCAAGCAAAGCCGGCGCCGGACGCGCGTCCTATCTCAACAGCGATAGCCTGCTCGGCAACATGGACCCCGGCGCCCACGCGGTGGCGATGGTGTTTAAGGCGCTGGCGGAACGCTAAGCCTTCCCCGGTGGCGCTGCGCTTACCGGGGCGATGTAACACCGCCGAATAGCAGGTCGGGTAAGGCGTAAGCCGCCACCCGACAAAAAACGGCACCGCCGGTAGCCCGGATAAGGCGCGACGCGCCGCTATCCGGGTTTTACCACGATGGCTTTTTACTTGCTGTGCCAGTACGCCTGGGAACGCACCAGCTGCTGATCGATGCTCTCGTCTTCAAAGCGCGCCAGCAGCGATTTCACCACCGCGCCTTCGCCGGTCAGCCAGATAAAATAATCCTCCGCCGGCACCTTCACCTGCGCCAGACGCTCGGCGACGAAGGCCGGATTGTGGCCCACCACCCACTCGATGTTAAAGCCGTCGAGATCCGCCAGATAATCTTTATACGACGCATCGGCGATAGTAACGATGGCCGTCACCTGCGGCCTCGCCGGCAGCTGGCGTAATCCCAGCAGACGACGGCGCAGCGCCGGCATGCCGGACTCATCGCAAACATACAGCTGCCAGGCATAATCTTCCGGCACCACCAGCGAGCCGCGCGGGCCGCCGATCACCAGCTTATCGCCCACTTTTGCTTCCAGCGCCCAACGGCTGGCGATACCGCCATCGTGGATATAGAAATCGTAAGCCAGCTCGTGACGTTCGGCATCGTACAGCGGCGTATAGTCGCGGGTGGCAGGCCGCACGCCTTCCCCCCAGTCAATCCCCTCCTCGGTCACCTGCGGCGGGGTAAATGCCGCGCCCGGCTCGGGGAAAAAAAGCTTGGTATGGTCGTCAAAGCCGTGAGAGGCGAAGCCTTCCAGCGCCTCGCCTCCCAGCACGATACGCTGGAACGCCGCGCCTGCGCGCTCCACGCGCAGCACCGTCAGCTCACGGAAACGCAGCTCATTGCGGACACGCTGCGGGTACTTGTCTGCTTTGGTTTTTGTCATCATCGATTGCCTTCGTGAACGGTAAATAGATATATCTAAACTTGATGCAAATGATAATGATTGCCAACTAAAAAGAATGCAAGTCTTTTTTTGATATAGTCAAAACAAACCGCATCAAAATCCACATCCAGAAAACAATCACATATATATCAACATCTTAAAAAATAAATAGCAACCAGCATTGCGAACATTCATTTTTTAGATATAAATTAGATATATCAAAAAACAGCAGGAGGTAACCATGCGACATCATCATGAAGAAGGGCGTGGGCCACGCGGGCGCCACGGTGATCCCAGCGAACACGGCGACCATGGCCGCCGCGGCGGCGGACGTCGCCAGCGTTTCTTTGGCCACGGCGAACTGCGGCTGATCATTCTGGATATCCTCAGCCGCAGCGCCAGCCATGGCTATGAGCTGATCAAAGAGATCGAAACGCTTACCCAGGGGAACTACAGCCCCAGCCCGGGGGTGATCTATCCGACGCTGGATCTGCTCCAGGACCAGGGCCTTATCAGCGTGGAAGACGACAACGGACGCAAGAAAATCCTTATCAGCGAGGAAGGAAAACAGCTGCACGCCGAAAACCAGGAGCACCTGGCCCATATCCAGGAGCGCCTGCAGGCGCGGATGGTCGGCTGCGAGCTGCGCCGCGATCCGCAGATGAAGCGCGCGCTGGAAAACTTCAAAGCGGTCCTCGACCTGAAAGTGAACCAGCAGGCCAGCAGTGCCGCCCAGCTCAAGCAGATCATCGGCATTATTGACCGGGCGGCGATGGAGATCTCTCAGCTCGACTAAGCCTCTTTTTTCACCACCGGCTGCCCCGCGCTGGGGCAGCCCGCACCACGGCGGATCGCCCCGACCATTGCCGCCAGGCAGAAAATCTCGTCAGCTCAGGAATAAAACGTGCCAATAGTGGCGCAATGAGATTAAATTTTACACAATTCGTCTTTTACTTTGCATTTATCCCGATTTTCACCGCTTCTGCCGAACTGGCGTAATCCCTGCAATACTTAATCCAGTATCGTGTGATACGTCCGCCCCAGGAGCACATTTTGAACAGGTTACCTTCCAGCGCATCGGCTCTGGCCTGCAGCGCACACGCACTGAATCTCATTGAAAAGCGCACGCTTGATCATGAGGAAATGAAAGCACTTAACCAGGAGGTCAGGGAATACTTTAAAGAGCATGTGAATCCGGGGTTTTTAGAGTATCGAAAATCGGTCACAGCCGGCGGGGATTACGGAGCCGTAGAGTGGCAAGCGGGAGGGTTAAATACGCTTGTCGACACCCAGGGACAGGAGTTTATCGACTGCCTTGGTGGGTTTGGCATCTTCAATGTAGGGCACCGTAATCCAGTTGTGGTATCCGCCGTCGAGAATCAACTCGCGAAACAACCGCTTCACAGTCAGGAGCTGCTGGACCCGCTACGCGCGATGCTGGCGAAAACCCTGGCAGCCTTAACGCCCGGGAAACTAAAGTACAGTTTCTTCTGCAACAGCGGTACCGAATCGGTAGAGGCGGCCATCAAGCTGGCGAAAGCCTATCAGTCGCCGCGCGGTAAATTTACCTTCATCGCCACCAGCGGCGCCTTCCACGGTAAATCGTTGGGCGCGCTGTCGGCCACCGCCAAGTCGACCTTCCGCAAGCCGTTTATGCCGCTGCTGCCGGGCTTCCGCCACGTGCCGTTCGGCGATATCAACGCCATGCGCACCATGCTGAGCGAGTGCAAGAAAACCGGCGACGACGTCGCGGCGGTGATCCTCGAGCCGATTCAGGGCGAAGGGGGCGTGATCCTCCCGCCGGCGGGTTACTTACCGGCGGTGCGTAAACTGTGCGACGAGTTTGGCGCATTGCTGATCCTCGACGAAGTGCAGACCGGCATGGGCCGCACCGGCAAGATGTTCGCCTGCGAGCATGAGAACGTCCAGCCGGACATTCTGTGTCTGGCGAAAGCGCTCGGCGGCGGTGTGATGCCGATCGGCGCGACGGTGGCGACGGAAGAGGTCTTCTCGGTGCTCTTCGATAACCCGTTCCTGCACACCACCACCTTCGGCGGCAACCCGTTGGCCTGTGCGGCGGCGCTGGCGACGATCAACGTGCTGCTGACGCAAAACCTGCCGGCGCAGGCGGCGCAGAAAGGCGATATGCTGCTGGACGGTTTCCGCCTGCTGGCGCAGGAGTATCCGGATCTGGTGAATGAAGTGCGCGGGAAAGGCATGCTGATGGCTATCGAGTTTGTTGATAACGAGATTGGCTACGACTTTGCCAGCGAGATGTTCAGACAGCGGGTGCTGGTCGCCGGGACGTTAAACAACGCCAAGACGATCCGCATTGAACCGCCGCTGACGCTCACCCTTGAGCAGTGCGAGCAGGTGCTGAAGGCGGCACGCAAGGCGCTGGCGGCCCTGCGCGTTTCGGTCGAAGAAGCGTAATAAAGTGTCCTTCACCCTCTCCCTCTGAGAGGGTGAAGGATAACCCTCACACCTGCGGTAACAGGCCGATAAAGCTGCGCTTCTGCCGCGGCTGCGACATCATCTCCTCCAGCTTTTCGACGCAGGCTAAATAGTGCGGCGTCTTCTTATGCGCCAGCACCGCCTCATCGTCTTTATAGGCTTCGTAGATAAAAAAGCGGGTTTTCACCTCGGGATCCTGCAGGACATCAAAGCGCAGGTTGCCTGGCTCCCGCAGCGCGCCCTCGTGGTTGGCGCGAAACACCTCGAGAAACTCATCCACCCGCTCGGGTTTAATATTGATCTCCACTAGCGTGACGTTCATTTCAGCTCTCCCTGTTTTTCTTCCTGCCAGAACTGATACGCTTCGCGCGCGTTCAGATTCTCATGCACCACCTTTTTCACCGCCTTCAGCATCGCGCGCGGGGCGCTGGACTGGAAGATGTTGCGCCCCATATCCACCCCGGACGCGCCCTGGTCGATCGCCCGCCAGCACATCTCCAGCGCCTCATGCTCCGGCAGTTTTTTACCGCCGGCGATAACGATCGGCACCGGACAGCTGGCGGTCACTTTTTCAAAGCCTTCCTCAACGAAATAGGTCTTCACAAACTGCGCCCCCATTTCGGCGGCAATCCGGCTGGCCAGCGAGAAGTAGCGCGCATCGCGGGTCATCTCTTTGCCGACGCCGGTAACCGCCAGGACCGGCATACCGTAGCGATTGCCGGCGTCCACCAGTTTGATGATGTTATTGATCGACTGATGTTCGTATTCGCTGCCGATATAGACCTGCGCCGCCACCGCGCATACGTTGAGCCGCAGCGCGTCTTCCATCGCCACCGCCACGCATTCGTTGGAGAGTTCGCTCAAAATCGAATTGCCGCCGGAGGCGCGGAGCACCACCGGCTTATTGGTGGCCGCCGGTACCTGGCTGCGCAGTACGCCGCGGGTGCACATCAGCACGTCGGTGTCGGCAAACAGCGGCGCAATCGACAGGTCGATACGCTCAAGCCCGGTCGTTGGCCCCTGGAAGTAGCCGTGATCGAAGGCCAGCATCACCGTGCGGTTGCTGTGCGGATTAAAAATGCGCGCCAGCCGCGACTGCATGCCCCAGTCCAGCGAGCCGCAGCCTTTCAGGGTATACAGCGTATTCTGCTGCGGGCGGTCAATACCGAAGTCCTTCCCCTCTTTGATATCGTCTAAATCTGCCATCTCATCCTCCGTCAGAAGTCGTAGTTGTTGATGTTCTCTTTGCTGAACACCACGCGCTCCGGCAGCAGCACGATACCGTTGCCCTTCGCCTCATACTGATAGCCCTGCACGCTGTTCGGTTCGACCTTCAGCGAGCCGATATCTTTCACCTCAACGCTGTCGCCTACGTTAAGATCGCCCTTTTTCAGTAATCGATCGGCGACGTTAACCGCAATTTTGCCCTGCTGAACCACATCCCACAGGCCGAACGCTTTCACCGTGCCGCGCTCAACGTACGGACGCATCACGTTCGGCGTACTAAAGCCGACAATCGCCACGCCCTGACGCTTGAGGTTCTCTGCCGCCTGCGCCGCCGCCGGCAGCGCATTGGCATCCGGCGCGATAATGGCGTCGAGATCCGGATAGGCTTTTAAGATCCCCTCGGCGGTTTGTAGCGATTTGGTGGCATCGTTATAGCCAAACTGGGTGGTGACGATTTGCCACTGCGGATGTTCTTTTTCGATTTTGGCTTTGGCTTCCTTCACCCACTGGTTCTGGTCGGTCACCGTCGGGCTGGAGTAGAAAAACGCTACCTTGGCAGTAGGCTTCGTCACCTGCTTTTCCGCCATCTCGACCAGCAGGCCGCCAAGCTGCTGCGGCGTGCCCTGATTGATATAGATGCTGCGGCACTCCGGCTTGGTATCGGAATCCCAGGTCAGGACTTTCACCCCGCGCTGCATCGCCCGCTTCAGCGCCGGACACAGGCCGTCCGGCGAGACAGCGGAAACGATAATCGCGTTGTAGCCCTGGTTGACGAAGTTGTTGATAAGCTGCACCTGGCCGGAGACGCTGGGCTCGGTTGGGCCGTCATAGGTGACATCCACGCCCAGCGCTTTCCCCGCTTCTTTCGCGCCGTTGCCGCCGCTGGTAAAGAATCCGACGCCGACCAGCTTAGGAATAAAGGCGATGCGGTCCGCCGCCTGCGCGGTAACCACGCTCATCGCCAGCGCCAGCACGATCAGTTTTAATTTCATTTTATGCTCCGATTGTTTTATGCGAGAAAAGACGCCGCCAGGTCGCGCGCACCCATTCACGGTGCAGGCTCAGCGAACGCCCCATCACCACCACAACCAACAGCGCCCCTGACAGCGCGCTCGACACCTGGTTGGGGATGCCGACCATCTGTAAACCCTGTTGCAGATACCCCACCAGCAATGCCGCCAGCGCGGTACCCAGTATCGATCCCGAGCCGCCGTAAATATTGGCCCCGCCGAGCACCGCCGCGGTCAGCGCCGGCATCAGCAGGTCGCGGCCTAAATCCGAACGTGCCGAGCCGAAGTAGGAAACCATCACCAGCGCCGCGACCGCCGAGGCGACGCCAACCAGGCCATACAGCACGTACGGGATGCCGTTCACCGACAGCGCGGCATAGCGCGCGGCGCGCGGGTTTTGCCCGAGTAAAAAGAGGTGGCGGCCAAAGCGCCCGCGATGGGTCAGCAGCCAGAAGAAAAAGGTGATAATCGCGAACAGCACCAGCGGCAGCGGCAGACCGGCGAGGGTTAAATTGGCGAAGGCGGTGAAGCTATCGGGAAAACCGCCAATCCCCTCGTAACCGGTCGCGCCGGCCATCCCGGAAAGCAGCAGCGCGCCGCCGCCGTACAGATACAGCGTACCAAGCGTGATCACCAGCGGGCTGATGCCGGTGTAGTGGATCAGCGCGGCGTTGAATAACCCGCACAGCAGTCCCAAGAGCAACGTCAGCGATACCGCGAGCCACAGCGGCCAGCCCGCCTGGGTCATCACCCCGAGGGCGATGGCGCACAGGCCGATGGTCGAGCCCAGCGAAATATCGATCCCGCCGCTGATGATCACCAGCGTCAGCGGCAGCGCGACGATGCCGATGCAGATAAAGTCGCTGGTGCTAAAGAGCAGCATATTGAGATCCAGCATGCGCGGATTCAGCGCGCCGAACAGCAGGATCTCCACGATCAGCAACGCCAGCAGCGCGCTTTCCCAGTTAAGCTTCAGCTTCATTTAAGCCACCTCTTTGCTTTTGCGTTCAGGAAAGCGGGCAACCTGTTTCCCCCCTTTGTTACCGGGCTGGAAACGGCTGTACTTTAGCGCCCGCTGATGGCGGGCCAGCGCCTGGCGCAGGCGGCCATCGAGCACCAGCACGCCGAGCAGCACCAGACCGGCGATAAAGTCATTCCACCAGGCGGGAAGGCGGAACAGCACCAGTACGGTGTCGATTTGGGTAAGGAAAAAGGCGCCGAGAAACGCGCCGAGCAGCGTACCGGTACCGCCAAGCAGCGAGATCCCGCCCAGTACGCAGGCGGCGATGGCTTTCATCTCCAGGCCGCTGCCGGTCTGATTAGGCACAAAACCAATCTGCGCGGCGAAGACGATCCCGGCGCAGGCCGCCAGCATACCGTTGAGGGTAAAGGCCAGCATCCGCGTGCGGTTGACCGCCACGCCCAGCTGGCGCGCGGCGGCGAGGTTATCGCCAACGGCGTAAAAATCACGACCAAAGGCGGTGCGCGACAGCAGCCAGCCGCCCGCCAGCAGCAGCGCCAGCACCAGCCAGCCCAGCGGCGACACGCCGATAAACGCAGGCTCCGAGAGCGATTTCAGGCTGTCTGGCAAGCCCTCGATCCATTTCCCGCCGGTCCACAGCAGCATTACCCCGCGATACAACCCCAGCGTGCCGAGCGTCGCGACGATCGCCGGAATGCGCAGCCCCACCACCAGCAGGCCGTTAAACGCCCCGGCCAGCGCGCCAATAGCCAGCGCGAAGGCGATGGCCGTCGCCAACCCGTAGCCGTTGTTCAGCGCCACGCCGACGGCGATGGCGCATAGCCCAACGGTGGAGCCTACCGACACGTCAATATTGCGGGTCAGCATCACCAGGGTCGCGCCCAATGCCAGCAGGCAGAGGATTTGCGAGCTGGCGAAAATCATCGCCAGGGTCTGCAGGCTGAAATAGGCCGGATTGAGCGCCACCAGCACAACAAAGAGCACCACGATGGCAAAGAAGGCGCTCAGTTCGCGATTCTTGAGTAACGTTTTCATGCCTGCCCTCCGAAGGCCAGGGTCATCATGCGATCGACGGTCACCGCCTGCCGCGCCAGCTCGCCGCTGTAGCGGCCCTGATGCATCACCAGCACCCGGTCGGCCAGGCCGATGAACTCATCCAGATCGGAGGAGATCATCAGCACTGCCACATTTTGCGCGGCGACGCTTTTCAGCAGCTGATAGATATCGGCGCGGGCGGAGACATCCACGCCGCGCGTCGGCTCATCGACAATTAGCAGCAGCGGGTTGGCCTCCAGACAGCGCGCCAGCAGCACCTTCTGCTGGTTACCGCCAGAGAGAGTGCGCACCGGCTGATCGCCATCGGCCAGCTTGATCCCCAGCGCCCGGTGATAGCGCTCAACCACCGCCGCCTCCCGTTTCCCCTGCTGCCACCACGACGGCTGATTGAACATCACCGTGTTCCAGCGCACCGGCGCATCAAGAAACAGCCCCGAGACCTGGCGGTCTTCCGGCAGATAGACCAGCCCGCTGGCCAGCCGGGCTCGGGTGCTGTCATTACTAATCTCGCGATTCTCCAGCCAGATCCGCCCGGCGCGCGGTGGACGCAGGCCGTATAAGGTTTCAGCAAATTCGGTGCGCCCGGATCCCACCAGCCCGGCGAGGCCGACGATCTCCCCGGCGCGGATCTCCAGATTGAGATCGATAAAGCCTTCTCCGGTAAGATCCTCCACCCGCAGCACGGGAAAATCCTGCGCCTGGGTGCGGCGGTTGCCCGGCAGCGCCAGCCACAGCTTTTGCGTGTCGCTCAGCGTATGGTCGCGGCTGGCCGGCGTCATAGCGCTAATCAGTTGCTCATCGCGGTAAGTTGCGGTCTCGCCGCTCAGCACTACCGCCCCGTCGCGCATCACCGAAATATGGCTGGCAAGCTGGCGGATTTCGGGCAGTTTGTGCGAGATAAACACGATCCCCACGTCCAGCGCCTGTAACGCGCGGATCTGGCTAAACAACCTCTCCGTTTCCCCCGGGGTTAAAGAGGCGGTGGGTTCATCAAGGATCAGGATCCGCGCTTCGCGCATCAGGCCGCGCAGGATCTCGACCATCTGTTGATCGGCTACCTCGAGCGTGCTGGCGCTGGCATCGAGGTTGATCTGGCAGTTCAACTGCTGCAGTTTTTCCTGCAGTCGCGCGGCGGTATCCGCCCGCTTCGGCAAACGAAAGAGAATGTTCTCGCGCACGCTGAGGTTGGGAAACAGCATCGGCTCCTGCGGCACCAGATAAATGCCCAGCTGGTGGGCCAGCGCCGGGCTGAGGCGCGCAAACGCGCGGTCGCCGATCGTCAGCTCACCGCTATCCGGGGTTTCGACGCCGGCGATGATCTTCATCAGCGTCGATTTACCCGCGCCATTGCCTCCCATCAGGGCATGCACCTGGCCCGCGCATAGCGTAAAGTCGATGCCCTTCAGCACGGCAACGCCGGAGAACTGTTTGCGGATCTGGCGAGCTTCAAGCAGTGGCTTCATCGTCGCGCCTCGTTTGAACAAATGATTTTTAAATTTAATAATGTTCAAAAGCGTAGACGGTGAACTATATTTACAACCGTGCGAAGATCACAGTTTGGCGCTTTAGATCCTCAGGAAAAAATGGGCCAGCGATGAAAGATCCGTTTTGCCAGTCGGCTCACACTTTCCGGCCGCGCAATAGCGAACATATGATCTAAATTTTTATAAGAGTTCAATTTATGAGCGAAAAACGCATTACGGAAGAGAACCGCTACGCCGGGCTGGCGTTAGCCGAGGAAGAGCTGGTGGCGCGGGTGGCGTGGTGCTACTACCACGACGGCCTGACGCAAAATGACATCGGCGAGCGTTTGGGGCTGCCGCGGCTGAAGATTTCCCGCCTGCTGGAGAAAGGCCGCCAGTCCGGGGTGATCCGCGTGCAGATCAACTCGCGCTATGAGGGCTGTCTGGCGCTGGAAAGTGAACTTCAGCAGCGTTTTGGCCTCAAGATTGCCCGCGTGCTGCCGGCGCTCAATACTCCGCCGATGAATACCCGGCTGGGGATCGGCGCGGCGCAATCGCTGATGGGTATTCTGCAACCGGGGCAATTATTGGCAGTCGGTTTCGGCGAAGCCACCATGAGCTGCCTGCAGCATCTCAGCGGCTTTATCGGCTCGCAGCAGGTGCGGCTGGTGACTCTCTCCGGCGGCGTCGGCCCGTATATGACCGGCATCGGCCAGCTTGATGCCGCCTGCAGCGTCAGCATTATCCCGGCGCCGCTGCGGGTCTCTTCGGCGGAGGTCGCCGAGATCCTGCGCCGTGAGTCGAGCGTGCGCGACGTGATCCTCGCGGCGACGGCGGCGGACGCGGCGGTGGTTGGCATCGGCGCCATCGATCAGCGGCGCGACGCCACCATTTTACGCTCCGGCTATATCAGCGAGGGCGAACAACTGATGTACGCCCGCAAAGGCGCGGTCGGCGACATTTTAGGTTATTTCCTGCAGGCCGACGGCAGGCCGGTAGAAGGACTGGAGATCCATCGGGAACTGCTCGGCGTAACCCTTGATGAGCTGGCGCAGCTGCCGACCATCGTTGGCGTCGCCGGGGGAGAAGAAAAAGCGCAGGCGATTTATGCCGCTCTGATTGGCAAGCGCATTAATGGCCTGGTAACGGAAGAGACAACAGCACGCGCGGTGCTTACCCTGGCCTCCTGACGGCCTGGCGCCGCGCGACAACAGCGAGGCGCATGTCATGAGTTACCTGTTAGCGTTAGATGCCGGGACCGGCAGCATTCGGGCGGTTATTTTCGATCTTAATGGCCGCCAGCTGGCGGTAGGCCAGGCCGAATGGAAACACCTGAGCGTTGATAACGTCCCCGGCTCGATGGAGTTCGACCTTACCACCAACTGGCAGCTGGCCTGCCAGTGCATTCGTCAGGCGCTCGACGCCGCCCGGCTCTCTGCCGCCGATATTCAGTCCGTCGCCTGCTGTTCGATGCGCGAAGGCATCGTTCTCTATGACCGCAACGGCGAGGCCATCTGGGCCTGCGCCAACGTCGATGCCCGCGCCAGCCGCGAAGTGGCGGAGCTTAAGGAGATCCACGACTATCGCTTCGAATCCGAGGTATACGAGGTCTCGGGACAAACCCTGGCGCTCAGCGCCATGCCGCGCCTGCTGTGGCTGGCGCACCACCGCCCCGATATCTACCGCAAAGCGGCAACCATCACCATGATCAGCGACTGGCTGGCGGCGAAGCTTTCCGGCGAGCTGGCGGTCGACCCGTCAAACGCCGGCACCACCGGCATGCTCGATCTGTTCAGCCGCGACTGGCGTCCGGCGCTGCTGGATATGGCCGGGCTGCGCGCCGATATGCTGTCGCCGGTCAAAGAGACCGGTACCCTGCTGGGCGCCGTCACCGAAGCGGCGGCGCAGCAGAGCGGCCTGCGCGCCGGGACGCCGGTGGTGATGGGCGGCGGCGACGTCCAGCTCGGCTGCCTGGGCCTTGGGGTGGTGCGCGCCGGGCAAACCGCGGTACTCGGCGGCACTTTCTGGCAGCAGGTGGTCAACCTGCCGCAGGTGCGCACCGATCCGCAGATGAATATTCGCGTTAATCCTCACGTGATTCCCGGCATGGCGCAGGCGGAATCGATCAGCTTCTTTACCGGCCTGACCATGCGCTGGTTTCGCGACGCCTTCTGCGCTGAAGAAAAACTGATTGCCGAGCGGCTCGGCGTCGATGCCTATTCGCTGCTGGAGGAGATGGCCAGCCGCGTCCCCGCCGGTTCCCACGGCGTGATGCCTATTTTTTCCGACGCAATGCACTTTAAGCAGTGGTACCACGCCGCGCCGTCGTTTATTAACCTCTCCATCGATCCGGAAAAGTGCAATAAAGCGACCCTGTTCCGCGCGCTGGAAGAGAACGCGGCGATTGTCTCCGCCTGCAACCTCGCGCAGATCTCGCAGTTCTCCGGGGTGACATTCGACAGCCTGGTGTTTGCCGGCGGCGGCTCTAAAGGCGCGCTGTGGAGCCAGATCCTCAGCGACGTCACCGGCCTGCCGGTGCGGGTGCCGGTGGTCCGCGAAGCCACCGCGCTGGGCTGCGCCATCGCCGCCGGAACCGGCGCCGGGCTGTATGACGATATGGCCAGCACCGGAGAGCGGTTAGTGAGCTGGCACCGCGAGTTCACCCCAAATCCGCAGCATCGCGAGCTGTATCAGGAGATGATGAGCAAATGGCAGACGGTGTACGCCGATCAGCTTGGCCTTGTCGATAGCGGACTGACAACGTCGATGTGGCAGGCGCCGGGTCTGGAACGCCGCCAGCGCGTTGCGTCTTCCCCCTCACCCTAACTACCGGTGCCGCTCCGCCTTTCCCCCCTCTCCCTTTGGGAGAGGGCCGGGGTGTGGGGCAACGCTTCGCCGTTCTTTGAATCCCATCACAATCACCGCACTCCCCTTTTCCCTTTTTCTCCACGATGGCTAAATTAGTAACTCATCCGACCACATAACAATAATTTTACATTGGAAGCCACTATGAGCCGCTATCCGTCGCTTTTCGCCCCGCTTGAGCTGGGCTTCACAACGCTCAAAAACCGCGTGTTGATGGGCTCAATGCACACCGGGCTGGAAGAGCTGCCGGACGGCGCGCAGCGGCTGGCGGCCTTTTACGCCGAGCGCGCCCGTCACGGCGTGGCGCTGATCGTCACCGGCGGCATCGCTCCGGCGCCCTCTGGCGTCACCATGGCCGGCGGCGCGGTACTCAACGATGCCAGCCATCTGGCGCACCATCGCCATATTACCGACGCGGTACATCAGGAAGGCGGCAAAATCGCTCTGCAGATCCTGCACACCGGCCGTTACAGCTACCAGCCCGCGCTGGTGGCCCCCTCGGCGCTACAGGCGCCGATCAACCGTTTTACCCCCCATGAACTGAGCCACGATGAGATCCTGACGCTGATCGATGATTTTGCCCACTGCGCCCAGCTGGCGCGCGAAGCGGGCTATGACGGCGTCGAGGTGATGGGCTCTGAGGGCTATCTGATTAACGAATTTCTCGCCGCGCGCACCAACCAGCGCGACGACCAATGGGGCGGCGATTATGCCAGGCGCATGCGTTTCGCCGTAGAGGTGGTTAAGGCGGTGCGCCAGCGCGCCGGCCACGATTTCATTATCATTTACCGTCTGTCGATGCTCGATCTGGTCAACGACGGCAGCACGCTGGCGGAAGTCACCGAACTGGCCAAAGCGATTGAAGCGGCGGGAGCGACCATCATCAACACCGGGATTGGCTGGCACGAAGCGCGCATTCCGACCATCGCCACGCCGGTACCGCGCGGAGCTTTCAGCTGGGTCACTCGCAAGCTGAAGGGCGCGGTGTCGATCCCGTTGATCACCACCAACCGCATTAACGATCCGCAGGTCGCGGAGGATATTCTCGCCCGCGGCGATGCCGATATGGTATCGATGGCCCGCCCGTTCCTTGCCGACGCCGAATTTATATCAAAAGCGCAGGACGATCGCGCCGATCAGATCAACACCTGCATCGGCTGCAATCAGGCGTGTCTCGATCGGATCTTCGTCGGCAAAGTCACCTCCTGTCTGGTCAACCCGCGCGCGTGTCATGAAACCCTGATGCCGGTCCTGCCGGCCAACGCGCCTAAACGGCTGGCGGTGGTCGGCGCCGGGCCTGCCGGTCTGGCCTTCGCCGTAAACGCTGCCGCCCGCGGTCATCACGTCACTTTGTTTGATGCGCTCCCGGAGATCGGCGGTCAGTTTAATATCGCCAAACAGATCCCCGGCAAAGAGGAGTTTCACGAGACGCTGCGTTACTACCGCACCATGCTCGATCTTCATGGTGTCGATCTACGCCTGAACACCCGCGTCACGACAGACGATCTGCTGGCGTTCGATGAGACGATCCTCGCCACCGGTATCGCCCCGCGCCTGCCGGCGATCGACGGGATCGATCATCCAAAAGTGCTGAGCTATCTTGATGTCTTGCGCGATAAAGCGCCGGTTGGCGCGAAGGTGGCGATTATCGGCTGCGGCGGTATCGGCTTCGACACCGCGATGTTTTTAAGCCAGTCGGGCGCGGCCACCAGCCAGGATATCGGCGAGTTCTGCCGCGAATGGGGTATCGATACCAGCCTGCAAACGGCGGGAGGGCTGAGTGCTGAAGGCCCGCAACTGAGTAAAAGCCCGCGACAGATTGTGATGCTGCAGCGCAAAGCCAGCAAACCGGGCGAAGGGCTCGGCAAAACCACCGGCTGGATCCACCGCGCGACGCTGCTGGCGCGCGGGGTGAAAATGATCCCGGCGGTCAGCTATGAAAAGATCGATGATGAAGGGTTACATGTCACTATCGGCGGCGAGCGCCAACTGCTGGCGGTCGATCAGGTGGTGATCTGCGCCGGTCAGGAACCGCGCCGCGAGCTGGCGGATCCGCTGCGCGCGGCGGGGAAAACGGTGCATCTCATCGGCGGTTGCGACGTGGCGGCGGAACTGGATGCGCGCCGGGCGATTGCCCAGGGCACTAAACTGGCGCTGGCGATTTAGCCCTGTCCCGGGGGCGGCGCGATGCGCCTTCCCCGGGCTACCACGATAATCCCGCACGCTAGCCCGGCTAAGGCGACAGCCGCGAGCCGGGGGAAACCGCGACAAGAATCAGCGCTGCTTACGCACCTTGGTTGCTTTCAAAATGACAAACTTATTGTTCGTCGCAATCGTCGTGCAATTACCAAACGCGCGCTTCAGCTTACGGAAGTAATCGAGGTGGCGGTTGCCGACGACGTACAGCTCGCCGCCGTATTTCAGGCTGCGGCGGGCATCGTTAAACATCTGCCAGGCGATATGGTCGGTAATAGCGTGCTGCTGATGGAACGGCGGATTACACAGAATCGCCGTAAAGCGGTCGGGCTCAATGCCGGAGAGCGAGTTGTTGACCATGAATTCACAGCGTGCGATATCGTCCGGCAGATTGCGCTCGACGTTCAACCGGCTGGAAGCCACCGCCATGTGCGACTCATCGGTAAACATGACCCGCGCGTTCGGGTTCTGCGCCAGCGCCTTCAGGCCAATCACCCCGTTGCCGCAGCCGAGATCGGCGATCTCGCCTTCTAGATCAGACGGTAAATGCTGCAAGAAGAAACGCGCGCCGATATCCAGCCCGCTGCGGGCAAAAACGTTGGCGTGGTTATGGATGGTCCACGGCGTGCCGTCCAGCTTCCAGCTGTAGGTTTGCGGCGCATCGGCAAGCTCAGGAGCGGTGAAAACGCAGTGGATCAGACGCGCTTTTTTCCACGCCAGCGAGGTGGTGGTGGTGCCGAGGATTTTTTCAAACAGCGCCAGCGTCGAGTTGTGCACATCACGGGCTTTCGCCGCGGCGATGATGCGGGTTTCCGGCGTAACTACTTCGCGCAGGGCGCGCAGCTGCTGTTCCAGCAGCGCCAGCTGTTTTGGCACCTTAATCAGCACCAGCGCCGGCGCGGCCGGTAGCGGGCTCAGGCTATCCTGAAAGCGCACGCTCTCTTCATCGATACCGTTCATCCGCAGGTTGTGGCGGGTCGCCAGCTCGGAAATAAAGGAGTCGTTGATGCTGACCGGGTTGCGATCCGCCAGCGCGCAGGCGAGCGCGCCGAAGCCGTCGTTGAAGATGAGCGTCAGGCCGTCGACGTCATTCACCTGTTGCAGCAGATATTCATCCGCCGCTTCCCATGCCTGAAGCGCTTCTTCTTCAGCGTTAGGTGGGAACCGCTCTAATGTGAATAACTCACCGTTTAACTCTGCCTGGCTCATCGCCTCTCCGCCTCCGGAATAGTAAAACCCGCGAGTTTATACGCAAATCCTGTCCAGTTGAAGAGAGATCGCTGATCATCGCCGCTCAGCGTAGATCGCCCTCGTCATCGGCTCGCAGCAGCGTTATCGACGCGCGAGCGCCGGGCATCAGCTGCTGCAGATAACCTACCAGCCGCTCTCCCGCCTCATGCAGGGCCGACAACGGCATCGCCGGCAGGCTTTCGAGAATAAACCACATCGTCTGCGCGCCGCTGTCCAGCCGGGTGCGCACGCCCTGTCGCCAGTTCCAGCGTCGGCAGGTTACGCCTATATCATCCCGCCAGATGACTTCGCCCGGCTCCGGATATTCCACTACCGGCTCTGCCGATTTTAGCGTATCGAATGGCTCATCGCCGCGGGCAATGGCCAGCCGCGGTTCGCCACGGTAGGCGGCCAGATTTTCCCCACCGACCGGGACGGCATAGCGAATGCTGATCGCGTTGTAGATATCCACCACCGGATCGATGGCCGGCAGACTCCCCTCTTTCAGCACCCGCTTGCGCAGCGCCTGCGCCGAACAGGGGGTACGTTTCGCCTTCGCGCCGAAGGCGCTGAACGCTTCATCCCATGCAGCCAGGTGCGCTTGCGCCCAGGGCACATCATCCTGCTGCACCGCCAGGCAGGCCTCGGCCAGCGCCTGCTCCGCGACGGCGGGATCGGCCACCGGCGCGCTCTCCACCACAATACTTAATGCCCGAAAGCCCGGCGCCAGGCGGCTGACCGCAGATTCGATTGACGGCGTTACGCTACGCATTCGATAATCCTGTAATGACCAATTTGTTTCATCATAGTGACCAATGAACGTAAAAGTCAATATAACGACCAATTCAGGATCTGATGTCGACCAGGTAAGTCGCGCCGTCGCCACGCGGCTGAAGGCCTACCGTAAAGCGAAAAAAATGTCGCTGGACGAGCTGTCGCGCCGGGCCAGCATCAGCAAAGGTATGCTGGTCGAGATGGAAAAAGAGGCCGCCAATCCCAGCATTGCGATTCTCTGCAAACTCGCCGCCGCGCTGGGCGTATCGGTAGCGGATATTGTCAATGTGGCAAGCGAACCCGCGTTGCATATTATTCCCGCCGAGCAGATCCCCACCCTCTGGCAAGGCCCGCTGGGGGGCAGCGCCAGGCTCCTCGCCGGCACCGCCGGGCCGAATATGATTGAGCTGTGGCGCTGGGAGATGCAGCCCGGCGAAGCCTTTACCTCGCCCGGCCACCCGGCAACAACCTTCGAGCTGCTGCACGTGGAAGCCGGCGCGCTGACGCTGACGCTTGGCGAGACCTGCCGCACGGTGGCGGCCGGGGAATCGGCGGTGGCCCGCACCGAAATAGAGCACGGTTACCGCAATGAGGGTACCGCGCCGCTGGTCTTTACCATGACCGTGGCTGAACTGCCCTCCTGACAGACATAATGATAAGACGATGACAAAACTCATTTATTTACAGGGCTATCCTGAATCGCTGCTGGCGCAGGTGACCACGTTAATCGAGCAAGGCCGCCTCGGCGAGGTGCTGCAAAAGCGCTATCCGCAAGGGCACGACGTTAACAGCGATAAAGCGCTGTATCAGTACACCCAGGACTTGAAAAACCGCTTTCTGCGCGGCGCGGCGCCGATCAACAAAGTGATGTATGACAGTAAGATCCACGTGCTGAACAATGCGCTCGGCCTGCATACCGCCATTTCCCGCGTGCAGGGCGGTAAGCTGAAAGCTAAAGCGGAAATTCGCGTGGCGACGGTATTTCGCGACGCGCCGGAAGCCTTTCTGCGGATGATCGTGGTTCATGAACTGGCGCATCTGAAAGAGAAGGATCACAACAAGGCTTTTTATCAGCTGTGCTGCCATATGGAGCCGCAGTACCACCAGCTGGAGTTCGACACCCGCCTGTGGCTGACGCACCTTTCGTTAAATCGTTCTGCGTAGTGACGCACTGGTTTTGTCATGACGGCATGATAGAGTGGCGGCAGGTTCCCTTTAACGGAGTTCGTCAACGTTTATGATACGTTTCGCAGTTGTTGGCACAAACTGGATCACCAAGCAGTTTGTCGATGCCGCCCATGAAACCGGCAAATATAAACTTACCGCCATCTACTCCCGCAGCCTCGAACAGGCGCAAGCCTTCGCCAAAGACTATCCGGTCGAGCATCTGTTTACCTCGCTCGATGAACTGGCACAGAGCCCTGACGTTGACGCGGTCTATATTGCCAGCCCGAACTCGCTGCACTTTCCGCAGACCCGGCTGTTCCTGAGCCATAAGAAGCACGTCATTTGCGAAAAGCCGCTGGCGTCGAACCTGCAGGAAGTCGAGGCGGCGATAGCGCTGGCGAAAGAAAATAACGTGGTGCTGTTTGAAGCCTTTAAAACCGCCAGTCTGCCTAACTTTCTCCTACTGAAAGAAACGCTCGCTAAAGTGGGCAAACTACGCAAAGCCTTCATCAACTACTGTCAGTACTCCTCACGCTATCAGCGCTACCTTGACGGCGAAAACCCCAACACCTTTAACCCGGCGTTCTCTAACGGTTCGATTATGGATATCGGCTTCTATTGCCTGGCGTCCGCTGTGGCGCTGTGGGGCGAGCCGCGGGCCGTTCTTGCCACCGCCAGCCTGCTGGACAGCGGCGTAGACGCCCAGGGCACCGTGGTGCTGAGCTATGGCGACTTCGACGTGACGCTGCATCACTCCAAAGTTAGCGATTCCGCGATCCCCAGTGAAATTCAGGGCGAAGACGGCGCGTTAGTGATCGAAAAAATCTCCGAATGTCAGAAGCTGGCGTTTGTGCCGCGCGGCGGTAAAGCCCAGGACCTGACGCAGCCCCAGCACATTAATACCATGCTGTATGAAGCGGAGACCTTTGCGCGCCTGGTGGAGACACAGGATGTGGATCACCCGGGCCTGGCGGTGAGCCGGATCACCGCCAAACTGTCCAGCGAAATTCGTCGCCAGACCGGGGTGATCTTCCCGGCCGATACGCAGCCGCTGGCGTAAAAGAGTGTAAAGGCCTGACCGGCCGCCATTGACGAAAACCGCCCTGTGACATATTTTGTTACGTGCAAAGGGGAGTAACTTCCTTGCCGGTTGATCGTCATTACGATGCGTGCAATACCGCATCCGGTCGCCGGGCAATAACCAAAGCCCATCGCGATGTACTTTGGTTGTTGTAAGTGAGACCTTGCCGGAAGGCGAGGTCTATGCATAAAAGCGCAGCGGCTGCCGTCTTCCGACGTCAGCCGTTTTGTTTTTATGTAAGGAATATCAAATGAATACTGTCGGCACGCCGTTGCTATGGGGTGGATTCGCTGTCGTTGTCGCGATCATGTTGGCAATCGACCTGCTGCTTCAGGGACGACGCGGTTCGCATAGCATGACCATGAAACAGGCCGCTGGCTGGTCAATCCTCTGGGTCACGCTTTCTCTGCTGTTCAACGCCGCCTTCTGGTGGTATCTGGTGCAAACCCAGGGCCGGGCCGTCGCCGATCCGCAGGCCTTAGCCTTCCTCACAGGTTATCTGATTGAAAAAGCGCTGGCGGTCGATAACGTCTTCGTCTGGTTGATGCTGTTCAGCTATTTCGCCGTACCGCCTGCTCTGCAGCGCCGGGTGTTGGTGTATGGCGTACTGGGCGCGATCGTTCTGCGTACCATTATGATCTTCGCCGGCAGCTGGCTGATTTCGCAGTTCGACTGGCTGCTGTACGTCTTTGGCGCCTTCCTGCTGTTTACCGGCGTGAAGATGGCGCTGGCGAAAGAGGACGACTCCGGCATCGGCGATAAGCCGCTGGTGCGCTGGATCCGCAGCCATCTGCGGATGACCGATAAAATCGAGAGCGAGCGCTTCTTCACCCGTAAAAACGGGGTGCTGTTCGCCACCCCGCTGCTGCTGGTGCTGATTCTGGTGGAACTGAGCGACGTGATTTTCGCCGTCGACAGTATCCCGGCAATCTTCGCGGTCACCACCGATCCGTTTATCGTGCTGACCTCGAACCTGTTCGCCATCCTCGGCCTGCGCGCCATGTACTTCCTGCTGGCGGGGGTCGCTGAGCGCTTCTCGATGCTCAAATACGGTCTGTCGGTGATTCTGGTGTTTATTGGCGTGAAGATGCTCATCGTCGACTTCTACCATATCCCGGTTGCCATCTCGCTGGGCGTGGTGGGCGGCATCCTGGCCGTCACGCTGCTGATTAACGCCTGGGTCAACAGGCAGCACGACAAGCAGCGCAAACTGCCAGAGTAATCTGCTACCGCGCCGTCGGCCCTCGCTGGCGGCGCGGTAATCAGCTATAGCAGACGTTCTCGTAACGAGAATACCTGCTCATGTCACAATTATGTTGCTACGCAGTTAAAAAATAAGATCCATATTAAAATCACAGTATTTTACGCTTCCCGCCAGTCTTTCTTTCCGTATACTCGACTATGCAAACATCTACTTACATCCTGACATAAACGTAAAAAATAATACGTGGCTGGGATGGCTTGCTACATCACTGGAAGGAATGAATTATGACAACACGCACTCCCTCATCAGGGTGGCTCTCCCGCCTGGCGCAAGGCAGCCTGGTGAAACAAATTTTAATCGGCCTGGTGCTTGGCGTACTGTTGGCGCTGGTCTCTAAGCCTGCGGCTATCGCCGTCGGTCTGCTGGGGACCCTGTTCGTCGGCGCGTTAAAAGCGGTAGCGCCGGTGCTGGTATTGATGCTTGTCATGGCCTCGATCGCCAACCATCAGCACGGACAAAAAACCAGTATACGCCCCATTCTGTTTCTCTATCTGCTGGGCACCTTTAGCGCGGCGCTGACCGCGGTGTTGTTCAGTTTTCTCTTTCCCTCGACCCTGCACTTAACCACCGCCGCCGACAGCATCACGCCGCCGTCGGGGATTGTTGAGGTGCTGCGCGGCCTGCTGATGAGCATGGTGTCCAACCCGATCGACGCTCTGCTGAACGCCAACTATATCGGCATTCTGGTGTGGGCGGTGGGGCTTGGCTTCGCCCTGCGTCATGGTAACGACACCACCAAAAACCTGATCAACGACGTCTCCCACGCGGTGACCTTTATCGTTAAAGTGGTGATCCGCTTTGCGCCGCTGGGGATCTTCGGCCTGGTATCTTCCACCCTGGCGACCACCGGTTTCGAGACCCTGTGGGGCTATGCCCAGCTGCTGCTGGTGCTGGTGGGCTGTATGCTGCTGGTAGCGCTGGTGATTAACCCGCTGCTGGTGTTCTGGAAGATCCGCCGCAACCCCTATCCGCTGGTGCTCACCTGCCTGCGCGAAAGCGGCGTTTACGCGTTCTTCACCCGCAGTTCCGCCGCCAACATTCCAGTGAATATGGCGCTGTGCGAGAAGCTGAATCTGGATCGCGACACCTATTCGGTCTCTATTCCACTGGGGGCGACCATTAATATGGCTGGCGCGGCAATCACCATCACCGTGCTGACGCTGGCGGCGGTGCATACGCTGAATATTCCGGTGGATCTGCCGACGGCGCTGCTGCTGAGCGTGGTCGCTTCGCTGTGCGCCTGCGGCGCCTCCGGCGTGGCGGGCGGCTCGCTGCTGCTGATCCCGCTGGCCTGTAATATGTTTGGGATCCCGAACGATGTGGCGATGCAAGTGGTTGCCGTTGGCTTTATTATCGGCGTGCTGCAGGACTCCTGCGAAACCGCGCTGAACTCCTCCACCGACGCCCTGTTTACCGCCGCGGCCTGCATGGCGGAAGACGACCAGCTGGCGAAAAACGCCCTGCGCGGATAACGCCTTTCCCCTCCGCTATCGGGCGGAGGGACTCTCTTCCTGTACTGCGTTTTCAACCTTAAACGGATCGATACCGCGCTTTTGCATCCGGCGGAAGCGAATGATGTTCAGCCCGTTGACGATCAGGAAACTGCCTTCTATCAGCGTCCCGCCAATGGAACCCAACCACAGATTATGCATGACCCAGCAGGCGGTGGAGCACCACATCACGCAGCGGACGGTTAGCCCTTTGCAGCGAAACAGCGCCCAGGTGCTGGCGACGGTGCCAATGATCGGCAGCAGCTCCATGGCATGCTGCAGTTTACCCAGGCCGAGAATCAACGTCAGGAGGATAAAGACTGTCATCACCCACAGACTACGGGTGCGTAAGGAAATGACCGTGCGAAGCGCATTGAGCCCGGCGCTCATTCCAGCCGGCCCGGCGCCCATCAGGAAAAAATGAACGCCGATAATAGCGCTATAGACCGCCAGCTGTAGCCTGAAACGGCGTTCATCGCGGTTGATAAAGGTGGTAATGCCGATAAGAAAGGCGATGACGCCGACCCCCTGGGCCAGCCAATACGCGGTCATGTAAGCTCCCTGACTGAAAAAAACAAACGGCGCTTCACTGGCTGAAACGCCGCTGTTACGAGCCCGATGGCGCTACGCTATCAGGCCGATACACAAACCAAGCCTCTGGGCGCCAACGCAAATACGCCTTTACAGGGTAACACCGCTTTTAAAGATGGCCAGCTCGCGGAAGTCATTCTGCTCATTACAGGTCGGTTTACCGTTGGCGAAGGCTACAATGGCATCCACAAACTCTTCCAGCAGCTGCGGCATCGTTTTGCAGTGGAGCAGCTGTCCGGCATCAAAGTCGATCCAGTGCTTTTTCTTCGCCGCCAGCTCGCTGTTGGTGGCGATCTTCACCGTTGGCACAAAGCCGCCGTACGGCGTGCCGCGACCGGTGCTGAACAGCACCATATGGCAGCCGGCGCCGGCCAGCGCGCTGGTGGCGACCGCGTCGTTGCCCGGCGCGCTCAGTAAATTCAGACCATGAACCTTCAGGCGCTCGCCGTAGCGCAGAACATCCACCACCTGGCTGGAGCCCGCTTTCTGAGTACAGCCCAGCGACTTATCTTCGAGAGTAGTGATCCCTCCGGCCTTATTACCCGGCGAGGGGTTTTCGTAAATAGGCTGGTCGTGAGCAATAAAGTACTGCTTAAAGTCATTGACCATGGTCACCAGCTTGTCGAAGGTCGCTTCGTCGCGGCAGTGGCTCATCAACAACTGTTCAGCGCCGAACATCTCCGGCACTTCGGTCAGCACGGTAGTGCCGCCGTTGGCGATCACATAGTCTGAGAAGCGGCCCAGCATCGGATTAGCGGTAATGCCCGACAGGCCGTCCGATCCCCCGCACTCGAGGCCAAACTTCAGCTCGCTGAGCTTGCCCGGCTGGCGTTTATCCTGACGCATCACTTCATACAGCTGATGCAGATGCTCAACCCCCGCCTCCACTTCATCGTCCTGATGCTGGCAAACCATAAAGTGCACGCGCTGCGGGTCAAACTCGCCCAGCGTCTCGCGAAAGGCCTCCACCTGGTTGTTTTCACAGCCAAGGCCAACCACCAGCACCGCCCCGGCGTTCGGGTGACGAACCATATTTTGCAGCATGGTGCGAGTGTTGATATGGTCGTCCCCAAGCTGCGAGCAGCCATAGGTGTGGCTGAAGAGATGTACCCCATCGATATCCTCAGCGCCATACGTCTCTTTCAGGAAACGGTTCTGCATTTGTCTGGCCATCGCGTTGACGCAGCCGACGGTCGGCAGGATCCACAGCTCATTGCGCACGCCGACGTCACCGTTGGCGCGACGATAAATCTGCACTTCGCGATCCGCAGGCTGTGGCGGTTGGGCAACCAGGTCCGGTTGATAGCGATACGCGTCAAGGTCGCTGAGATTGGTGCGCGTATTGTGCGCATGAACATGCTCTCCCGGCGCGATATCCGCCAGCGCATGGCCAATCGGCAACCCGTACTTAACGACGTTTTCCCCTTTCGCGATAGCGCGCAGTGCAAACTTGTGGCCGCGAACGATATCCTGGCCGAGGGTGACCGAGTCATTATCAATCGTCACCACGCTACCGGCAGCGATATCCGTCAGCGCGACCGCGACGTTATCCTGCGAATGGATTTTGATGTATTGCATATCAACCGACCTCTGGCCTTAGTTCAGTTCAATGGCGAAATAGTCACGCGCATTGTTAAAGCAAATGTTTTTCACCATCTCGCCCAGCAGCGCGATATCCGCAGGCGCTTCGCCGGCAGCCACCCAACGGCCGATCATCTGGCACAGAATGCGGCGGAAGTATTCGTGGCGCGTGTAGGAGAGGAAGCTGCGACTGTCGGTCAACATCCCGACGAAGCGGCTCAGCAGCCCGAGCTGCGCCAGCTGGGTCATCTGCCGCTCCATACCGTCTTTCTGATCGTTGAACCACCAGCCGGAGCCGAACTGCATCTTGCCTGGCATGCCTTCACCCTGGAAGTTACCGATCATGGTGCCCAGCACTTCGTTATCACGCGGGTTCAGGCAGTAGAGAATCGTTTTCGGCAGCAGGTTTTCTTCGTTCTGCTTGCTCAGCAGCTTAGACAGCTCTTCCGCCATCGGACGATCGTTGATCGAGTCGAAGCCGACGTCTGGCCCTAACAGTTTGAACTGACGGAGGTTGTTGTTACGCAGCGCGCCAATGTGGTACTGCTGGACCCAGCCGCGACGGGCATACTCTGCGCCGAGGAATACCAGCACCGCGGTTTTGAACTGCGCCACTTCGTGTTCGCTAAGGGTCTCGCCAGCCAGGCGGCGCGCCAGAATGTCATCCAGCTCGGCGTCGGTCGCTTCGGCAAACAGCACCACGTCCAGCGCATGATCGGAGACTTTGCAGCCGTGTGCGGCAAAATGATCCAGACGTTTGGTCAGGGCGCTTTGCAGGTCAGCGAAGCGGCGAATATCGGTATCGGATACCTCGCCCAGCTTAGCCATATAATCATTGAAGGTCGCCAACTCGATGTTGAAGGCTTTATCCGGGCGCCAGCTCGGCAGCACTTTGATGTCAAAGGAGTTGTCTTTGGCGACAGCCGCGTGGTGCTCAAGAGAATCAATCGGATCGTCGGTGGTACCGACCATCTTCACATTCATCTGCTTCATGATTCCGCGGGCGGAGAAGGCATCCTGAGCCAGCAAATCATTACACTGGTCCCAGATTTCATCGGCGGTGGATGGCGACAACAGCTTACCTGTAATACCAAAAGGTCGACGCAGCTCTAAATGGGTCCAGTGGTATAACGGGTTGCCAATAGTGTGCGGAACCGTGGCCGCCCAGGCGTCAAATTTCTCGCGATCGGACGCATCACCGGTACACAGACGCTCCGGCACGCCGTTAGTGCGCATTGCGCGCCATTTATAGTGATCGCCTTTCAGCCAGATGTCATACAGGTTTTTAAAGCGATAGTTTTCGGCAACCTGCTGCGGCGGAAGGTGGCAGTGGTAGTCGAAAATCGGCTGATCTTTGGCGTAATCATGGTACAGACGGCGGGCAAACTCGGTATCAAGTAGAAAATCTTCAGTCATAAACGATGTCATTCGCGTGTCCTCTTCGCTCCAGTGCGGGAGCCTTTCAGATGATTGACTACAATGCTGACAAAGTTATCACACCAATTTCTACAGACCGAACTGTTTTTCGTGAGTTAGATCAATAAACGTCGATAAAAAAATGACCGCCCTGGAGCAAAACACCTCGCCAGAGCGCGCCATCTCTGGCTTTCCAGGCAAGGGATAAAGACCACACTAACTTTCCCACTTTTGTGACAGCTCTCAACTTTTAAAGTTGTATGACAAGTTATCTTTCTGCCGTCGCAACATATAAACCGACGGAATGCATTACCGGTGCTTATGGCATCGGCTTATACGGAATGGATACCGACTTTCAACATAACAACTGATGGTAAGGTTCAGGCCAGAGGGGACTACCCTCCTGAATCCTCCGTTTCGCTTTCCCGGCCGCTTATTGCGCTCGGTAAAGGCCGCACCTGATGCGGAAAGATAACAGACGATGAGGTTTACATGCGTAAAATTAAAGGGTTACGTTGGTACATGATCGCGCTGGTGACGCTGGGCACCGTGCTGGGCTACCTGACCCGTAACACCGTAGCGGCGGCCGCGCCGACGCTGATGGAAGAGTTACACATTTCGACCCAACAGTACTCCTATATCATTGCAGCCTATTCCGCTGCCTATACCGTTATGCAGCCCGTCGCGGGGTATGTCCTTGATATTCTGGGGACCAAAATTGGCTATGCCTTCTTCGCCATCGCCTGGGCGGTATTCTGCGGCTCAACGGCGCTGGCCGGCAGCTGGGGTGGACTGGCGCTGGCCCGTGGCGCAGTCGGCGCAGCGGAAGCCGCAATGATCCCCGCCGGCCTGAAGGCCAGCTCAGAGTGGTTCCCGGCAAAAGAGCGCTCTATCGCGGTGGGCTACTTCAACGTGGGTTCCTCTATTGGCGCCATGATCGCGCCGCCGTTGGTGGTGTGGGCGATTGTCATGCACAGCTGGCAGATGGCGTTCATCATCTCCGGGGTATTGAGCTTCGCCTGGGCCATCGCCTGGCTTATCTTCTACAAACACCCGCGCGACCAGAAAAAATTATCTGACGAAGAACGTGACTACATCATTGGCGGTCAGGAGTCTCAGCATCAGACCAATAACGCGAAGAAAATGTCGCCGTGGCAAATCCTGCGCAACCGTCAGTTCTGGGGTATCGCCCTGCCGCGCTTCCTCGCCGAGCCGGCCTGGGGGACCTTTAACGCCTGGATCCCGCTGTTCATGTTCAAAGTTTACGGTTTTAACCTGAAAGAGATCGCCATGTTCGCCTGGATGCCGATGCTGTTCGCCGACCTCGGCTGTATCGTCGGCGGATATCTGCCGCCGCTGTTCCAGCGCTGGTTTGGCGTCAACCTGATCGTGTCGCGTAAAATGGTGGTCACCATGGGTGCCCTGCTGATGATTGGCCCGGGGATGATCGGCCTGTTCACCAGCCCGTACGTGGCGATTGCCCTGCTGTGCATCGGCGGGTTCGCTCACCAGGCGCTGTCCGGGGCGCTGATTACCCTCTCTTCCGACGTCTTTGGCCGTAACGAAGTCGCTACCGCCAACGGTCTGACCGGGATGGCCGCCTGGCTGGCGAGCACCATGTTCGCCCTGGTCGTCGGCGCGCTGGCGGATACCATCGGCTTTAGCCCGCTGTTTGCGGTACTGGCCGTCTTTGACCTGCTGGGCGCGCTGGTTATCTGGACGGTGCTGAAAAACAAACCGGCTGACGATGACTCGACGCCGCTTAGCAGCCGCAAACCGGTCACGCAGAGTTAGATCGAATGGCAAGGTAATCGCCGATCAAGCCGCCTTCTCAGGCGGCTTTTTCATGCCTGCCAGTGGTGGAAAGCGCGTAAAAGTGGTATAACAAATCGAATATTGTCGCCATCTTCCGGGAGCGAATATGGAAATCATTGAACCACGCCGTCTATATCAGCAGCTTGCCGCTGAGCTGAAGACGCGCATCGAACAAGGTGTCTACCTTGTAGGGGATAAGCTGCCCGCCGAGCGCTTCATCGCCGATGAAAAAAACGTCAGCCGCACCGTGGTTCGTGAAGCCATTATCATGCTGGAAGTGGAAGGGTATGTCGAAGTCCGCAAAGGGTCGGGTATCCACGTTATCTCCAACCATCCGAAATACCAGCAGGTGGCCGATGAAAGCCTTGAGTTCGCCAACTATGGCCCCTTTGAACTGCTGCAGGCGCGGCAGCTAATTGAAAGCAATATTGCCGAATTCGCGGCGACTCAGGTGACCAAACAGGACATCATGAAGCTGATGGAGATTCAGGAGAAAGCGCGTAACGAGAAATGTTTCCGCGACTCCGAATGGGACCTGCAGTTTCACGTCCAGGTGGCGCTGGCGACGCAGAACAGCGCGCTGGCGGCGATCGTGGAAAAGATGTGGACCCAGCGCGTGCATAACCCCTACTGGAAAAAGCTGCATGAGCATATCGACCTGCGTACGGTCGATAACTGGTGCGACGACCACGATCAGATCCTGAAAGCTCTGCTGCGAAAAGATCCCAACGCCGCCAAGCTGGCGATGTGGCAGCATCTGGAAAATACCAAGCAAATGTTGTTTAACGAAACCAGCGATGACTTTGAATTTAATGCCGATCGCTACTTATTTGCCGAAAACCCAGTCGTTCATCTCGATACCGCAGTCAACGGCGCGAAATAAGGCCTTATCCCTCCGGCGCGCCCCCCTGCGCGCCTGTCTGACAGTGAGGCTGGAGTAAGCAAGTCATATATAGTGTCAGCCTGTGTAAATCCTCTCGCCTCCCATCTCCGCAATCAGCAAAATCAACGAGCAACACGTTGCAATTTCTCTGACGGAAAGTCAGGTGATTTGTTACAATTAGATGCATTTTGTCGTTCTGGGGGGTAGGTATTTACTTACTTCAGTCTTATACAGGGAAGCGTTCAGAGCGCCTAAGCAGCGACCATAATCTCATAAAAATCTTGTCGCCCTATATGCCACGCGCTCAGACGTGCCGTTAACCGATGTACCAGGAATCGTGAATGGAACTATTTACCCAGTTATTGAATGCCTTGTGGGCTCAGGATTACGAAACGCTCGCGAATCCCTCCATGATAGGCATGCTGTATTTTGTCTTGTTTATGATTTTGTTCCTTGAGAACGGGTTATTGCCTGCCGCGTTTTTACCGGGGGATAGTCTGCTCGTGCTCGTGGGCGTGCTGATCGCCAAAGGGGCGATGGGTTTTCCGGAAACCTTGCTGCTGCTCACCGCCGCCGCCAGCCTCGGCTGCTGGCTAAGCTATATTCAGGGGCGTTGGCTGGGTAATACGCGGATCGTGCAAAACTGGCTGTCACACCTGCCTTCGCACTATCACCAGCGTGCGCATCACTTGTTTCATAAGCATGGGCTCTCCGCGCTGCTGATCGGCCGCTTTATCGCCTTCGTACGCACGCTGCTGCCCACCATCGCCGGGCTTTCCGGCCTTAATAACGCCCGTTTTCAGTTTTTCAACTGGATGAGCGGCCTGCTGTGGGTGCTCATCCTGACCTCGCTTGGCTATCTGCTGGGTAAAACCCCGGTATTCCTCAAGTATGAAGATCAGCTGATGTCCTGCCTGATGCTCCTGCCGGTTGCCCTGTTGGTCTTCGGACTGATCGGCTCGCTGGTGGTGCTGTGGAAGAAAAAATACAGAAGCCGGGGCTAATGATGGTCATGAAACGCCCTTCCCTGCGCCAGTTCAGCTGGCTGCTGGGTGGTTCTCTTCTGCTCGGCGCCCTGTTCTGGCTTTGGCTGGCGGTGCAGCAGCAGGAGGCCACGCTGGCGATCCGCCCGGTTGGCCAGGGTATCGGAATGCCGGACGGTTTCTCCGTCTGGCATCATCTCGATGCCAACGGCATCCGCTTTAAAAGCATCACGCCGCAGAAGGATGGTCTGCTGATTAAGTTCGATTCCACCGCCCAGGGCGCGGCGGCGAAAGAAGTTCTCGGCCGCGCTCTGCCACATGGTTATATTATTGCCCTGCTGGAGGACGATAACTCGCCCACCGCCTGGCTATCCCGCCTGCGCGACGCGCCGCATCGCCTCGGGTAAGCTGCCGCCAGACTGCGTTTTTAACCCAGTCTGGTGGTTTCCCGCATTTGTTACTATGCTTAAACCTGCGGGAATCAACGCATTCACGTTCACCAACGGGAACGGGTATATCCTCCGGGTATCCCCTCAGACAATGGAAGGTACTATCCATGAAACACCGCATCGCTCTGCTTCTGGTCCTGACTTCACTTAGCGCCAGCGCCCTAGCCGCCTCTCCCTGCCAGGAAAAAGAGCAGGATATTCAACGAGAGATCAGCTACGCCGAAAAGCATCATAATCAAAGTCGCATTGATGGGCTAAATACCGCGCTACGTCAGGTTCGGGAAAACTGTAGCGACAGTAAACTCAAAGCCGATCATCAGCAAAAAATTGCCAAACAGCGGGAAGAGATCGCTGAACGTCAGCGCGATCTGCAGGAAGCCCGGAAGAAAGGCGATGCGGACAAAATTAACAAACGCCAGCATAAACTCAATGAAGCGCAACAGGAGTTAAAAACGCTGGAGTCTCGGGATTACTAATCACCATTAACTTTCGCAACACGGACCACGCTACAGGAGAACGACATGGCTAAAGAGAATGTGACTGACGACCTTCGTGCAGAACTGAAAACGCTGGCGGATACCCTGGAGGAAGTACTAAATTCCTCGGCGGACAAGTCGAAAGAAGAGATGGGTAAACTGCGCAGTAAAGCCGAGAGCGCGCTGAAAGAGAGCCGCGCTCGTTTGGGTGAAACCAGCGAAGCGATTCTTCGTCAAACTCGTGAGACCGCCGCGCGAGCGGATGATTATGTTCGCGAAAATCCGTGGACTGGGGTAGGAATTGGCGCCGCCGTCGGGCTGGTGCTGGGTGTCCTGCTGTCGCGTCGCTGATTATGGCGAATACTCAACACACGCAGGGACCGGGTCAGCGCGTTTTCTCCATTGGTCAGCGCATCGTCACGCTGCTGGTCGAAATGGTGGAAACGCGGCTGCGTCTGGTCGTCGTGGAGCTGGAGGAGGAGAAAGCCAACCTCTTCCAGCTACTGATCATGACCGGACTGACGCTGCTGTTTGCCGCGTTTGGCCTCATGAGTCTGCTGGTGCTGGTTATCTGGGCCGTTGACGCTCAGTACCGCCTGCACGTGATGATCGCCACCACCGTTGTGCTGCTCCTCGCCGCCGCGATCGTGGGTATCCTAACCCTACGTAAGGCGCGCCGCTCCACGCTGCTGCGTCTAACGCGTAAAGAGCTGGAGAACGACCGTGCCCTTCTGGAGGAGGATAAATCGTGAATGGCCGACAGGAGCGTGAACGGCAAAAGGCGCAGCTGCTGCGCCAGATCCAGCAGCAACGGCTGGAGCTCAGCGCCTGCCGCCGTCACTGGCACGAGGCGACTGCGCCCCTCGACCGCGGCTGGCATACGCTGCTGAGTTTACGTTCGTGGCTGATGGTTGGCAGCGGTCTGATGGCCGTATGGTCCGTACGACATCCGCATTTTTTAATGCGCTGGACCAAACGCGGACTCGGACTGTGGAGCACCTGGCGCCTGGTGCGCGGGATCCTGCGCCAGTCGGCAGTTCGCTAGCGGCCCTGAGCGTGGGCGCTTTCCCTGGCGCCCACGCTCTGCCATTTCCCTGTCCCTTACTGCACGCTGTTCGCAGCAACATGCGCCTTTTCCGTAGCGCGCCCTTCTCTACGACGCCCTTTACCTCACGCCATACCAGGACCGGTGGTGGCCCATCGCGTTCGGTACGCTTTCGCCTCCGCGTACTGATTGCTCAGAAACTTTGAAATAGATCTACAGTTTTCCTTGCTAACAATTCCCTCTCCGCCTCGCTACTATCCTCTCCATCGACAGCAACACCGCGTAACTACGCGGGATTGCACTAAAAAACAAAACCGCCGCCCTTTGGGTTTTCTGGAGTAACAAATGAAAAAATTAGAAGATGTTGGTGTATTGGTAGCGCGTATTCTGATGCCGATTCTGTTTATCACTGCAGGATGGGGCAAAATCACCGGTTATGCGGGAACCCAGCAGTATATGGAAGCCATGGGCGTCCCGGGTGCGCTGCTGCCGCTGACCATCCTCCTTGAGTTCGGCGGCGGTCTGGCGATTCTGTTCGGTTTCCTGACCCGGACCACCGCGCTGTTCACTGCGGGCTTTACGCTGCTGACCGCGTTCCTGTTCCATAGCAACTTTGCGGAAGGCGTGAACTCCCTGATGTTCATGAAAAACCTGACCATTGCGGGCGGTTACCTGCTGCTGGCCATTACCGGACCGGGCGCCTTCAGTATTGACCGTGTACTGAATAAGAAATGGTAAGCGCACTATACTGAATGAATGAAAAAAGCGAGGAGACCACTCCTCGCTTTTGCTATCTGTAGTCTGAAGGAGGAGCAAAGATGGGACAATTAGTTGACGGCGTCTGGCAGGATACCTGGTATGACACAAAATCCACCGGTGGGCGTTTTAAACGTTCCGTTTCCGCCTTCCGTAACTGGCTGACCGCCGACGGCGCGGCTGGCCCCAGCGGTGAAGGCGGTTTTGCAGCGGAAAAGGATCGCTATCATTTGTATGTTTCTCTCGCCTGCCCGTGGGCGCATCGCACGTTAATTATGCGTAAATTAAAAGGTCTGGAGCCTTTTCTCCCCGTATCCGTGGTCAATCCCCTGATGCTGGAAAACGGCTGGACCTTTGACGATAGCTTCCCGGAAGCCACCGGCGATACCCTCTACCAGCATGACTTTCTCTATCAGCTGTATCTGCACGCCGACCCGCACTACACCGGACGCGTGACCGTGCCAGTGCTGTGGGATAAAAAACAGCAGACCATCGTCAGCAATGAGTCGGCAGAAATCATCCGCATGTTCAATACCGCCTTCGATGGCCTTGGCGCCCGGGCCGGGGATTACTACCCGCCAGCGCTGCGGGAACAAATCGATGAGCTGAACGGCTGGATCTATGACAACGTCAACAACGGCGTGTATAAAGCCGGCTTTGCCACCAGCCAGCAAGCTTACGACGAAGCGGTGGATGCGGTCTTTACCTCGCTGGAGCGGCTGGAGCAGATCCTCGGCCAGCATCGCTATCTGACGGGCAATCAGCTAACGGAAGCCGACATTCGCCTCTGGACAACGCTGGTACGCTTCGACCCGGTATATGTAACCCATTTTAAATGCGATAAACGGCGCATCAGTGATTACCTCAATCTGTATGGTTTCCTGCGCGACATCTACCAGATGCCGGGTATCGCCGAGACGGTGAGTTTTCCGCATATCCGTCACCACTATTACCGCAGCCATAAAACCATTAACCCTACCGGTATTATTTCCATTGGGCCGCAGCAGGATCTCAACGAACCGCACGGTCGCGATCAGCGCTTCCGTTGATCTGCCGGGCGCCAGTGATGGCGCCCAATAATTCAGAAAACAGATATTTACCCACCATTCATTCACGTCTATTCTTATTGCGATCGCTTAAAAAACAAGTGATTGACGGTTAATTGAGGCGTAGAAATGGACTGGTATCTCAAGGTATTAAAAAACTATATAGGATTTGGCGGCCGTGCGCGGCGCAAAGAGTACTGGATGTTTATTCTGGTCAACCTCATCCTGACCGGCGTATTGAGCATCATCGATAAAATGCTGGGCTGGCAGCGGGCTGGCGGCGAAGGCATTCTGACCACTATCTATGGCGTACTGGTCTTTTTACCGTGGTGGGCGGTGCAATTTCGCCGTCTGCATGACACCGATCGTTCGGCCTGGTGGCTATTGCTGCTGTTGATCCCGGTCATCGGCTGGCTGGTGATCCTGATCTTTAACTGCCAGCGCGGCACCGAAGGCAATAATCGCTTCGGGCCCGATCCGAAACCCTTTTCCTACTAATCTTCCTGCTCCTCCCGCTAGCGGGAGGAGCGTCTTCATCACTATCTGCCGGCAAACAGCTTGGGGATCTCACGCAGACACCAGGACTTCGCTTCGCCCATACTGTCCCGTCGCCAGGCCATGATAATGTCAATTTCATTGGTGTATTCCGGGCTGACGACCCGCAGGCGACCTTCGGCAATATCCTTCTCCACCAGCGGATAGGGCATAGTCGCCACGCCCAGTCCGGCCAGTAGCGCCTGACGTTTATCTTCTATCGTACTCACCGTTAAACGCGGCTGTTTATCCAGCAGTTGAACGGTGAGGACGGGCCGCTCGCGCGCGGTATCCGCCACCGCGACGCCGCGGTATTTCACGCGGGTAACCTCAGAGAGCGGCTCCGGCTCCTGATGGATCGGGTGATCCGGCGCCGCGACGTACACACTGAGCACCGAATAGAGTTTGCGCGAGTTAATCTCCGATGAGGAACGAAAATGCATATCCGGTGCGACAACGATATCCGCCCGCCCCTGCTCCAGCCGCTCCCAGGCGCCGGCCAGCACCTCAGTGATAATCGACAGCTGGGTGTTTGATTTAGTCGCCAGTTTCTCAATCAGCGGAAACAGATCCGGAGTGGGCACCAGCGCTTCGGTAACGATCGTCAGGTGGGTTTCCCAACCACGCGACAGGGCTTCAGCATCGGTGGTGAGTTTATCCGCCGCTTCAAGCAGCACGCGCCCGCGCTCCAGCAGCATTCTTCCAACGTTAGTGAACTTCGTGCGATGACCTGAGCGGTCAAACAGCACCACGTCCAGTTCCTCCTCCAGTTTTTGCATGGTGTAGCTCAGGGCGGAAGGCACGCGTCCCAGCTCATCAGCTGCGGCAGCGAAGCTTCCGCGCCGGTCGATCGCATCCATCACGCGTAACGCTTCCAGCGTTAATGCTCTCTCTTTGGCCATCGCTTTCTCATTCAGGAAATTTGAACATACCGGGCAGAATATCTGGCTAACAATACAGCGTCCATACCTTTACCATTGATTTAGTGTAAAGAGAGGTCAAGAACATGATTACTACCCGAACAGCCAAACAATGCGGACAAGCAGACTTCGGCTGGCTGCAGGCCCGCTACACCTTCTCCTTTGGCCACTACTTCGACCCGAAATTACTGGGCTTCGCATCCTTGCGCGTCCTCAACCAGGAAGTGCTGGCGCCCGGCGCTTCCTTCCAGGCCAGAACGTACCCAAAAGTCGATATCCTGAACCTGATTCTGGAAGGCGAAGCGGAGTATCGCGACAGCGACGGCAACCACGTGCAGGCCAAAGCCGGTGAAGCGCTGCTGATCGCCACCCAGCCTGGCGTGAGCTATAGCGAGCATAATCTGAGTAAAGAGCAGTCGTTAGCGCGAATGCAACTTTGGCTTGATGCCTGCCCGCAGCGGGAAAACCCGCTGCAGCAGAAAATCAATGTCGCAGACGCGACGCTGCAGCTGCTGGCCTCTCCGGAGGGCGGGGATAACAGCCTCCAGCTTCGCCAACAGGCCTGGGTCTACCATATCGCGCTGGAGAAAGGTGAGCAGATCAACGTGCAATTACATGGTCCACGCGCCTACCTGCAGTCGATTCACGGCTCCGTCCATGCCGTCGCACAGGAACAGCAAAAGCAGGCTCTCACCTGCGGTGACGGCGCATTTATTCGTGACGAAGCTAACATTACCCTCGTCGCCGATACGCCGCTGCGCGCTTTGCTGATAGATTTACCGGTGTAACAACGGAAGTGATGGAGTCTGTCAGTGAGTAAGAAGAAAAACAGAAAAAAGGCGTCACCAACGCCGTTAGCTCCGGTGCAACCGCAAGTCGCCGGGGCCGCCAGCTTTGGTTATGATGAGATGCTTAGCGAACTGGAAGCCATTGTTGCCGAAGCGGAGATCCGCCTGCGGGATGAAGAAAGTCTCGCCTGAAACGGCAAAATGGCTGGGTTGATTTTCATTAATGGCCTGAAGAAGATATCGGCCCCGCGAGGGGCCGATGGCATTATTCACTCAGCGCGTCGGCAAGATCTTTTTTCACCTGCGTGCGCTGCTCCGGCGTCAGTACCTTATTCACCTCAAAATAGTACTTCACGCGGTAATAACGCACCTGCTGATCAATCTTGCTGAAGGCCGCCAGCTGATCGTTGACCGCTTTTTCATCCCATTTACCGGAATCAATTACGTTTATCAGAGCCCCGTCTTTAATTTCCTGTTGGGAAATCTGCTGGACATTACTCTCCAACTGCTGATGCAGGCTTTTAATTTTCGCGACCTGATCGTTGGTAAGTTTTAAGTGCTGAACAATAGGATCCTGCGCCGGTGCTGGCGCCGCCTTAACGTCTGCGGCCTGAGCCGTGATAGAGAAACCGGTGGTCAACAGCGTGGCAAAGGCAATACGGGTTATCAATTTCATTTTTTTTCCTGAAGTAAAGGTGGCAGAAATAGCGGATTATTATTTTACAGGGCGCAGTGAATAAATGTAAAAAATGATAGCCAAACATTATATATATCCACAGCACTAATATACTTCACTAAAACATATAAAATATGAATACCGTGTTAACTTATATAGTTGACGCCCTAACATCACCAGGTTTTATTTTAATTTCAACAGCAAGCAAAATATTTGACAGTGGTGACTTTTCCTTTAATTTAATTAGCGCATATTACGTTATCCAGCGCATCAAGGATATCATTTAAAAATAGATAAGGAGATTGAGATGTTATTACGTTTTCGCGTATTACCGCTGGTTTTTGTCATCTCGCTGTTAAGCGGCTGCGGCCTGGCTTCTAAAGCCTTTTATTCCGCGGGAGACAAATTATTTCAACCCGGAGATGACGCCGTCGCTTCGATGCAGACGTATTCAGTGGCTCAGTTCCTGCAGCCGTTTACTCTCAACCCGGCGAAGGCCAGCAGCGATTATCTGGGTAAATGGGTCAAGGTACGCGGGGTGATTGTCGACATTCGTCGGAAGAGCGGTATCGCCGGCAGCTACTATTTTATCGTGACCATGCGAGATGAACAGAATAAAACGGATAAACGTCTTACCTTTAATTTTGGCTCGCATAACAGCGCAGACGTAGAGGCTTTAAGCAACGGCAGCGTCGCTACGATCGTCGGCCAGGTTCATCAGGTGCAAGATTCCACGATCCCGACGCTACAGAATCCTAAGGTGGTTAAATAACGGTAGCTGACCGAGAAGCCGCCTTCTTTTGGTATAGCGTCGTGGATAGTCATTCATCCTCGTCACGGGTTCAGATAGCAAAAACCCCGCCGAAGCGGGGTTTTGACATAAAAAGGTGAAACTGACCGATAAGCCGCGTTCTTTTGGTATAGCGTCGTGGACAGTCATTCATCCTTTCTCCGCTATTCGAATAGCAAAAACCCCGCCGGAGCGGGGCTTTTGCGTAAAAGGTGAAACTGACCGATAAGCCGGGTTCTGTCGTGGACAGTCATTCATCTAGGCCAGCAATCGCTCACTGGCTCAAGCAGCCTACCCGGGTTCAGTACGGGCCGTACCTTATGAACCCCTATTTGGCCTTGCTCCGGGTGGAGTTTACCGTGCCGCGGACTGTTACCAGCCGCGCGGTGCGCTCTTACCGCACCCTTTCACCCTTACCTGATCCCGCTTGCGCGGGCCATCGGCGGTTTGCTCTCTGTTGCACTGGTCGTGGGCTGTGACACCCCCCAGGCGTTACCTGGCACCTTGCCCTATGGAGCCCGGACTTTCCTCCCCTCCGCCCGTCTCCCCCCGAAGGAGGACGACGACGAAGCGGCGACTGTCTGGTCAGCTTCGGCGCGCAGTATAGAGGGTTTACCGCCCGTTGTCATCCCTCAGTGGTCATCCCAACCTGCAGGGTGGCAGCAATATTACGCGACGCGCGGTAAATATTATCAAACGCCCCGCGAAATGCCTCTTCCAGCGTCGAAACGGAAGTTAACACGCTGAATACGGCATCGATACCGTGCTGGTGAACCACGCCGACATCGTGAGTCAGGCTGCCAGCAATACCGATCACCGGCTTACGGTATTTCTTCGCCACCCGAGCCACCCCCACCGGCACCTTACCGTGAACAGACTGGCTATCGAGCCGCCCTTCCCCGGTGACCACCAGTGAGCAGTCATGGATCTGCTCTTCCAGCTTCAGCGCCTCGGTAACGATCTCAATCCCGCTGCGCAGCTCCGCATTGAGAAAGGCCATCAGCGCCGCGCCCATGCCGCCGGCCGCTCCCGCGCCAGGGATCGACTTCACGTCCACCTGCAGCGACGCCTTAATGACGTCGGCATAATGCGCCAGATTACGATCCAGCTCGACGATCATCGCCTCGGTCGCCCCTTTCTGTGGGCCAAAGATCCGCGACGCCCCACGCTCGCCCACCAGCGGATTGGTAACATCGCAGGCCACGTGGATCATCCTGTCACGTAAGCGCGGATCGATGGCGGAAAGATCGATCCGGCTCAGACGGCTCAAACTGCCCCCGCCATGGCCGATCTCTTGTCCCTCGGCGTCACAGAGGCGGGCGCCTAGCGCCTGCATCATACCCGCCCCACCGTCGTTGGTCGCACTACCGCCGATGCCGATAATGATCCGTTCCGCACCATGCTCCAGCGCCTGTAATATTAGCTCCCCGGTACCCAGTGAAGTGGTGATGAGCGGGTTACGTTTGTCGGGCGGAACGAGCCCCAGACCGCTGGCTGCCGCCATCTCAATAAACGCGGTGACGCCGTCGCCGGACATGCCCCAGCAGGCCTTCACTCTCTCACCCAGCGGACCCGTTACCCATGCGAAATGTTCCTTTCCCTGGGTGGCGGCAATCATGGCTTCCACCGTCCCCTCGCCGCCGTCGGCGACGGGCAGGGAAACATACTGTGCATCAGGGAAAATTTCCCGAAATCCTTTTTCTATCGCCTGAGCTACCTCGCTGGCAGAAAGGCTTTCTTTGTAAGAGTCTGGGGCAATGACGATTTTCATAATTTTGTAGCCTGACAGTGCCGCGCAAGGCAAGCATAACAGGGCGCGCAGGGCGCCCTTCTTGTTAGCGAGTGACTTCCACTTTCGCCAGTTTTTCGTAATAGCACGCCAGCGCGCTATGGTCTGCAGTGCCGAGACCGTCCGCGCGCAGCGCCTGCATCATCTCCATCACCGCCGCCGTCAGCGGCAGTTGGGCGCCCACGCCGTGTGAGGTATCCAACGCATTGGCCAGATCTTTAATATGCAGGTCGATACGGAAACCCGGTTTGAAGTTACGGTCCATCACCATCGGGGCTTTCGCATCCAGCACGGTACTGCCCGCCAGACCGCCGCGAATAGCCTGATAAACCAGATCCGGATTGACGCCGGCTTTAGTCGCCAGGGTCAGCGCTTCAGACATCGCCGCGATGTTCAGCGCGACAATCACCTGGTTAGCCAGTTTGGTGACGTTGCCCGCGCCAATATCGCCGGTATGCACTACGGAGCCGGCCATCGCTTTCATCAGATCGTAGTATTTATCGAAGATCGCTTTATCGCCGCCGACCATGACCGACAGCGTGCCGTCGATGGCTTTCGGTTCGCCGCCGCTCACCGGCGCATCCAGCATATCAATACCTTTGGCTTTCAGCGCTTCGCTGATTTCCCGACTCGCCAGCGGCGCAATGGAGCTCATATCGATCACTACGGTGCCCGGTTTCGCCCCTTCAATAATGCCGTTTTCACCCAGCGCCACCTCTTTAACATGCGGAGAGTTCGGCAGCATGGTGATGATCACCTCGCACTGTTCGGCAATCGCTTTCGGCGTCGTCGCGGTCTCAGCGCCAGCGGCGATCACGTCGGCAATCGCTTCCGGGTTACGGTCAGACACCACCAGCGAGTAACCCGCTTTCAGCAAATTTTTGCTCATCGGTTTGCCCATAATGCCAAGACCGATAAAACCTACTTTGATTGTCATAATGTTCTCTCTCTTCATCCTGGTGATTATTTTTTAAACGCGTCGGCAAGTTTCTGGGTTGCAGAACGGAAGACGCCCAGATCGCTGCCAACGGCGACGAAGGTCGCGCCCCATTCCAGATAGCGGCGCGCATCGGCTTCCACTGGCGCCAGAATGCCGCTTGGCTTACCGTGCTTCTTCGCGCTGGCGAAGATATGTTGGATAGCGCGCTGCACCTCAGGATGGGCGGCATTGCCCAAATGGCCTAAGGCGGCGGCCAGGTCGCTCGGGCCGACAAACACACCGTCCACGCCCTCGGTCGCGGCAATCGCCTCGACGTTGTCCACTCCGGTCTGGCTCTCAATCTGCACCAGAATGGAAATGTTCTTGTTGGACTGGGCGAAGTAGTCCGGCACGGTGCCAAACATATTGCCGCGGTGGGAAACGGAGACCCCGCGGATCCCTTCCGGCGGATAACGGGTCGAAGCCACCGCCTGCGCCGCCTGTTCAGCCGTCTCGACAAACGGCACCAGGAAGTTATAGAAGCCGATGTCCAGCATGCGCTTGATGATGATGGGTTCATTGGTCGGCACACGGACTACCTGCGCGCTGGAGCTACCTTTCAGGGCCATCAGCTGCGGAATGAGCGTGGTGACGTCGTTTGGCGCGTGTTCCGCATCCAGCACCAGCCAGTCGAACCCCGCCAGACCCAGCACCTCGGTGCTAATCGGGTTAGCCAAAGCGCACCAGCAGCCAATCTGCACCTGATGCGCCGCCAGCGCGGCCTTAAATTTGTTCGGAAAAATTGCGTTATCCATGATTTTTACCTTGCGTTAATCGTTGCTTACTTCTGCAATTCCATACGTTTGATATCGCCAACCACAAACAGGTAGCAGACCATCATCATCAGCGCGGAGCCGCCAACAAAAATCAGTGCGCCATTAAATGAGTGCAGTTCGCTCACGATGTAGCCAATAACCAGCGGCGTGGCGATCGAGGCCACATTGCCAAAGACGTTGAATACCCCGCCGCACAGGCCAACAATCTCCTTCGGCGCGACATCCGAGATGACCGGCCAGCCCAGCGCGCCAAAGCCTTTGCCAAAGAACGCCAGCGCCATCAGCGTAATGACCAGCGGCGTGCTGGCCGTGTAGTTACACAGGATGATGGACGACGCCAGCAGCATTCCCAGCACAATGGGCAGCTTACGCGCAAAAGTCAGCGTGCAGCCGCGGCCAATCAGATAATCCGAAAACAGCCCGCCCAGTACGCCGCCAGCAAAGCCAAACAGCGCCGGAATCGAAGCCACAAACCCCACTTTCAGAATCGACATTCCCTTGTCCTGCACGAGGTAGATCGGAAACCACGTCAGGAAGAACCATGTAATGGTATTCAGGAAATACTGACCGAAAAATACGCCTAACATCATTCGGTTAGTCAGCAACTGGCGGATATAGTCCATCTTCGGCCCGGCCGCCGGGGTGGCCTCTTTTTTATGGTCCATATCGACCACTGCGCCGCCTTCTGAGATATATTTCAGCTCCGCGGCGGACATTCGCGGATGATCGGTGGGGTTATGCACAAACTTCACCCAGATGATGGTGAGCACAAACCCTATTATCCCCATCACGGTAAAGACATGTTCCCAGCCCAGCGCGAAGGTCAGCCAGCCGAGCAGCGGCGAGAACAGAGCCAGCGAGAAGTACTGAGCGGCATTAAAGATAGCTGAAGCCGTACCCCGCTCTTTGGCCGGAAACCAGGCCGCCACAATGCGGGCGTTGGCGGGAAACGAGGGCGCTTCGGAAAAGCCCAGCATAAAACGCATAAAGAACATGGAGACCCCGGCCCAGGCGAGCGGGAACACATCAATAAAGCCTTGCAGGAAGGTAAACAGTGACCAGAAAAACAGACTGTATGAGTAAACCTTTTTCGAGCCAAATTTATCCAGCAGCCAGCCGCCAGGGATCTGCATCAGCAGATAAGCCCAGCCGAAGGCGGAAAAAATGTATCCCATCGACACCGCGCTGAGCCCCAGCTCTTTCGCGACTTCAGTACCGGCGATAGACAAGGTCGCGCGGTCGCCATAGTTCACTGCCGTCACCACAAATATCATCAACAGAATTAAATAGCGGGTCGGTATTCCTTTTTTTTCATCTAATGTAGAATCCAAAATCATTTAGACATTCCTCGGGCACAGAACACCTTTTATAATTGTTTTAAGTGGTTTCTGATTTATTTAAAAGACGATATTGAAACTGTCTATTCGCATATCGATCACCTCAAAAACATGACTCAGTATAATCAGCACGCCCCCGCCAGACACTATGCATACCCACAATATAAAGTTATTATTTAAAGCCATAATTGTGCTTATGCCATAAGTCATGGGCGCTAATCCACACTTCTTACGATTGCCTGCCCTGCAGAGGTTAGCGTCATAAAAAGGAGTGATGCCGATCACATTTTAAAATCAACTCAGCTGACATCCTTTATTCCATCATACTGATACGTAGCAAATGAATTAGCGTTTTATTTTATTATTAGCACCTGTTTGGAGATGACTGGACAATGGCTGACATTGCAATTCGACAACAATCGCCGACCGCGTTTTATATTAAAGTTGACCCGACAGATAATGTGGCGATTATTGTCAACGATCGCGGCTTAACCGCCGGAACGCGTTTCCCGGACGGCCTGACGCTCGTCGAGCATATCCCGCAGGGTCACAAAGTTGCCCTGGTGGATATCCCCGCCCATGGTGAAATCATCCGCTACGGCGAAGTCATTGGCTATGCCGTACGCGATATCCCGCAGGGAAGCTGGATTGACGAGTCGCTGGTGGAGCTGCCCACCGCCCCGCCGCTGAATACCCTGCCGCTGGCCACTAAAGTGCCTGAACCGCTACCGCCGCTGGAAGGTTACACCTTCGAAGGCTACCGCAATGCTGACGGCAGCGTGGGTACCAAGAATCTGCTGGGTATTACCACCAGCGTGCACTGCGTCGCTGGCGTGGTCGATTACGTGGTGAAAATCATTGAACGCGACCTGCTGCCAAACTATCCCAACGTCGATGGCGTGGTGGGCCTGAATCATCTCTATGGCTGCGGCGTGGCGATTAATGCGCCGGCGGCGGTAGTGCCGATTCGCACCATTCATAATATCGCCCTCAACCCAAACTTCGGCGGCGAGGTGATGGTCATTGGCCTCGGCTGTGAGAAGCTGCAGCCGGAACGCCTGCTGCAGGGCACGGAAGACGTCAAAAGTATCCCGGTGGACAGCGCCAGCATCGTCAGCCTGCAGGATGAAAAGCATGTTGGTTTTAAATCGATGGTCGATGACATTCTGCAGGTCGCCGAGCGCCACCTGGCGAAACTGAACCAGCGCCAGCGGGAAACCTGCCCGGCCTCTGAGCTGGTGGTCGGGATGCAGTGCGGCGGCAGCGACGCCTTTTCAGGCGTGACCGCCAACCCGGCGGTAGGTTACGCGTCCGACCTGCTGGTGCGCTGCGGCGCGACGGTGATGTTCTCAGAAGTGACCGAAGTACGCGACGCCATTCATCTGTTGACGCCGCGGGCGATTAACGAAGAGGTCGGTAAACGTCTGCTGGAAGAGATGGCCTGGTACGATAACTATCTTGATATGGGCAAAACCGACCGCAGCGCCAACCCCTCCCCCGGCAACAAGAAAGGCGGTCTGGCCAACGTGGTGGAAAAAGCGCTGGGGTCGATTGCCAAATCAGGGAAAAGCGCCATCGTTGAGGTGCTCTCTCCGGGGCAGCGTCCGACCAAACGCGGCCTCATTTACGCCGCAACCCCCGCCAGCGATTTTGTCTGCGGCACCCAGCAGGTAGCCTCTGGCATCACGGTGCAGGTATTCACCACCGGTCGCGGTACGCCGTACGGGCTGATGGCGGTACCGGTGATAAAAATGGCGACCCGTACCGAGCTGGCCAACCGCTGGTATGACTTAATGGACATTAACGCCGGGACCATCGCCACTGGCGAAGAGACGATTGAGGATGTCGGGCGGAAGCTGTTCGAATTTATTCTCGACGTCGCCAGCGGACGCAAAAAAACCTTCTCCGATCAATGGGGCCTGCACAACCAGCTGGCGGTATTTAACCCGGCGCCGGTAACCTGATCGAGAGCGTAAGGATTTAACCACTTTTAGCCCGGATCTATCCGGGCTTGTTGGTTAGGGATGCTGGGCGGCAAGAAAAGCGATTCTGCCCTTTTCTTCCGACATTTTTTCCGACATTTCTTCCGACATGTGGGAGGACGCTCAAGCAGCTCTTCACTATCTGAAGGGCTGCTTGCCAGGCTTCAATTGGGTTTACAGGATCACTCCCCCTGCTGCTCCAGGGCGTACTTATACAACGCGTTTTTCTTCACGCCGTGGATTTCCGCGGCCAGCGCGGCGGCTTTCTTCAGCGGCAGCTCCGCCTGCAGCAGCGCCAGAGTACGCAGCGCGGCCGCCGGCAGCGCCTCTTCCTGAGCCTTGAAACCTTCGACGATCAGCACCATCTCGCCTTTACGACGGTTTTCATCTTCCTTCACCCACGCCACCAGCTCACCAATCGGCGCGCCATGGATCGACTCCCAGGTTTTGGTCAGCTCACGAGCCAGCACCACATAGCGGGATTCTCCCAGTACCGCGCAGATATCCTCCAGACTCTCCACCAGACGGTGGGTCGACTCATAGAAGATAAGGGTGCGCGGCTCTTCTTCCAGCGCTTTCAGGGTATCGCGGCGGCCTTTCGATTTCGCCGGCAGGAAGCCTTCATAACAGAAACGGTCGGAAGGCAGGCCGGCGGCGCTCAGGGCGGCGATAGCCGCACAGGGGCCCGGCAGCGGCACCACGCGAATATTCGCTTCGCGGCAGGTGCGCACCAGATGGTAACCAGGATCGTTAATCAGCGGCGTGCCGGCATCGGAAACCAGCGCGATGTTTTGCCCTTCTTTCAGTTTGGCAAGCAGGGTTTCCGCCTTTTGCTGCTCATTATGGTCGTGAAGCGCAAACAAACGGGCGTTTATCGCAAAATGTTGCAGCAGCAAACCGGTATGACGGGTATCTTCCGCTGCAATTAAATCAACGGCTTGCAGCACTTCCAGTGCACGCTGCGTGATATCAGACAGATTTCCTATCGGAGTGGGCACAATATAGAGCTGCCCCTGAGAATTATCCGCTGATTCGTGTTGTTTCATTGTCTCGTCCGTATTGCCGATTTAATATTGAGCATTGAGCCAAAAAAATATCACTGGACACTTATGGTACCGTCAACATTTCTTCGTTCTAAGCCCGCGCGCTGCCTGCCCGTATTGCTGGCGACTCTTATTTTTGCTGGCTGCGGCACCCACACGCAGGATCAAAGCGCGGCGTTTATGCAGGGTACGTCGCAGGCCAACTCCAGTTTCTACTTACAGCAGATGCAGCAAAGCACGAATGATAGCAAGACCAACTGGCAATTACTCGCCATTCGTGCACTACTGCAGGAAGGGAAGAAGCAGCAGGCTATCGACCTGTTTAACCAGCTGCCGGCGAACCTGAACAGCACTCAGGCCCGTGAACAGTCGCTGCTGGCGGTGGAAGTGAAGCTGGCGCAGAACGATTATCAGGCCGCCCGTAATCTGCTGGCTAAGATCGATCCGACAAACCTTGAGCAGCCTCAGCAGGCGCGCTACTGGCAGGCGCAAATCGATGCCAGCCAGGGCAAACCATCGCTGACCCTGCTGCGCGCCTTAATCGCCCAGCAGCCGCTGCTGAGTGACGCCAAACAGCGTCAGAAAAATATTGATGCGACCTGGCAAGCGCTCACCTCGATGCCCCAGGACCAGGCCAATGCGCTGGTGATCAACGCCGATGAAAATATCCTCCAGGGCTGGCTGGATCTGCAGCGGATGTGGTTTGACAACCGCAACGATCCGACGCTACTGAAAGCGGGCGTTAAAGACTGGCAGACGCGCTATCCGCAAAACCCGGGCGCTAAAATGCTGCCGACGGCGCTTGTGAATATGCAAAACTATAAGCCCGCGTCCATCAACAAGATTGCGCTTTTTCTGCCGCTGAACGGTCAGGCGTCGATCTTCGGCCGCACTATCCAGCAGGGCTTTGAAGCCGCCAAAAACGGCGCGCCGTCGGTGACGGGCAGCGCGGTTCCCGCCCAGGTCGCCCAGGCGGCGAATGTCTCCGGTAATGATGATGTGGTGAGTCCGTCGCAGGCAGAAATCAGCGATCTTACCGCCGCCGGAAGCCGCGCTGATCCGGTTCAGGCCCCGACGCAGGACCAGGCAGCGCCTGCTGCGGAACCGGCAGCCCAGGCGCCGGCAACATCCGCCACGCCGCAGACTACCGCTTCCCCGGCCACCCAGCCGGTTACCGCGCCGGCCGCACAGCCGCAGCCCGTGGTCGCAACCGCCGCTAACCCTTCTGCGGAACTGAAAATTTACGACACCACCAGCCAGCCGATAAGCCAGCTGCTCGCCCAGGCGCAGCAGGATGGCGCCACCCTGGTGGTTGGGCCGTTGCTGAAAGAAAACGTTGAAGAGGTTATCAAGAGCAACACGCCGCTCAATGTGCTGGCCCTCAACCAGCCGGAAAAAGTCGAAAGCCGCGCTAACCTCTGCTATTTCGCGCTTTCTCCGGAAGACGAAGCGCGTGACGCCGCCCGACATATCCACCAACAGGGGAAACAGACCCCGCTGCTGCTGGTTCCGCGCGGCGCGCTGGGCGATCGTGTGGTTAGCGCTTTTGCCGACGAGTGGCTGAAGCTGGGCGGCGCCAGCGTCCTGCAGCAGCGTTTTGGATCCACGGCCGAGCTGCGCGCCGGTGTGAACGGCGGCGGGGGCATTGCGCTGAGCGGCACCCCGGTCTCCACCCTGCCATCAGCGCAGAACAGCATCCTCGGCAGTGCGGATGAGATGCCGGTAAGCAGCGGCGGCAGCGTCGATGCGGCCTATATCCTCGCCACCCCGGAACAGATTGCCTATATCAAACCGATGATCGCCATGCGCAACGGCAGCCAGAGCAATGTCACCCTGTACGCCAGCTCGCGCAGCGCCCAGGGCACCGCGGGGCCGGATTTCCGTCTGGAGATGGAAGGCTTGCAGTATAGTGAGATCCCAATGCTGGCCGGCAGCAATCCGTCGCTAATGCAGCAGGCGCTGTCCGCGGTGCGTAATGACTACTCGCTGGCGCGTCTGTATGCCATGGGCGCTGACGCCTGGTCACTGGCAAATCACTTCACGCAAATGCGCCAGACGCCTGGCTTCGAGCTGAACGGCAATACCGGCGATCTGACGGCCAACCAGGATTGCGTGATTAACAGGAAACTGTCATGGCTCAAGTACCAGCAGGGAAAAATCGTTCCGGCCAGCTAAGCAAACAGACCGGCGATGCCTGGGAAAACCAGGCTCGCCGCTGGCTGGAAGGCCAGGGCCTGCGTTTTATCGCCGCCAATGCCCGCGAGCGTGGCGGCGAAATTGACCTTATCATGCGCGACGGCACGGTCACCGTTTTTATCGAAGTGCGCTACCGCCGTAGCGCCCGGTACGGTGATGCGGCAGCCAGCGTCACTCCGCAAAAACAACAACGACTGCTTAAAGCCGCCCGTTTGTGGCTCTGCCGACAGAATGGGAGCTTTGAGACTGTGGATTGCCGTTTCGATGTGGTAGCCTTCACCGGAAACGACATCCAATGGCTAAAAAACGCCTTTGGCGAATAGCGTAATACCAGAAGTAAGGGATCCCGTGCTCGACAGAATCAAAGCCTGCTTTACCGAAAGCATTCAAACCCAAATTGCCGCAGCGGAAGCACTCCCGGACGCCATCTCCCGGGCGGCGATGACGCTCGTCCAGTCCCTGCTTAACGGCAACAAAATCCTCTGTTGTGGTAATGGCACCTCCGCCGCCAACGCACAGCATTTTGCTGCCAGCATGATTAATCGCTTTGAAACGGAACGCCCTGGTTTACCTGCCATTGCACTAAATACCGATAATGTGGTCTTAACCGCCATCGCTAACGATCGCTTGCATGACGAGATCTACGCCAAGCAGGTGCGCGCCCTGGGACACGCCGGCGATGTGCTGCTGGCGATCTCTACGCGCGGAAACAGTCGGGACATCGTCAAGGCGGTGGAAGCCGCCGTGACCCGCGACATGACCATCGTCGCGTTAACCGGCTATGACGGCGGTGAGCTGGCGGGCCTGTTAGGTCAACAGGATGTCGAAATCCGCATCCCCTCCCATCGCAGCGCGCGTATCCAGGAGATGCACATGCTGACCGTCAACTGTCTGTGCGATTTGATAGATAACACTCTTTTTCCACACCAGGACGATTAAGGAGAACACATGAAGGCTCTCTCGCCCCTCGCCATCCTGCTTTCTGCACTACTGCTGCAGGGCTGCGTTGCCGCCGCGGTAGTCGGAACGGCAGCAGTCGGCACCAAAGCCGCAACGGACCCGCGTACGGTGGGAACCCAGGTCGATGACAGTACCCTGGAACTGCGCGTCAATAGCGCCTTGTCGAAAGATGAACAGATTAAGAAACAGGCCCGTATCAACGTCACCGCTTATCAGGGCAAAGTCCTGCTGACCGGCCAGTCGCCGACGCCGGACCTCTCCGCGCGCGCCAAGCAAATCGCCATGGGCGTGGAAGGGACCACGGAAGTGTTTAATGAAGTGCGCCAGGGCCAGCCGATTGGTTTAGGCACCGCCTCGTCTGATACCTGGATTACCACCAAGGTGCGTTCGCAGCTCCTGAGCACCGATCAGGTCAAATCCTCGAACGTGAAAGTAACCACGGAAAACAGCGAAGTCTTCCTGATGGGGCTGGTGACCGACCGCGAAGGCCGGGCGGCGGCGGATATTGCCAGCCGGGTAAGCGGTGTATCCCGGGTGACCACCGCCTTTACCTACATTAAATAAAGCTGCAGTTTCCCGGCTGGCGCTGCGCTTAGCCGGGCTACCGCCCCCTGTACGTTGTGTGCCGGGTAAGGCGTAGCCGCCACCCGGCATCCAATCCGGCTATGCGTACGTTTACGGCAAACTACACCAGCGCCAGCGCACCGACAATCGCCCCGCACAGCGCCACCAGTCCGCCCGTCAGCCACAGCGCTTTGGCCGGGAAGGCTTTACGCAGCATAATCAGCGACGGCACGCTCACTGCCGGCAGTGTGATGAGCAGCGCCAGCGCGGGCGCCGTCCCCATACCCGCCAGCATCATTGTCTGTACAATCGGAATTTCCGCCGCGGTAGGGATCACAAACAGGCAGCCGGCGATCGCCATCGCGATAACCCAGAACAACGTATTATCCACTACGCCATCGGCGTGCGGGAACAGCCAGACGCGCGCCGCTCCCAGCACCAGCACCGCGAGGATATAAACCGGGATCGTGTTCCAGAACAGCGTCCACAGCGCCCGCAGCCAGCGGCTAAAGAAGCCGCCCTGAGTCGCTTCCGACGGTGCAGCAGGCACCGCTACCGGCTGCGTCGCCGCCTCTTTCACCCATTTCTGCACCAGCGTCGCCACAGTTAATACTGTCGCCAGACCCGCCACCAGGCGAACCAGCGCAAACTGCCAGCCCAGAACAAAGCCCATAAACACCAGCGTCGCCGGATTGAGCAGCGGGTTCCCCATCCAGAACGCCAGCGCCCCGCCCATCGACACCTGCTGTTTGCGCATCCCGGCCGCGACCGGCGCGGCGCAGCAGGTGCACATCATGCCGGGCAGCGAGAAAATCGCTCCCAGCAGCGTGCCCTGAAACCGCGATTGTCCCAGGGTGCGTAGCAGCCAGTCGCGCGGAATGAGTACCTGAATCAACGACCCGAGCAGCACGCCGAGCACCGCCGCTTTCCAGACGGCAAGGAAGTAAACCATCGCATAGTCCCACGCCGCCATCAGCGGGTTAGCGTCGGCCTGGGCGAGAATAGATTTACCGATACTGTGGGTTTCCGCAGCGGTGAAGGCTTTCCCGTAGTACGGCTGCCATTTGATGTACCACAGACCAACAATCACGACGAGAAAGAAAAGCGCGGGTTTCCACCATTGAAATGGTGACGCCGCCTGAGATGAAGACTGACCAGCCATAGCATTCCCCAGCAAGAAATGTGGATATGAATTGAAGCCGTGAATACTACGCCGGAAGCCTGCGTTTGCAAACCGCTATTCAGCCTGCCGCGCGGCGCGCTCCCGTAGTTCCGATGATGACAGAATTCGCACCCCTTCGTGGGTGGGCGACAGCGCCTCCGCCAGCAGGGCGATCGCCACATCGCGGGCCGCAATGGATTTCCAGTTCCCCGGCAAGAGCCGGAACAATGGTGCGAGGAAGGTCTCATTGGCCCGCTTTTTTTCCCGCTCGCCTGACAGCATCGACGGCCTGGCGATGGTCAGCCGCGGCCAGTCTTGCTCAATCAGCGCCGCCTCCATTTCCCCCTTCACCCGATTGTAGAAAAACGGCGAGTGGGCGTTGGCGCCCATCGCGCTAACCACCAGCATATGTTGCGCACCCAGTCGTTTGCCGGTCAGCGCGGTATCAACCACCAGCGTGTAGTCAGCATGGACGAAGGCCTCTTTGCTCCCGGCCTCCCGGCGCGTCGTTCCCAGGCAACAGAAGACGATATCCACCGGGTCAACCACCTGCGCCAGGGCATCGGTCAGCTGGGGATCGTGAGGATTAAAGACACCTTCCGCTGGCGCCAGCGGGCGACGCGTCGGCGCGGCGATGGTGCTTATACGGGGCTCATTCTGCAGCAGCCGGAGTAAGTGACCGCCAACTAACCCGGTCGCGCCGGTTAATAATACCTGACTCATTGGTTCTCCTTTACAGAATTCTCCGCCTTGCACTTTCGGGCTCATGTTCCAGGCTTAATACCTTACAAGGTAAGTATCCACCATCATCATGGAATTACCTCATTGACCATCCAGACAGTGGAGGAAGTATGAGTAAAAAGATAGCCGTCCTCATTACCGACGACTTTGAAGATTCTGAATTTACCTCTCCCGCCGAAGCCTTTAAGCTCGCCGGGCATCAGGTCATCACGATCGAAAAGCAGGCTGGCAAAACGGTAAAGGGTAAGCAGGGAGAAGCCGAGGTCGCCATCGACAGAGCCATCGATGACGTCACACCGGGTGAATTTGATGCCTTATTGCTGCCCGGGGGCTACTCTCCCGACCAGCTGCGTGGTGATGAACGCTTCGTCACCTTTACCCGCGATTTTGTCAACGGCGGTAAGCCGGTGTTTGCCATCTGCCACGGCCCGCAGCTGCTGATCAGCGCCGATGTGATCCGCGGACGTAAGCTCACGGCGGTGAAACCGATTGTGGTGGATGTGAAAAACGCCGGGGGCGAGTTTTACGACCAGGAGGTGGTGGTCGATAACGAACAGCTGGTCACCAGCAGAACGCCGGACGATCTACCGGCCTTCAATCGCGAAGCGCTACGCCTGCTCGGCGCCGGCATCACGCCGCCAGTGTAATTTTTTCCCGAAACCCAGCGTGTTGTCGGTAAATTTGATTTCGTCCGGACGAATCTCCCATACCGGCGCCGACAGCATGCGGGCCACCGGGAAGCGCTTGACGTAGCGCTGGCGCATTCGCGCCTCTTCGTCACCGCTCAGACGACGGATCTCGCCTTTGAACTGCACCCCGCGGATCAGGGCCACGGTTTTTGGCTGGCCGTTAACCGTGCCGGCCACCTTCGCCCTCTGTCCGGTCATCTGGCCATGGCGGGTGTGCTCCTCGCTGAGCAGATAAAAGGCCACGGTATCCGGGTCATAGACGTAAAAGGCATTCGCGCACCACAGCTCGTCTTCACGGGAGACGCACCAGGTGACGACGTGCTGTTTACTCAGCCAGCGACCAATGGCGGCAAGCGTATCCATCTTTCTTCTCCATTATGCTATGGTGCACACACCTTACCATAGTGACTTTGTGACCGTGTGCTGGTTTCTGTATCTCATTCGAACCGCGGATAATCGCCTTTATACCGGCATCACCACCGACGTGCCACGCCGCTTTCGCCAGCATCAGGCGGGAAAAGGCGCAAAGGCGTTGCGCGGCAAAGGCGACCTGCAGCTGGCCTTTAGCCACGAAGTTGGTGAACACTCACTTGCATTGCGACTGGAATATCGCGTCAAGCAGCTAACGAAGCGCGAAAAAGAGCGCCTCGTTGCCGGAGAGGATGCCTTCGAAACCCTGCTGGCAAGGCTTAAAGACGATTAAAGTGCTCGCTGTATTCTACCTGGCCATGGACGCCGTCGAGGGCGTCATCCGCCAGACGGTGAACCTGGAACGCCTCGGCGCTGTCCGGCCAGCGGCAGCGGAGATCGAAGCGCGCGGCCGGTTCAAAGCCGAAGCGACGGTATAAATCCGGGTCGCCCAGCGTCACCACCGCGGCGTAGCCAAACTCATTCAGCGAGTCCAGCCCTTCATAAACCAGCTGCCGGCCAATGCCCTGTCCGCGGTAGCGTTCATCTACCGCCAGCGGCGCCAGGCCGACCCACTGCAGCTCTTCACCTTCCACCGCCACCGGGCTGAAGGCAACGTAGCCGATCATCTGGCCTTCATCATCCGTCGCCACTACCCCCAGCGTGATCAGTCCATCTTCACGCAGATCGTGCACCAGCTGCGCTTCGGCATCGCGGCCGAAGGTACGACGCAGCAGCGCGTCGATTCCCGGTGCATCAATCCCAATCTCCACTCGAATCAGCATGCCTCACCTACCGATGTCTGTTCAGGTTTCTGCGGGCTCTTCAGTCCAGCTTCGACAAAATCCGCCAGTTGCAGCAACATCACGCGCAGCGCTTTTGGCATCTGCTCGAGCTCAATGGCGTCCATCAAATTTTTTACATACAGCCCCAGCTCCGTATCGCCTTCAATGGCCAGACGACGCTGGAAGAATAGCGTATCCGGATCCTGCTTGCGCGCGGCGATCATTAACAGATCGCTGGCGTCGGCGCTGAAGCTGACGTCGGCGTCGGCCTGCTGGCTGACCACCAGTCGACCATCGACTACCGAGGTATACCACAGCAGACCGATGTCACGCACATGAATACTTAACCAACGCCCCTCAAGAAACTCCAGCTCCCCCTCCGCCAGCGCCTGGCGAAACTGCCAGCTCAGCACTTGCTCCAGCACCTGGCGCTTGAGGGCAAAAGGCGCCAGCTTAACCGGCACGCTCATTAAAGACGGGCCAAAGTGGACCAGCCGGGAACGCAGTTTATCCAACACAAGCTTTACTCCATGAATGCAATAGTTCCGCTATTGTGCCATATCACATAAACAACATAGCGGCGTAAATCAACAAAAACGCGATGACGGCCGCCAGTTATTGGCGCCGCCAATACACTTTTAACTGCCTCAAATCAAAAATTGTCACCAGAAGGTTAACTAAAATCCCTGCTCGTTAACCATTCAGCGTCCCTGACGGGCCGCATTTTTCAGGAAAAATTATGGAGCTGCTCTGCCCAGCCGGTAACCTTCCGGCGCTTAAGGCGGCCATCGAAAACGGCGCCGATGCCGTCTATATCGGGCTGAAAGATGATACCAACGCCCGCCACTTTGCCGGCCTTAATTTCACCGAAAAGAAACTGCAGGAAGCCGTCAGCTTTGTGCATCAGCACCGTCGTAAGCTGCATATCGCCATCAATACCTTCGCTCATCCCGACGGCTACGCCCGCTGGCAGCGAGCAGTGGATATGGCCGCTCAACTGGGCGCCGATGCGCTCATTCTGGCCGATATCGCCATGCTGGAGTACGCTGCGGAGCGTTACCCACACATTGAGCGTCACGTTTCGGTGCAGGCTTCCGCCACCAATGAAGAGGCCATTCGCTTCTATCATCGCAACTTCGACGTCGCGCGCGTCGTACTGCCGCGCGTGTTGTCTATTCATCAGGTGAAACAGTTGGCCCGCGCTACGCCGGTGCCGTTGGAAGTCTTCGCCTTCGGCAGCCTGTGCATCATGGCGGAAGGCCGCTGCTATCTCTCTTCCTACCTGACCGGCGAATCGCCCAACACCGTCGGCGCCTGTTCGCCTGCCCGCTTCGTACGCTGGCAGCAAACGCCGCAGGGGCTGGAATCGCGTCTCAATGAAGTGCTGATTGACCGTTATCAGGATGGCGAGAATGCCGGTTATCCGACGCTGTGCAAAGGCCGCTACCTGGTTGATGGCGAGCGCTATCACGCGCTGGAGGAGCCCACCAGCCTCAACACCCTGGAACTGTTGCCAGAATTGATGGCCGCCAATATCGCCTCGGTGAAAATCGAAGGCCGTCAGCGCAGCCCGGCTTACGTGACCCAGGTGGCGAAAGTCTGGCGCCAGGCGATCGATCGCTGCAAAGCCGATCCGCAGAATTTCGTACCGCAGTCCGCCTGGATGGAGACCCTGGGCGCCATGTCCGAGGGGACACAAACTACCCTTGGCGCTTATCACCGTAAATGGCAGTGAGAAACATGAAATATTCATTAGGGCCGGTGCTGTACTACTGGCCAAAAGAGACGCTGGAAGATTTTTACCAGCAGGCGGCAAACTGCAGCGCCGACACCATTTATCTCGGCGAAGCGGTATGCAGCAAACGCCGCGCCACCAAAGTTGGCGACTGGATCGAAATGGCGAAAACGCTGGCCGCTAGCGGCAAGCAGGTGGTGCTCTCCACCCTCGCGCTGGTGCAGGCCTCTTCTGAACTGGGCGAGCTGAAACGCTATGTCGATAACGGCGAATTTCTGATTGAGGCCAGCGATTTGGGCGTGGTAAATCTCTGCGCCGAACGCAAGCTACCATTCGTCGCCGGGCATGCGCTGAACTGCTACAACGCCGTTACCCTGCGCCTGCTGCGGAAACAGGGCATGGTGCGCTGGTGCATGCCGGTGGAACTCTCCCGCGACTGGCTGGCTAATTTACTGACCCAGTGCGAAGAGCTGGGTATCCGCAACCAGTTTGAAGTCGAAGTGCTGAGCTACGGCCATCTGCCGCTGGCTTATTCCGCGCGCTGCTTTACCGCCCGCTCGGAAGACCGGCCAAAGGACGAGTGCGAAACCTGCTGCATCAAGTACCCAACCGGGCGCAGCATGCTGTCGCAGGAGAACCAGCAGGTGTTCGTGCTCAATGGTATTCAGACCATGAGCGGCTACGTCTATAACCTGGGCAATGAGCTGACCTCCATGCACGGCCTGGTGGATATGGTGCGCCTGTCGCCGATGGGCAACGAGACCTTCGCCATGCTCGAGGCCTTCCGCGCCAACGAAAACGGCGCTGCGCCGCTGGATCTCACCAGCAATAGCGATTGCAACGGCTACTGGAAACGATTGCCAGGACTGGTGCTTCAGGCCTGATATACCGCTCACTTTGTTAACAACAGTGCTCAGATTTTAATGCATTATTAAAGATGCAGCTTTTCTGGCTGGCGCGTCCAGGATGCGCCAGGCTGGAAGAAGACCTTCAATCTGATGACGATGCTGTAGCAAAGTGAGCCTTTATGACTGACAAATCTGTTCCATTCTCGGTGCTCGATCTGGCGCCGATCCCGCAAGGATCTTCTGCCAAAGAAGCCTTTACCCACTCTCTGGATCTCGCCCGGCTGGCCGAATCGCGCGGCTATCATCGCTACTGGCTGGCGGAGCACCATAATATGGTCGGCATTGCCAGCGCAGCGACCTCGGTGCTGATTGGCTATCTCGCCGCCAACACCACCACCCTGCATCTCGGGTCCGGCGGCGTGATGCTGCCTAACCACTCTCCACTGGTGATAGCTGAGCAGTTCGGCACCCTGAACACCCTTTACCCCGGGCGGATCGACCTCGGCCTTGGCCGCGCGCCGGGCAGCGATCAGCCGACCATGCGCGCCCTGCGTCGCCATATGAGCGGCGATGTCGATAATTTCCCGCGCGATGTAGCGGAACTGGTGGACTGGTTTGACGCCCGCGATCCGAACCCGCACGTGCGCCCGGTTCCCGGCTACGGGGAGCGCATTCCAGTATGGCTGCTGGGCTCAAGCCTCTATAGCGCGCAACTGGCGGCGCAGCTCGGCCTGCCGTTTGCCTTCGCCTCGCACTTCGCGCCGGATATGTTGTTCCAGGCCCTACATCTGTATCGCAGCAATTTCAAACCTTCGGCGCGGCTGGAAAAACCGTACGCGATGGTGTGTATCAATATCATCGCCGCCGACAGCAACCGCGATGCGGAGTTTCTCTTCACCTCCATGCAACAGGCGTTTGTGAAGCTGCGTCGCGGCGAGACCGGGCAGTTGCCGCCGCCGGTGGAAAATATGCATCAGCTGTGGTCAGCGTCCGAGCAGTATGGTGTGCAGCAGGCACTGAGCATGTCGCTGGTCGGCGATAAAACTAAAGTCCGCCATGGGCTAGAGTCGATTCTGCGTGAAACCGAGGCGGACGAAATCATGGTCAATGGCCAGATCTTCGACCACCAGGCGCGTCTGCATTCTTTCGATTTAGCGATGCAGGTGAAAGAGGAGCTGTTGGGGTAGTGAGCTATGCGGCATTTTTGCCGCATTTCTTTTCCTCCGCTAAACCATTTTGTGATCGTCTTCATTCATATTTTCACATAATCCCCGCCTTATTACGTTGAGCGTAATTACATTACCTCTGGCGTAATTGCCCCCCTCTTTCAACGGTGTTAGTTTTCCTCTGTTTTATTTTTCAACCCTGAGTCTGGTAAAAGAGAATACTCATGAGCCAACCAACTGCCCGTGCTATGTGGATCGGCGAGTGCTTATTAAAAGCGCTGTTAATGGAGGTATCCGCCTGGCCTAAACCTGGCCTTGTTACACCTCATTCACAAGGGGCGCATAAAGATATGGATATCTGGTTATTTATTACCAGTTCATCGGCTATTGCCCCCTGTTTTAGCGCCTGCGCCCATGCAGGGGAAAATCATCAAGGATCGCCGTGGGAACTCTTTACAAAAATACGTGCCATTGGCATTCATTATGAAAATACGCTGCTGCGGGCAACACAGCAGGTTAATACCCAGCGCGGCATTCTTTTTTCCGGCACGGTTCTGGCGACAGCGGCAGGATGGCTTTCCGGGCGCGGAGAAACCCTCTCATATAACGCCTTAAGCCAGTGCGTCGCTGAACTCTGCCGCGATCTCTGCCGTAGGGATTTTGCCGCCCTGGCCGAACGCCCGGCGCAAACCCACGGTGAGAAATTGTATGTCGGATTCGGCATTACCGGCGTGCGCGGAGAGGCAGAGCAAGGTTTCCCACTAGTTTGCCAGATTGGCTTACCCGCGCTGCATCAGGCGCTGGACAACGGGCTGGCCTGGCGGGAAGCGCTTATTCATACGTTGCTCACCTTAATGGCCCATTGCGATGACACTACCGTGCTGTTTCGCGGCGGCCAGCAGGCGCTGGCGGAAATGAAGCAGTATGCCCGGCGTCTTGTGACGCAGGGCGGAATGTTTAACCCTGCGATCGAGCAGCAACTGGCTGATTTTAATTCATGGTGCATGGATAAGTGGGTCAGCCCAGGCGGTTCGGCCGATTTATTAGCGCTGTGTCTGGCGATGTATTTTCTTTGCCGCCAGCCGCAAGGAGATATGACATAAGGAAGAATATGAACATCTATTTTTATACTTTATTAACGTATGGCTTAACGATTGTAATTTCATTTGCGGTTGTCGGCATCATCGTTGGCGTCAACAAGATGATGAATAAGTTAAATATCACCGACGATTAATTTGCGAACTTTACTTTTGCCATCAGGAATATAGTTATGGATATCTTTGTTAAGCTCTTTTCGGGCATTGGCACTTTTTTTATTGAAGACCCGAAAATAGCCATTGCACGTTTTCTGTTAATTGTTCTCGGCTTTATATTGGCCTGGATGGGATTCCGTCGGAAGCTTGAACCGTTAATTATGGTGCCGATGGGCCTTGGTATGATTGCAGTTAACGCCGGGGTACTGTTTCTGGCAGGCGGACAAACCGGGACCTTAATTCTCGACCCGATGGTCAGCGAACCTAACGAGCTGGTAAACCTAATGCAGGTAAACTTCCTGCAGCCGGTCTATAATTTCACCTTTAGCAATGGCCTCATCGCCTGTATCGTTTTCTTCGGCATTGGCGCAATGAGCGACATCAGCTTTATTTTGCTCCGCCCCTGGGCCAGTATTGTTGTCGCTCTGTTCGCCGAGGCGGGAACCTTCGCCGCGCTGCTGCTGGGTATTGAAGTATTCGGCCTGCCCGCCAACGAAGCCGCGTCGATTGCCACTATCGGCGGCGCAGATGGGCCGATGGTGCTCTTTGCCTCCCTTATCCTGGCACCGAACCTGTTCGTCCCCATCGCCATTATCGCTTATCTCTACCTGAGCCTGACATATGCCGGTTATCCGTACCTGGTGCGTCTGCTGGTGCCGAAAAAATACCGTGGCATGGAAGTTGAAATTGACTACCCCACCGTATCGAAGAAAGCGAAATTCATCTTTACCGTCTGCGCCTGCCTGCTGTTGTGCCTGCTGCTGCCGGTCGCCGCGCCGCTGATCCTCTCGTTCTTCCTCGGCATCGCTATTAAAGAGGCGGAGATCGAACCGTTTCAGAAATTACTGGAATCCACGCTGACCTATACCGCAACGCTGTTTCTCGGCCTGCTACTGGGCACGCTGTGTGAAGCGCAAACTATTCTCGACCCGAAAGTTGCCATCATCCTGATCCTTGGTATCGGCGCGCTGGCCATTTCCGCCGTCGGCGCTCTGCTGGGCGGCTGGTTTATCTGGTTTATCTCGAAGGGGCGTTATAACCCGGCTATCGGTATTGCGGGCGTCTCCTGCCTGCCGACGACGGCAAAAATCGCGCAGAAAGAGGTTAACCATGAGAACCCCTACGCCATCATCCTGCCGCTAGCGATGGGTGCGGGCGTGAGCGGTCTGATCGTCTCGGCTATCGCCACCCGGATCTTTATCTCCACGCTATTCCTGCTGAATTAATGGAGTCAACCCATGCTAAAAGAGCACAACTGGCATCAACTCAAGGACGATACGGCGCAGCGCCTGAATCAGCTGGCCCCGTATTTTCGTGACGGCAAAATTATCGACGCCAAAGATACTGTCGCCGCGCTGGAAGCCGTTATTCGAAGCTTCGATCGCGTCAATATCGAGGGTAATAACCAGAAACAGGCGGATTTTCTCTCCGAATGCCTGTGCCAGCTTGATCCGCAAAAGATCTCCGGCCTGCATATGGTGCAGTCATCCGTACCGTTGTCCATCCATCTGGATTTGTTTGAAAAGGGCATCGCTGAAAAGCTCGATTTCGCCTATGCCGGGCCGCAGGATGGACGTCTGGCGAAGCTGATCCAGGACGGTAAGATCAAGCTCGGGGCCATCCACACCTATCTGGAGCTGTTCAGCCGCTACTTTGTCGACCTCACGCCGCGCGTGTCGCTAATCACCGCCTTTGAAGCGGATAAAGACGGCAATCTCTACACCGGCTTTAACACCGAAGATACTCCTGTTATTACCGAAGCCACCCACTTCCGCCAGGGAATTGTGATCGCGCAGGTCAACAAGATTGTCGATAAAGTGCCGCGCGTGGATATCCCCGGCGACTGGGTAAATGCGGTGATTGAAGCGCCGCGTCCGTTCTATGTCGAGCCGCTGTTTACCCGCGATCCGGGACTTATTACTGACACCCATGTGCTGATGGCAATGATGGCGCTGAAAGGTATCTATGCCGAATACGGCGTTGAGCGCATTAACCACGGTATTGGCTTCTTCACTGCCGCCATTGAGCTACTGCTACCCACCTACGGCGACGAGCTTGGGCTGAAAGGCAAAGTCTGTACCCATATGGTACTCAACCCGCATCCAACGCTGATCCCGGCGATCGAAAGCGGCTGGATCCAGTCGGTGCACTGCTTCGGCGGCGAACTGGGCATGGAAAAATATGTCGCCGAACGCCCGGATATCTTTTATATCGGCCAGGACGGCACGCTACGCTCCAACCGCGCCTTCGCCCAGGCTGCGGGTCACTACGCGCTGGACATGTTTATCGGCGGCACTTTGCAGATCGATAAGTACGGAAACAGTAGCACCGCCACCGCCAGCCGCGTTTCGGGCTTTGGCGGCGCGCCGAATATGGGCTGCGACGCCAAAGGCCGCCGTCATGCAACGCAATCCTGGCTGAAATGCGGCGAAGAGTTTAACGCCACCCAAAAGCAGCTAATTGGCGATATGCCGCGCGGCAAACGTCTGGTGGTGCAGATGCAGGAAACCTTCCGCGAGAAGCGCCAGCCCGCTTTCGTCGACAAGCTGGACGCCTGGGAACTGGCGGAAAAAGCCAACCTCGCCCTGCCGCCGGTGATGGTCTACGCCGATGACGTCACCCACGTACTGACCGAAGAGGGCATCGCCTATCTGCACCGCTGCGAAGGGCTGGAACAGCGCATGGCGGCCATTCGCGCCGTGGCGGGCTACACCGGAATTGGCCTTGCCGCCGATCCGGAACAGACCGCACAGCTGCGGGAGGCAGGCATTGTCAAAACGCCGGAAGATTTAGGCATTGACCGTCGCCGTGCCAACCGTCAGATGCTGGCGGCGAAAAGCATTCGCGATCTGGTTGACTGGTCTGGCGGACTCTATAACCCGCCCACTCGATTCCGTAACTGGTAGGGGAAAAGGACATGGCTCTACATCAAATATCACATCATTTCAGCGGCACCCACGAAAGAGCATCTCTGCAGCAAACCGTGCACTGCGGCGTTGTTGGCTCCGGCGATCTGGAGATCCTGCTGGAGCCGAAAGCGCTGGCGGGCGGGATTGAAGTCAGCATCTGCACGCCGGTGACCGGTTTCGATCATATCTGGGAAATCGTACTGAAACGATTTCTGGACAGCGGCCCCCTGGGCAACATGCAGGTCAGCATCAATGACAACAACGCCACGCCTGCGGTCGTCGCGTTAAGAATTCAGCAAGCGTTACAGCAGGCTATGCCGGGAGAAACCCATCATGAATGATCTGCGTTTTCTGGAAGCCAGCGCCCGCGTTCGCGCCAGCTCGCTGGTGGATAAAGGCACCTTTACTGAACTGATCGGCCCGGCGGACAAACGAACCAGCCCGCACCTGCCCGTGCTGAATGAAGCGGTGGAGTTTGACGACGGCATCGTTACCGGCATCGGCCTGCTCGGCCAGCACCCGGCCATTGTCATCTCCCAGGAAGGACGCTTTATCGGCGGTGCGGTGGGCGAGGTGGGCGGCGCAAAAATGGTCGGCGCGCTGATGCTGGCGGACGAACTGGCGGCGCAGACCACCGACCCGGCCCGCCGCCCGATCGTTCTCATCTCCTTTGAAACCGGCGGCGTGCGCCTGCATGAGGCTAACGCCGGGCTACTGGCCCACGCCGAGTGTATGGACATGCTGCAAACCCTGCGCGGTCGCGTCCCGGTCGTGGCGATGATCGGCAGCAAGATCGGCTGCTTTGGCGGGATGGGTTTTGTCGCCGCCGCCACCGACATCATCGTGATGAGTGAATCGGGCCGCCTGGGGCTGACCGGGCCGGAGGTCATCGAACAGGAGATGGGCCGCAGCGAGTTTGACGCCTCGGACCGCGCGCTGGTGTTCCGCACCACCGGCGGTAAGCATAAGTACATCGTCGGAGACTGTAACTACCTGATTGCCGACTCGCTAACGGCTTTCCACCAGCAGGCCGCGCTGATTGCCGACCTGCCCTGGCCGCAGATTGAAGCCATGCGCCGCATCGGCAGCGAAGCGAAAGTACGCGCCCAGATGGCGCTCACGAAAAAAATCAGCGAGTCAGAGCCATCAGATGCACGGGATGTCTGGGCTATGGCAGGCAATACCGCGCCCCAGTCGCTGGTGGATATGGATCTCGAGACGTTCCTGAGCAACGTTAAACGCCTGCCGGTGGAGGAAGCATAATGGAAAATTTACTCGGCCAGGGCCGCGCCGCTATCGATCTGCTTGTTGACGAAAATAGCTTCGAAGAGAACGCGTTGGCGGATCTCAAGCTGCCTTATGAAGATTATGGACCGGGAGCCGTCGTCGGCAGCGCCCGCATTAACGGTGAAATCTGCACCGTTATTGCTAACGACGCCATGACCTTTAACCCGCGTTTTCCGGTGGTGTACGCCGGAGTTATCGGGCTGGAAGAGGGATATAAAATGGCGCTGGCGGTGTATCGCACGCTGGCGATGGATAAAGACAAGCCCGTCGGCGAGAAACGTCCGCTGGTGCTGATTGTTGACACTCCCGGCAACGGACCGGGCAAACTGGAAGAGATAATTGGTATGAATAAAGCGACCGGTGCCTATCAGCTGGCGCTGGCTGAGGCGCGCCATGCCGGGCATCCGATTATCGCGATGGTCATCGGCCGCGCCATTAGCGGCGCGTTCCTCTGCCACGGTTTGCAAGCCGACCATATCCTGAGCCTGACATCGGAATTTGGCACCATGATCCACGTAATGCCGCTGAGCAGCATCGCGCGCATTACCCGCCAGGACGTGGAGCGTCTGAGCGAGCTTTCCCGCACTAATCCGGTCTTCGCGGCCGGACCGGAGTTCTTCTGGCAACTGGGCGGGGTGGAAGAACTGATCAAGGCGATCCCGGAGATGAAAGAGGCGATCGTTCGCCATATCGCAGAGGTGCGCCAACAGAAACAAGCGGCTGGCGTGACGTCGACAGGCCCGCAGGGGCGTGGGAGCGCAGGCGAAGATCGCGGCGGCAGAAAAATGCGCAATGTGATTCTGGCGCAGATGCGCGAGGAGTATCGGGCGGTCGCGGCGCGTTACTTGCCGGCCTGATTCAGGAGTGCGCGCGATGAACGATCCCATTGCAATGCTCGAATGGCTGGTTGACGCCCAGCAGGGTATCCCCACGTTAGCGGAAATGCCGCGCCGTACGCTTAGCGATAAAGGTATCGCTGGCCCCACGGCGGCTCACGTTATCGAGGAGATTCACACGCCGTTAAATCTTGCGCTGGTTACCTTTACCACCGGCAGTAGCGCATTTCAGAACATCGTCGGCGTAACGCAGAACGAACTGCTGTTGCGTTCCGCGGCGGGTAAGCGTGTGCTGGCGGAATGCGGCGTAACCGCTGGGCAGCATATGGTGGTGACCTACGCGCCGCTGGTGAATGTGTTCACGCGTCAGGCGCTGGATGAGAGTGGTCTGCACTGGTCGTTTTTATCCCGCTCATGCCGGGACGCGCTGCTCATTGCCCTGTGTCGCCAGCAGCCGGATGTGGTGGTGGGAGAGTCCTCATTTTTACGCGCCACGCTGGAACAGGCGCTAAAGATGAACCTGCAGGCGTATTTACCAAAAACGCTGATGCTGATTACCGCAGGCACCCCCCTTGATGAAGCGCTGGTTCCGCTTTGCGCTTCACTGGGATATGGGCTGCATGATGTCTACGGTTGCCAGGAGTTCGGTTGGCTGATCCTGGACGGCCTTCCGCTGCGGGAAGATATCTCGCTGGTCGCCGCGCCGCAGGGCGGTGACTGGCGGGAAGTTATCGTCGGCGGCCTGCCAACCGGCGACAGCTTTCCCGTGGCAACGAACGGCCACCTGTGTAATTTGCAGGGCAAAATCCAGACCTGGAAGCGTCGGCGCACCACGCCGGAATATGACATGGTGGTGATGGCGACTACCGCCCATCACCGGGAAATTGTGGAGCGGACGGCACGGACGATTTTACGTATCAAGGGGCGAGTTTGCCGGGTCAGTACGCAGCTACAAACCCAAGCCAGCGCCACCCATATCCGCCTCTACCCCGTTACTGTTCCAGGGGAGGAAGCGGCAAAAGCCGCGCCGGTAGATATTATCGGTCCGCAGGCCACCTCGCAGTTTGACGCCCTGCTTGCAGCACAGCGGGATTTACAGCAACAAGCGAAAAACGATCCGGCATGGAGCAAACAGCGATGAGCGCCCTGCAACGCCATACTTTGTGCTGGCTGGAGAGCGCTGAACTGCGGCTGATTGCGAGGCAGTTGAACGGCGCGTTTAGTGCCCTACCCGCCTCATTGCGGGAAGAGTTGCGGGACTATCTGCTTTCCGGATATCTCCCCGGCATCGTGCGCAGGGGCATCCGTGATGAAGCGAGTATTTCCCTGGGCTTTTGCTTTCCGCAGCGCTGGCAAGGGCAGCGTCTACGGCTGGCGACGGTTGCTTCATTACAGGCCGTCACGCGCGTGTCAACACCGGAACAAACGGCCATCCTGCCTGCCGTCAACCGTACCAGCGCGATACGCGCCTTTAGCGCCCTGCGTCAGGCGTGGCGTGGGCCGGAAACCGGGCTTGGCGTGTGGGGGTCGGTGGCGCTGGAGATGACGACGCCCTGGCTATGGACGGACAGTCGCTCCGATTTAGATATTCGCATAACGCCCTGGCACGAAATGGCGTTAAGCGATTGTTACTCTGTTCTGACAGATATTGCCCAGCAATATTCAGTACGTATTGATGGAGAAATTAATTTACCAAACGGTTTTTCTATCAATATCAAAGAGTGGTTTAGCAGGAGTCTGACCCTGCTGGCTAAAGGTGAGACCGATGTCGAATTAATGACGCGACAAGACGTCGACGGGTTAATAAAACATCTTTCAATGATATATATTAAAGGAAATTAATATGTCTGAAGTTAAATCAAAAGTACCGGGTGTGGTCGATGAAGTTAAAGCCGCCGTAGGCGACAAAATTGAAAAAGGCCAGCCGATTGTTATTCTTGAAGCCATGAAAATGAAAATGCCTGTCGCCTCACCGGAGGCTGGCGTATTAAAGTCATTGGAGGTGAACGCAGGCGATCGCGTAAACCCAGGCATGGTCTTATTCGAAATTGCCGCTGAGTAGAACGTCACGTTTTTAATACTAAATAAATAGTGCGGAATTCCTTTGTGATATAACCATTATGCCTCAGTCATATCAGCGATAAACATTTCGCTGATATGACAGGCAGGGTGTGTACGAATAAATTTACTGTTGACTGTCCGCATCATAAAAACATACTGTGCTAAAAGCCCTTGTCTTACTTTATTGTCATTTCCCGGTTCGGGTAGTCTCTTATGCTTTTAGTGTGGTTATAGAAAGAGAAACATCATGATTATTTACGGATTGATGTTAATGGGATTGTGCATGTTCGCCGGGTTAATTGTCGGCGATCTTTTGGGTTTGCTGCTTGGAATTTCCGCCAATATCGGCGGCGTCGGCTTTGCCATGCTGTTTTTAGTCGTTATTTCCCAGAAGTTGACGGAAAAGGGGCTGTTGTCTAAACCCGCCGAACAGGGGGTTGGATTCTGGAATGCGATGTATATCCCTATTGTTGTCGCCATGTCCGCGAACCAGAACGTTGTGGCCGCGCTCAAAGGAGGCCCGGTGGCGCTTATTGCAGGCCTTGGCGCAGTCGTGATTGGTTTTCTGCTGATTAAACCACTGAGCAAAATCGGCAGCAAAAGCACGATGACACGTTCAGCAGACTAACCGGTGGAGAGCATAAAGAATGGAACAACTTACAAAGATTCTTACCAGTAACTTCACCAGCAATGCCCTGATCACCGCTTTTGTGGTGGTTGGCATTGTCTGCTGGGTCGCGGCTTGGATCTCGACCCACGTCTTTCGCGGTAAAATTCACAGTTCGGCGATCGCCATTGCCGCAGGCCTGCTGCTGGCCTGGCTCGGCGGCGAACTCACCGGCGGCAAAAAAGGGCTTTCCGACATCACGCTTTTTAGCGGTATTGCGCTGATGGGCGGCGGCATGTTCCGTGATTTTGCCATTATCGCCACCGCCTTTGGCGTGAAGCTTGACGAGCTGAAAAAAGCGGGCCTCGCGGGCGCGCTGGCGCTGGTCGTCTCCACCGTGCTCTCCTTTTACCTGGGAGCGATTGTCGCCTGGGCCTTCGGCTATACCGATGCGGTCAGCATGGCGACTATCGGCGGCGGCGCGGTGACCTTTATCGTCGGCCCGGTTACCGGTGCGGCGCTTGGCGCAAGTTCCGATGTTATCGCGCTCAGTATCGCTGCCGGGGTGATTAAATCTATCGCCATCATGATTGTCACGCCGCTGGTGGCGAAAGCCGCCGGACTGAACTCTCCCGCTGCAGCCATTGTATATGGCGGGCTGATGGGATCTACTAGCGGCGTGGCGGCAGGGCTGGCGGCGACTGACCCGAAACTTGTACCTTATGGCGCAATGACAGCCACCTTCTATACCGGCCTGGGCTGCCTGTTGGCGCCGTCTGCGCTCTATATCTCTTTAGCCCCGTTCTTTTAACCGCATGCGCCTGTTGTTTTATGCAACAGGCGCCAGGGAGACTTATGTATTCATTTCAACGTATGAAGCCCGGGCAAATCGCGATACAGGCCTCACTGTGCACCCAGGAGGAAGAGGAGGTTTTCCGGCAAAAGCTACTGGGTGATAAACCCGAACACCGAATCGGCTTTGCGTTTATCAGCGGCACCTCTGACGAACTGCGAAACAAGCTGCAGCGCTGCGTCATCGGATGTGCGTTGAAGAATCAGATCATCACTAGGCAGGAGTCGGCCATTTTCACCTTATGCTCACTTAGCCGCCAGGCTCTGACCCACGCGTTAACCAACACCATCACCGGCGATCATATCCGTCTGAAAATCGCCTTAGTTAGTACCTCCCGATGGCTCGCCGTCGCCATGTACGGCGAAGCTCAGGTTTATCAGCGGATTACTCAGGAAATCATGGGACTTTGTCTACATCGTTATCCTCCCGCATAAGCTGCCTGGCATACATACGGCATTCTGCGAGAAGAGATAGCAGTCCAGGATGATTTTCCTGACTACGGGGAAAAACGAGCGAAATTTCTTGTTCCATGCGATAGGCTTCCTGCAAAGGTAGCAGGCGTATCCCACTCCGAAAAAGCCCGCGCATGCGTCCGGGTATGAGAGTGTACCCCACTCCAGCATTAACCATGCTCATTAACGAAAAAATATCGTGTACCCGAACCGCAATATCCGGCTCAAAGCCAGCGATACGGAAGGCCTGCTGAAAACCTCTCCAGGTTGCGAACCCTTCACTCAAGGCAATAAATTTTTTACTCTGTAAACGAGAGAGATCAACGGGGGTTTGTAGCGTATCCGCATCCTGTACAGGAACCGCTAAATAAATCGAATCCGAAAATATCGTCCAGGTTTCAAATAAATTTGAATTATACTCATCGGGCGTAGAGATTAATGCCGCATCGATATTGCCTTCATTTAGCGCTTCTAATAATTTCTTATTAGAGTTCATGATAAACTCAATTGAAAGCTCAGGGCGCCGCTTCTTCAATCCCTGTACTATCTGCGGTGCCGTTTTTAATACTAGTGAATAGAGTAGGCCTAAGCGTAATGCAGGAGAATGGTATCCTGAAGCCTCACGCGTCAGATAAATACAGCGTTCCATTGCATTGATCACCTCGCGGGCCTGCTTTTGCATTACCCATGCGCCGGGGAGGGGATGTAAATTCCGGCCATTGTGTGTGAAAAGATCGCAGCGTAAATTATCCTCCAAAGAATGCAAGGCACGATGTACGCTAACCGGAGAAATATGCATGATTTCTGCCGTCTTAGAAATATTCATGGTATCCATATATCCCAGAAAAATCTCCAGTTTGCGCAAAGTTATGTCCTGCTCAGGCATATAAACATTCCCTTATTTAAAATAACCTTTATCTGATAATAAGAGAATGTATGCATATATATATTGAGCCAGATCGGTAATTCTGGCTCAGATAAAATAAAACTTACTGATAAACCGGCAGCAGATTGACGCTCGACAGGATATGTACAACCGCATTGCCGAGGCCAAAGAGCAGGATCAGCACAATCATTGGCGTTCCGCCCCAGACGCGGAACTGTGGGCTGCCGAAGCGTTTGCGTGAGGCGCGAGCCAGCAGCGCCGGTACAATCGCCGCCCAGATCGTCGCCGCCAGGCCAGCATAGCCGATGGCGTAGAGGAAACCATCGGGTTTGACCAGCCCGCCAATCATCGGCGGGATAAAGGTCAGCAGCGCGGTTTTAAAGCGTCCCATCGCGCTATCGTCAAAGCCAAACAGATCCGCCAGGTAGTCGAACAGCCCCAGCGTCACGCCGAGGAATGAACTGGCGACGGCAAAGTTCGAGAACACCACCAGCAGCAGATCCAGGCTCCGACTATTCAGCACGCCGCTCAACGCCTGCACCAGCACATCAATGTTGCCGCCCTTCTGCGCGATGTCGATAAACTGCGGACGAGGGATGTTACCCATCGTCACCAGCAGCCAAACGACATACAGACCCAGCGCCAGCAGCGTACCGTAGGTTAAGCAGCGAATGATGGTGCGCGGATCTTTTCCGTAGTATTTCATCAGGCTCGGCACGTTGCCGTGATAGCCAAACGAGGCCAGGCAGAACGGGAGCGTCATCAGCAGGTATGGCGCATAGGAGGCATTCTTCTCCGCAACGTTAAATAGCGTCGTCGGCTCGACGTGCCCGAGCAGGCTACCGAAGGTCAGGAAGAAGGTGATCACCTTAGCGCCCAGTACGATAGCCGTCATGCGGCTCACCGCTTTGGTGCTCATCCAGACGATAAACGCCACCAGCAGCGCAAAGCCGAAGCCCGCCGCGCGCGCCGGCACCTTCAGCGACAGTTCACTGAAGGTGTGGTGGAGGATCGAACCGCTCGCCGAAATATAGGCGTAGGTCAGGATATAGAGCACAAAGGCGATTGATACACCGTTCACCAGGTTCCAGCCCTTGCCGAGCAGGTCTTTGGTAATGGTGTCGAAGCTGGAGCCGATGCGGTAGTTAAGATTGGCCTCGAGGATCATCAAACCGGAGTGCAGCATGCAGAACCAGGTGAAGACCAGCGCCGCCAGCGACCAGAAAAACCACGCGCCGGACATCACCACCGGCAGCGAGAACATGCCCGCGCCGATAATCGTGCCGCCGATAATCACCACGCCGCCAAACAGAGACGGACGGGTTGCCGTAGTGGTTAGTGTCGCCATTTACCGAATTCTCCAGTCGAAAATACTTCGCTCACGTTGAGCATGACGCACTGTACCAGTACACGAGTACAAAGGAAATAAAAAAAGCCCCAATCATGACGATCGGGGCTGTATTATTTAGTTTACGCTAGCGGGCGGCGTTGATTACGCATCGCCACCGAAGCGACGGCGACCGGCTGAGTCATCGCGGCGCGGCGCGGATGCATCGTCACGACGCGGCGCACGGCCTTCACGACGTTCGCCGCTGAAACGACGTCCTTCACCACGACCGCCTTCACGACGTTCGCCACCGAAGCCACGGCCGCCTTCACGACGCTCGCCGCCAAAGCCACGGCCGCCTTCGCGACGCTCACCGCCGCCACGACGTTCGGTGCGCGGCTGCGCATCGCCCAGCAGCTGCATGTTCATCGGCTTGTTCAGGATACGGGTACGAGTAAAGTGCTGCAGCACTTCGCCCGGCATCCCTTTCGGCAGCTCAATGGTGGAGTGAGAAGCGAACAGCTTGATGTTACCGATGTAACGGCTGCTGATATCGCCTTCATTGGCGATCGCGCCAACGATATGACGCACTTCAACGCCGTCATCGCGACCCACTTCAATGCGATACAGCTCCATGTCACCCACGTCACGACGCTCACGCTTCGGACGATCTTCGCGATCGCCGCGCGGGCCGCGATCATTACGGTCGCCACGACGGTCGAAACGATCGTCACGATCGCGGAATTCACGACGTGGACGCATCGGCGCGTCCGGCGGAACGATCAGCGAACGTTCGCCCTGAGCCATCTTCAGCAGCGCAGCAGCCAGCGTTTCCACGTCCAGCTCTTCACCTTCCGCCGTCGGCTGGATTTTCGCCAGCAGTGCACGGTACTGATCCAGATCGCTGCTTTCCAGCTGCTGCTGAACTTTCGCGGCGAATTTTTCCAGACGACGCTTGCTCAGCAGCTCCGCGTTAGGCAGTTCCACTTCAGGAATGGTCAGCTTCATGGTGCGTTCGATGTTGCGCAGCAGACGACGCTCGCGGTTCTCAACGAACAGCAGCGCGCGGCCAGCACGACCGGCACGACCAGTACGGCCGATACGGTGAACGTAGGATTCAGAATCCATTGGGATGTCGTAGTTCACCACCAGGCTGATACGCTCAACGTCCAGGCCACGGGCCGCAACGTCAGTCGCAATCAGGATATCCAGACGACCATCTTTCAGGCGTTCCAGAGTCTGCTCACGCAGCGCCTGGTTCATGTCGCCGTTCAGCGCCGCGCTGTTGTAGCCATTACGCTCCAGCGCTTCAGCTACTTCCAGGGTCGCGTTTTTGGTACGGACGAAAATAATCGCCGCATCAAAGTCTTCCGCTTCCAGGAAACGCACCAGCGCTTCGTTTTTACGCATGCCGTAGGCAGTCCAGTAGCTCTGGCTGATATCCGGGCGAGTCGTCACGCTGGACTGAATGCGCACTTCCTGCGGCTCTTTCATAAAGCGACGGGTAATGCGACGGATAGCTTCCGGCATGGTGGCGGAGAACAGCGCGGTCTGATGCCCTTCCGGGATCTGCGCCATAATGGTTTCTACATCTTCGATAAAGCCCATGCGCAGCATTTCATCTGCTTCATCCAGTACCAGGCCGCTCAGTTTGGAGAGGTCCAGGGTACCGCGCTTCAGGTGGTCCAGCAGACGACCCGGGGTACCGACGACGATCTGCGGACCCTGACGCAGGGCGCGCAGCTGCACGTCATAACGCTGGCCGCCGTACAGGGCAACCACGTTCACGCCGCGCATATGTTTAGAGAATTCCGTCATTGCTTCAGCAACCTGTACCGCCAGCTCGCGGGTCGGCGCCAGCACCAGAATCTGCGGTGCTCTCAGCTCAGGATCGATGTTGTTCAGCAGCGGTAAAGAGAATGCTGCGGTTTTACCGCTACCGGTCTGGGCCATACCCAGAACGTCGCGGCCGTCCAGCAGATGCGGAATGCACTCAGCCTGGATCGGAGATGGTTTTTCGTAACCCAGATCGGTGAGCGCTTCAAGGATAGGAGCCTTAAGGCCCAGATCTGCAAAAGTGGTTTCGAATTCAGCCATGTAGTACGTGTGCCTCAAAATTAATGGCGGCCAGTCTACATAACTCATCGTGAAAATTTACGGTAATTTTCATTGAAAAGTGTGAACCGGCTCAAAGTAGGTGTATTAACGAACAACAACGCCCTCACCCGCGAAGGTGATGGCAAGCAAAAAACTATGGGCTGATGTGTTCGTCAGCTATTGCTGGTCCGATTCTGCCAGGTCATCTTGCTCCTGGCCCAAGAGCGATAATTCCAACAATGCGTATCGGTGCTCAACGTAGTTATGTACGTTGTTGGCGACCGCCAGTTTGAACAGTGCCGTAGCGCTGTCCTTGTCCCCCAGACTTAGGTAGTACTTACCTAAATAGAAGTTGGTTTCACTGAGATGCTCAGCGAGCGAGGTGTTATCCGTTGCGTCTGCCTTCAGACGAGTCATCAGCTCTTTTTCGCTAATGTCGCCAAGGTAGAACTCGACAATGTTCCATCCCCATTGCTCTTTATCCGACTTGTTTAAGCGCTCTCTGAGTGCTTCAAGCGCCCGCTTCTCGTCGAGTTTACGCTCGGCGATATAAAGCCACAGGCTACGGAAAGGATCATTGGGATCGTCTTGATAAAACGCCAGCAGATCATCTTGCGCTAACTTAGCCCGGCCGCCGTAATACAGGGCGATACCGCGGTTCAAGTGCGCGTAGTTGTAAGTTGGATCAAGCTCAAGTACAGAATCAAACGCTTCATAGGCAGCATCAAAATTGCCTGCCTGCGTTAAGTAAATGCCTAAGTAATTGAATACTTCCGGCATATCGGGTCGGATTGCCAGCGCTTGTGAAAAATCATTTCGCGCAAGTGCCCTCAGACCGAGACTATCATACAACACTCCGCGCTCATATAAAAGCTGTGCGCGTTCGTCATCGGATAAAGCCCGACTGGCAAGAATTTGTTCCATGCGTGCCAGAATCACTTCTTGCTGTAAAGTCGGTTGCAATGGTACTGCGAGGACGGCGTCCTTACGCCAAGCGGTGCTACTGCATCCTGCCAGCGTGAGAGCTGTCGCCACGAAACACCAGCGCAAAAAAGGCTTCATTTCCCACTCCCGAAGACAACGATTGGATGAACGTCCTGTTCCCCGGCTGCAAACGAGGCGTCCTGCCCGTAAAACGCCCTCCGCAAAAGCGGAGGGCTAACGGCAACCTTACTCGCCCTGCTCGGCAGCCGGAGCTTCCGGCGCTGCGGCAGACGGAGTCTGTTCAGTTGCTTCTTTAATGCTCAGACGGACACGGCCCTGGCGGTCAACTTCCAGAACCTTAACCGGTACTTCCTGACCCATCTGCAGGTAGTCAGTCACTTTCTCAACGCGCTTGTCAGCGATCTGCGAGATGTGAACCAGACCTTCTTTACCGCCGCCGATGGCAACGAATGCGCCAAAGTCAACGATACGGGTCACTTTACCATTGTAGATGCGGCCAACTTCGATCTCAGCGGTGATCTCTTCGATACGACGGATAGCATGCTGCGCTTTGTCGCCGTCGGTCGCTGCGATCTTCACGGTACCGTCATCTTCGATCTCGATGGTAGTACCGGTCTCTTCGGTCAGGGCACGGATAACAGAACCGCCTTTACCGATAACGTCTTTGATCTTGTCCGGGTTGATCTTGATGGTGTGGATACGCGGTGCGAATTCAGAGATATCGCCGCGCGGCGCGTTAATCGCCTGCTCCATCACGCCCAGGATGTGCAGACGCGCACCTTTAGCCTGGTTCAATGCAACCTGCATGATTTCTTTGGTGATACCTTCAATTTTGATATCCATCTGCAGCGCAGAGATACCGTCGCGGGAACCCGCAACTTTGAAGTCCATATCGCCGAGGTGGTCTTCGTCACCGAGGATGTCAGACAGCACGACGAAGTTGTCGCCTTCTTTCACCAGACCCATTGCGATACCCGCCACAGCGGCTTTTACCGGCACGCCGGCGTCCATCAGCGCCAGAGAGGCGCCGCAGACGGAAGCCATGGAAGAGGAACCGTTAGATTCGGTGATTTCCGATACCACGCGCACGGTGTACGGGAATTCTTCAATAGTCGGCATCACGGCCAGTACGCCGCGCTTCGCCAGACGACCGTGACCGATTTCACGACGCTTCGGAGACCCCACCATGCCAGTTTCGCCTACGGAGTACGGAGGGAAGTTGTAGTGGAACAGGAAGGAGTCGGTGCGCTCGCCCATCAGTTCGTCGATGTTCTGCGCATCACGTGCGGTACCCAGAGTCGCGGTAACCAGCGCCTGCGTTTCGCCACGGGTGAACAGCGCGGAACCGTGAGTACGCGGCAGAACGCCGGTACGAACGTCCAGACCACGGATCATATCTTTTTCACGGCCATCGATACGCGGCTCGCCGGCCAGTACGCGGCTACGAACCACGTTTTTCTCGATGGCATGCAGGATTTCACCCAGCTCGTTAGCGTCCAGGGTTTCATCTTCAGCAACCAGCGTGGCGATGGTTTCAGATTTGATCACGTCAACCTGAGCGTAACGCTCTTGTTTGTCGGTGATACGGTAAGCATCGCTCAGACGGGATTCAGCCAGCGCAGCCACGCGCGCGTTCAGCGCTTCGTTGACCGCTTCCGGCTGCCAGTCCCAACGCGGTTTACCGGCTTCTTTCACCAGGTCGTTGATGTTCTGAATAACAATTTGCTGCTGCTCGTGGCCGAAGACCACCGCGCCCAGCATCTGGTCTTCGCTCAGCAGTTCCGCTTCGGATTCCACCATCAGCACGGCCGCTTCGGTACCGGCAACCACCAGGTCCAGTTTGCTGGACTTCAGTTCTTCCTGGGTTGGGTTCAGTACGTACTGGTCGTTGATGTAACCCACGCGCGCAGCGCCGATTGGGCCATTGAACGGAATACCAGACAGCGACAGCGCAGCGGAAGCACCGATCATCGCGACGATGTCTGGGTTAACCTGCGGGTTAACGGAAACGACGGTGGCGATAACCTGAACTTCGTTAACGAAGCCTTCCGGGAACAGCGGGCGAACCGGGCGGTCAATCAGACGCGCGATCAGGGTTTCGCCTTCGCTTGGACGGCCTTCACGACGGAAGAAACCACCCGGGATTTTACCGGCAGCGTAGGTACGCTCCTGGTAGTTAACGGTCAGCGGGAAAAAGTCCTGGCCTGGCTTCGCTTTTTTCTGACCCACAACGGTAACGAATACCGCAGTGTCATCCATGCTAACCATCACAGCGGCCGTTGCCTGGCGCGCCATCATGCCGGTTTCCAGGGTCACGGTATGCTGGCCGTACTGGAATTTACGAACGATCGGATTAAGCAAAATTCTATCCTTTTTATCTATAAATCACGCCATATCCACGACATAGCGTCTATTGACCCGATCTTCTGCATCCTCGCGACTAATGACAACCTTTACCCGCCCCTGCGGATGAAGCCTCTCATTAGCCGCGCGAACCTCTGCATGAAGATCATTACTAGCAACAATACATGAGTTTTGAATGAATTGCTGCCGCCCGGTCGAAAAAAGGGGCCGTCAGGCCCCTTTTTCTGAAACTCGCAGAATTAGCGACGCAGACCCAGACGCTCAATCAGCGCAGAGTAACGGGCAACATCTTTACGTTTCAGGTAGTCGAGCAGTTTACGACGCTGAGAAACCATGCGCAGCAGACCACGACGGCTGTGGTGATCTTTTTTGTGCTCTGCAAAGTGGCCCTGCAGGTGGTTGATCTGTGCGGTCAGCAGTGCAACCTGAACTTCGGTAGAACCGCTGTCGTTTTCGCCACGACCAAACTCAGAAACGATTTTTGCTTTAGCTTCAACGCTTAGAGACATTTTATAACTCCAAAAATTAAAAGAAAGAAAGGGTGCCGATCTCTAATTCAGCGACCCCTGATGCAACGCCCGAAAATGTTAAAACACGTTAGCGGACGTTAAGCGGCGATATTCTACTCGTAGCAGGCTTTTATCGCAAGAAAAGCGCTTACGCCGGGTATTCCACCACCAGACGACGCGGGGCCACGCGGCCTTCATCGTCAATTTCGCCCATGCCGAGAAACTTGCCGGACTCGCTCTCCATCACCCGCACCAGCCCGTTAAGCGGCGCGCCTGACTGACGTACCGGGTTGCCGTTCTTAAAGTAGACTGCGGAGGTTTCTGGAATATTAACCAACGGGTAATCCGAGGCCGGGCTGTCCATCGGCATCAGCAGCGGATCAAGCAACTGAGCGGCAGGAATATCCTGCGCCGCCGCCTCATCGACCAGCGCCTGCAGCTGCTCGAGGGTCACCATCCGCTCGACCGGGTATTTGCTTACCGCCAGGCGACGCAGGAAAATCACGTGCGCGCCGCAGCCGAGCTTCTCACCTAAATCATCGATAATCGTCCGGATGTAGGTGCCTTTCGAGCAGTGGATCTCCAGCTCCAGCTCATCGCCTTCGCGGCGAATAAACAGCAGCTCATAAACGGTTATCGGCCGGGCTTCCCGCGGAACTTCAATACCCTGGCGAGCATATTCGTATAGCTTCTTGCCCTGATATTTCAGCGCCGAATACATCGACGGCACCTGCTGCGTCTCGCCGCGAAAGCTGTCCAGCGCCGCCGCCAGCTGTTCGTCGCTAAAAGTCAGCGGGCGCTCTTCCACCACCTGACCGTCGGCATCGGAGGTATCCGTGCGCTGGCCAAGTTTGGCGATCACGCGGTAACGCTTATCGGAGTCCAGCAGATACTGGGAAAACTTGGTCGCTTCGCCAAGGCAGATCGGCAGCATACCGGTCGCCAGCGGATCCAGCGCGCCGGTATGCCCGGCGCGGTTGGCGTTATAAATACGTTTTACTTTCTGCAGCACATCGTTACTGGAGGCGCCCTGAGGCTTGTCCAGCAACAATACGCCATGCACGTCGCGGCCGCGACGACGAGGACGACTCATCAGTCCTCCTTGCTGTCGTCCGGGTTCACACGACGCTCATCGTCGTGTTTCACCACGCTGGTGACCAGGTTGGACATACGCATCCCTTCCACCAGTGAGTTGTCGTAGAAGAAAGTCAGTTCCGGTACGATGCGCAGACGCATCGCTTTCCCCAGCAGAGAGCGGATAAAGCCAGAAGCTTCCTGCAGCGCTTTGATGCCCGCTTTCACCGCGGCTTCATCTTTGTCGTTAAGGAAGGTGACATACACCTTGGCATAGGCCAGGTCACGGGACATTTCCACACCGGAAACGGTGGTCATCATGCCCAGACGCGGATCTTTAATTTCACGCTGCAGGATGATGGCAATCTCTTTTTGCATCTCCTGGGCCACACGCTGCGGGCGACCAAATTCTTTCGCCATAATAAGTTCTCCAGAATAAAGACAAAAAAGGGGCCAAAAGCCCCTTTTTAAAATGATTGCCGGGTGGCGCTTCGCTTCCCCGGCTGCTTAGCCATCAAATGATTAATCGATGCTACGCTGGATTTCGATGATTTCGAACACTTCGATCATATCGCCAACGCGAACGTCGTTGTAGTTCTTCACACCGATACCACATTCCATGCCGTTACGGACTTCGTTAACGTCATCTTTGAAGCGGCGCAGGGATTCCAGCTCGCCTTCATAGATAACCACGTTGTCACGCAGAACGCGGATTGGGTTGTGACGTTTGATCGTCCCTTCGGTAACCATACAGCCCGCGATGGCGCCGAATTTCGGCGATTTGAAGACATCACGCACTTCAGCCAGACCGATGATCTGCTGTTTCAGTTCCGGAGACAGCATGCCGCTCATCGCCGCTTTCACTTCATCGATCAGGTTATAGATGACGGAGTAGTAACGCAGATCCAGGCTTTCCGCTTCGATAACTTTACGCGCAGAGGCATCGGCACGAACGTTGAAGCCAACCAGAATCGCGTTGGATGCTGCTGCCAGGGTAGCGTCGGTTTCGGTGATACCACCTACGCCGGAACCGATGATCTTCACTTTCACTTCGTCGGTAGACAGTTTCAGTAAGGAATCGGAAATCGCTTCGACAGAACCCTGTACGTCCGCCTTCAGTACGATGTTCACTTCGTGAACTTCGCCTTCGGTCATGTTAGCGAACATGTTTTCCAGTTTAGATTTCTGCTGACGCGCCAGCTTAACTTCACGGAATTTGCCCTGACGATACAGCGCCACTTCACGCGCTTTTTTCTCGTCACGCACAACGGTCACTTCATCACCGGCAGCCGGCACACCGGACAGGCCGAGGATTTCCACCGGAATGGACGGACCCGCTTCCAGCACTTCGCGACCCAGTTCGTCACGCATCGCGCGCACACGGCCATATTCGAAGCCGCACAGAACAATGTCGCCCTTGTGCAGAGTACCTTCGCGAACCAGAACGGTAGCTACCGGACCACGACCTTTATCAAGGAAGGATTCGATGACCGCGCCGCTCGCCATACCGTTGCGGACCGCTTTCAGCTCAAGAACTTCAGCCTGCAGCAGGATCGCGTCCAGCAGGTCGTCGATGCCGGTACCCGCTTTCGCGGAAACGTGGACGAACTGGCTCTCGCCGCCCCACTCTTCCGGCAGGATGCCGTACTGGGAGAGTTCGTTCTTCACGCGATCCGGATCGGCTTCTGGCTTATCGATCTTGTTCACCGCCACTACCACCGGTACCTGCGCCGCTTTAGCGTGCTGGATAGCTTCGATAGTCTGCGGCATCACGCCGTCGTCTGCCGCCACCACCAGAACCACGATATCCGTCGCCTGCGCGCCACGAGCACGCATGGAGGTAAACGCGGCGTGGCCCGGGGTATCCAGGAAGGTGATCATGCCGTTGTCGGTTTCGACGTGGTAAGCACCGATGTGCTGGGTAATACCACCCGCTTCGCCGGAGGCAACCTTGGTAGAACGAATGTAGTCCAGCAGCGAGGTTTTACCGTGGTCAACGTGACCCATAATGGTCACGACCGGTGCGCGCGGTTCAGCCGCCGCGCCGGTGTCACGGTCGCTCATTACGGCTTCTTCCAGTTCGTTTTCACGACGCAGGATAACTTTGTGGCCCATCTCTTCGGCAACCAGCTGTGCGGTTTCCTGGTCGATGACCTGGTTGATGGTCGCCATGGCGCCCAGCTTCATCATCGCTTTGATGACCTGAGAACCTTTCACCGCCATCTTGTTAGCCAGTTCGCCAACGGTGATGGTTTCGCCGATTACGACGTCACGGTTAACGGCCTGCGCTGGCTTCTGGAAGCCCTGCTGCAGAGCGGAACCTTTACGGTGCTTACCGCCTTTACCGCCGCGAACTGCCGCGCGGGCTTCTTCACGATCAGCTTTCGATTCAGCGTGTTTGTTGCCTTTCTTCGCCGGACGAGCCGCTTTGCTGCTACGGCTACGGCCGCGACCGCCTTCGACTTCACGATCGTTATCATCTTCAGCCTGACGAGCATGCTGTGATGTGGTGACGTGATAGTCGCTGCTATCTTCCGGGCTGTCTGAGGTTTCAGACCAATTTTTTTCGTTTTCTTCAGCCATACGGCGTGCTTCTTCCGCTACACGGCGCGCTTCTTCTTCAAGTTTGCGGCGTGCTTCTTCTTCCGATTTGCGCTTCAATTCCGCGGCTTCGTTCTCGCGACGGATCTTTTCAGCCTGGGCGGTTTTGGTCATTTCGTCGGTATGTTGATTGCTCACTTTGTCTTTTTCCGCAGCTTCACGTTTCGCTTTATCAGCGACTTCACGTTTAGCTTGTTCTGCGGCCTCACGTTCAGCTTTTAATTGCGCCTCGCGTTTCGCTGCTTCTTCAGCTTCACGACGGGCCTGCTCTTCCGCTTCACGCTGCGCCTGCTCTTCCGCGGCCAGGCGTTCAGCCTCTTGCGGATCGCGTTTCACAAAGGTGCGTTTCTTGCGGACTTCGATTTGTACCGATTTACTCTTTCCACCGGTACCTGGAATATTCAACGTACTGCGCGTCTTACGCTGTAACGTCAGCTTGTCTGGCGCCGAGCCGTGTTCACGGTTCAGGTGCGTCAACAAAGTTTGTTTCTCTTGCGAGGTCACAGAATCATCAGCCGATTTGCGGATGCCTGCGTCAGCAAATTGCTGTATCAGGCGATCCACAGAGGTCTGAATCTCTGAGGCCAGCGCTTTAATAGTCACATCTGTCATGCTGTTCCTTCCTGCTACAGTTTATTACGCTTCGTCGCCGAACCAACAAATGTTGCGAGCGGCCATGATGAGCTCGCCAGCTTTCTCGTCGGTCATCCCTTCGATATCAGCCAGGTCATCAACGCCCTGCTCGGCGAGATCTTCCAGCGTACAAACACCACGGGCAGCCAGTTTGAATGCCAGGGCACGATCCAGACCTTCGAGATTCAACAGATCATCGGCAGGTTTGTTATCTCCCAGGCTTTCTTCCTGAGCCAGCGCCAGCGTAGTCAGTGCGTTTTTCGCACGCTCACGAAGTGCTTCAACGGTGGCTTCATCCAGACCGTCGATTTCCAGCAGTTCTTTCATCGGCACATAGGCCAGCTCTTCCAGCGAGGAGAAGCCTTCTTCAACCAGCACTGTCGCGAAATCTTCATCAATATCAAGATATTTGGTGAAGGTATCGATAGCGGCATGCGCTTCCGCCTGGTGCTTAGCCTGCAGATCGTCAACGGTCATGACGTTGAGTTCCCAGCCGCTGAGCTGTGAAGCCAGGCGGACGTTCTGACCGTTACGGCCGATCGCCTGCGCCAGGTTGCCCGCTTCTACCGCGATATCCATGGTGTGTTTATCTTCATCCACCACGATGGACGCGACGTCTGCCGGCGCCATAGCGTTAATCACGAACTGCGCCGGGTTATCATCCCACAGAACGATATCGATGCGTTCACCACCCAGCTCAGTCGACACGGCCTGCACACGCGCACCGCGCATACCGACGCAAGCGCCAACCGGGTCGATGCGCTTGTCGTTGGTTTTCACCGCGATTTTGGCACGAGAGCCCGGATCGCGAGCCGCCGCTTTGATCTCCAGCACTTCTTCACCGATTTCCGGCACTTCGATGCGGAACAGTTCGATCAGCATCTCAGGTTTGGAACGGGTGACGAACAGCTGGGCGCCACGCGCTTCCGGACGGACAGCGTACAGTACGCCGCGAATGCGGTCGCCCGGACGGAAGTTTTCACGCGGCAGCATATCTTCACGCAGGATCACGGCTTCAGCGTTGTTACCCAGATCCAGTGTGATATTGTCGCGGTTCACTTTTTTCACCACGCCGGTGATGATCTCACCTTCGTGCTCGCGGAACTGATCAACCACCATCGCGCGCTCGGCTTCGCGGACTTTCTGCACGATAACCTGCTTAGCGGTCTGGGTGGTGATACGGTCGAAGGTAACAGATTCGATCTGATCTTCGACATAGTCGCCGACGTTCATGCTTTCATCTTCGAAACGCGCTGCTTCCAGCGTGATCTCGCGCGTTGGCTGGGTGACTTCTTCTACAACCAGCCAACGACGGAAGGTATCGAAATCGCCGCTCTTGCGGTCGATTTCAACGCGAACGTCGATCTCTTGTTCGTATTTTTTCTTGGTGGCCGTTGCCAGCGCGCTTTCCAGCGCTTCGAAAATTTTCTCACGCGGCAGCGCTTTTTCGTTGGAAACGGCTTCAACAACAGCCAAAATTTCTTTGTTCATCGGGGCCTTTCACCTCAATCCAGACTGTTAAAAGTGGGGAACCAGGTTCGCCTTCTGGATGTTACTCAGCGCGAACACTTCATCTTTGCCTTCGACGGTTACCGTGATCATCTCACCGTCTACCGCTTTGATAATGCCCTGCCATTTGCGGCGGTTCTGAACCGCCATGCGCAGCACCAGCGCAACTTCTTCGCCGGTGAAACGTTGATAGTGTTCGGCGGTGAACATCGGACGGTCAAGACCAGGCGAAGAGACTTCCAGGTTGTAAGCGACAGTGATCGGGTCTTCGACATCCATGACGGCGCTTACCTGGTGGCTCACATCAGCACAATCATCAACGTTGATGCCATCTTCACTATCAATATAGATGCGCAGTGTGGATGTGCGACCGCGAATAAATTCGATGCCGACCAGCTCAAAGCCAAGCGCTTCAACCGGCGCAGTGAGCATCTCTGTCAATTTTTGCTCTAATGTGGACAAACCCACCCCCAAGACATAAAAAAAGGGCGTATAGCCCAGTTATTCTGAAGTCAGATAACAAAAAACCCCGATAAATCGGGGCTTTAGATAACTGAACCCTGAGATCGCCATGGCGATCTGGAACACCTTCCGCAAGAATTCTTTCAAATTCGGCTACGAAGGACACCTAGTCCTCACAGTATATTTGAAAAAGTACTTAATGGGAAAGTGGTTGCGGGGGCCGGATTTGAACCGACGACCTTCGGGTTATGAGCCCGACGAGCTACCAGGCTGCTCCACCCCGCGCCTGAAACGTGGCATATTTTACTCTTTTTGAGCAAAAGACGCAAATACGCTGGGATTTGGTACCGAAGACGGGACATAAAATCGAGATGAATTGTAACGGCGATTAGTATATTTTGTCAACATGCTTTTTAGCGCCCCCGATTGCCGTTTGTGCTGGTATTTCAGGCTTTTTTAGCAAAAAGATGATGAAGCACTTCCTGTCGCCAGTAAAAGATGGTTAAATGAATACTCACAATTAATGCATAAAAATGCAGTTAAGGTTGTTGGGTCGAACTCACCACAGTCTATCGAGCAGGGTTTTATTTTATGACGACGATTCTCAAGCATCTCCCGGTTGGTCAACGTATTGGTATCGCTTTCTCTGGTGGACTGGATACCAGCGCCGCGCTGTTATGGATGCGCAAAAAAGGCGCCGTGCCTTATGCATATACCGCTAACCTGGGTCAACCGGACGAAGACGACTACGATGCTATCCCGCGCCGCGCGAAAGAGTACGGCGCTGAAGGCGCCCGTCTGATCGACTGCCGCAAACAGCTGGTCGCAGAAGGGATCGCCGCGATTCAGTGTGGCGCTTTCCATAACACCACCGGTGGGTTGACCTACTTCAACACCACGCCGCTAGGCCGCGCGGTCACCGGCACCATGCTGGTGGCGGCGATGAAAGAAGACGGCGTTAACATTTGGGGCGATGGCAGCACCTATAAAGGCAACGATATCGAACGTTTCTATCGTTACGGCCTGCTGACCAACGCTGAACTGCAGATTTACAAACCGTGGCTGGACAGCGACTTTATCAATGAGCTCGGCGGTCGTCACGAAATGTCCGAATTTATGATCGCCTGCGGCTTTGATTACAAGATGTCGGTCGAGAAAGCCTACTCCACCGACTCCAATATGCTCGGCGCGACCCATGAAGCGAAAGATCTCGAATTCCTGAACTCCAGCGTCAAGATCGTCAACCCGATTATGGGCGTGAAGTTCTGGGACGAAAACGTGAAGATCCCTGCGGAAGAGGTCACCGTACGCTTTGAGCAGGGCCATCCGGTGGCGCTGAATGGTAAAACCTTTGCCGATGACGTCGAGATGATGCTGGAAGCCAACCGCATCGGCGGTCGTCACGGCCTGGGCATGAGCGACCAGATTGAAAACCGGATTATCGAAGCGAAAAGCCGCGGCATTTATGAAGCTCCGGGGATGGCGCTGCTGCATATTGCCTACGAGCGTTTGCTGACCGGTATCCATAACGAAGATACGATTGAGCAATATCACGCCCACGGTCGCCAGTTGGGCCGCCTGCTGTATCAGGGCCGCTGGTTTGATTCCCAGGCGCTGATGCTGCGTGATTCGCTGCAGCGCTGGGTCGCCAGCCAGATCACCGGCGAAGTCACCCTCGAACTGCGTCGCGGTAACGACTACTCGATCCTTAATACGGTATCAGACAACCTGACCTATAAAGCGGAGCGTCTGACCATGGAAAAAGGCGATTCCATGTTTACTGCCGAAGACCGTATCGGCCAGCTGACCATGCGTAATCTGGACATCACCGATACCCGCGAGAAGCTGTTCGGCTATGCCCAGTCTGGCCTGCTGAGCGCCTCCTCGGCAACCGGTTTACCGCAGGTTGAAAATCTGGAAAACAAAGGCAAATAATCGCCTGACAATGTTGCTTTCCGCCGGCGGATCACCGCCGGCTTTTTATTTTGAATGACCCACCAACTTAAAAAAAATGCCATGACGCATTTTTTCCTTATCGCCAGACCAGCAAAACTGTTGACTATAATAGCCTCAATTGATTAATTCATATCTGGTGATACACATCATGAATATTAAACCGCCGATCAGGCCGCAAAAGACCATTGACCGACTGATCGATGTACTTGAGCCACACGCGACACCCGTTAACGCGATCGCCAGAAAAAGACTGACATGGGAATATAAAGGCAAAACCCAGCTCTTTATTTTTAAAAAAGGCGAGCTGTCGATTATTCGTAATTCCGACAGGCTACTGATGGTGACCGTCTATGAGCCGCATCTTTTCGGCGTGGCGGAAATGCTGCAGCCCAGCCGCAGCCACAGCCTGCGAGCCGAGGTATCATGCGAACTGCTACGGATCGACTATGACCTGGCTTCGGCGCTTTTTCGTCAGCATAACCTGTGGGAAGAGGTGACCAGCCTGTTGGCTTATCATACCTCGTATATGGTGTATCGTGACGATCTGGTCCTGCAGCAGCGTACCTATTCGGTCATCCGTAACCATTTGCTGGAGATGATGCTATTAAGCGAAGAGACCCGACAGCGAGTATCTATTCTTGAGTATATTCAGGACAGGACCCTTCTGTCGCGTAGCAGTATTCTCAATGTATTGTCAGCATTAAAGAAAGGCGGTTATATTACCTTTGCCCGCGGCGGTTATTTACAAAATATCGTCTCACTTCCTGAAAAATTCTGACCCGCACTCCTCCTATCATTTATTGTTATTTGCTGCAGCGGGGAAGATGTTTAAATTTAAACCAATAACCGTTACCGCTAAAAGAACAAAAATTTTATGCTAAGCGCCTGGGTTTCCCGGAAGACAATCTATTACTGAGTTCGCCAGCAGACGACCACAAACGGCGTTAACCGCCGGGTCTGCACCGGCTCAGGATATGCCAGCGGAAATCGGCCAGACGTGTGCGGCGGTAGCGAGAGTTGCCCCCTCGCCTGCCGCGACCATAACAATGAGATGCACGAACCCGTTAATTATGCCCGAACGCCCATATCGGGCTTTTTTTTATCTGAAGGAATTTAATAATGAAGTCTATTGCTGCAAAAATGGTTGCCGTAACGATCGCTTTGGAAGCCAGCAGCGCTGCCTGCGCAGCCGTTAACCTGCATGGAGAAGCTGGCGCCGAGTTTACCAATCTGTCCGCCAGCTTTGGCGCCGGGGAACCGGGTATGACGTTCAGTTCTCAGTGGGCCCATAGCGACAACGACGGAGATAGTGTAGGACTGGGAATGGGTTATAACTTTAACCTTGGCCCTTTTCTGATGACCCTGGGCGGTAAGGCGGTCTATCTGAATCCAAAAGATGGTGATGAAGGTTACGCCATCGCCGCCGGTGGTGGCGCTGAACTCCCCCTTGGTCAGTATTTCACGCTTTTCGGCGAGGGCTATTACTCACCGGACTCAATGTCCAGCGGCGTTGAGGATTATGTGGAGGCCAATGCCGGGGTACGCCTTAACGTGCTCCCGTCTCTGAATATCGAAGCTGGCTATCGCTATATTGATATGGCAGGGAAAGATGGCAATCGCGATAACACGCTGGCCGACGGCGCTTACGCCGGGGTTAACTTCCGCTTTTAACTCTTCACAGGGATTGCCGGTCGGCAGTCCCTGTTTCATTCTCAGCTGGTCAGCGGCACGCTTTTCAGGACGCGGTTGATCTCTTGTAGGCCTGCAATATTATTCTCTTTGCGGTAAACCTCATTCATGGACGCCATCTGCTCCAGGCGGGTCAGGGCGCCATACACCTTATACGCCTCGCTGTGTCTGTCGAACACATCGCGGCGCTCCACGTCCTGCAGATAATGACTTTTCAACGAATGGTTAAGGCGACTAATCAGTGCCGTATTGTCCTGGAAATAGCGCCTCACCGCCTGGGCATGATTCGCTGTAGTCCCAGACTCACTGGGCGATACCGGTACGGTTAGCGCATTAATCGTCTCCACCGTTTGGGAGGGCGATGTTGAACTGCACCCAGCTAAACCGAGTACGCCGGCGACGATAAGCAACCCGATCTTGTTCATTGTGTCACTTCACCTCTGTTAATTTGACGAGGCGACTTTAACGACAGTAAAAGGAGGCAACCAGCGAAGAGATGTTTATAAATAAATGTCCAGCGGGGACAAAAACAAAAAAAGACGCTTTTCAGCGTCTTTTTTCTGGAATATTGGTACCGAGGATGGGACTCGAACCCACAAGCCCGTTAGGGCACTACCACCTCAAGGTAGCGTGTCTACCAATTCCACCACCTCGGTACAGAATACTTAGTGCGGGATATCGCTGGTCGGCTGAGCCGGCGCAGTTGGCTGAGTTTGCTCCGTTTTCGGCGCGCTCAGATTATCCCACTCACTTCCTTTACTGGTCTTGTTGCTGTTGATATTACCCAGCGCCAGACTGATGATGAAGAACAGCGCAGCCAGGATGCCGGTCATACGGGTCATAAAGTTGCCAGAACCGCTGGACCCAAACAGTGTGCCGGAAGCGCCTGCACCGAAGGAGGCTCCCATATCAGCGCCTTTACCTTGCTGCAGCATAACCAGACCTACAAGGCCAATCGCTACAATAAGGAAAACAACCAAAAGAGCTTCGTACATAATCAACCTGTTCCTTGCGGATTCGCCGCATACCAAGTGCTTCGACCAATAAAGCGGTACGTTTTAACGTTTCCCACTGAAGCGGGTGTGAATACTAACCAAAGCGAATGACCTTCGCAAGGGCAATTTCGACACATTGTATCAACTGCAGAAAAAAACAGCAAAAAGCCAATTTTCGATCATAAAAAAGGCGGCAAGCGCCGCCTTTTTAACCACTTAGCCGGCAAAGCTAAACGCTTTTTACCGCCTCAGCGATGCGGTGCGCAAACTCGTGCACCTGATCTTCATGCTCGCCTTCCACCATCACGCGGATTAGCGGCTCCGTACCCGATTTACGCAGCAGGACACGGCCGCGTTTTCCTAACGCCGCCTCCACTTCCGCGGTCACCGCTTTGACGTGCTCATTCTCCAGCGGGTTACCGCTGCCCTCGGTAAAGCGGACATTCACCAGCAGCTGAGGGAACATTTTCATCCCGCTGCACAGGTCATGCAGGCTCATGTGGTTGCGGACCATCGCCGCGACCACCTGCAGGCTGGCAACAATGCCATCGCCGGTGGTGGTTTTATCCAGCAGGATCACATGGCCGGAGTTTTCCGCACCGATGCGCCAGCCTTTTTCCTGGAGCATCTCCAGTACATAGCGGTCACCGACCTTCGCGCGGGCAAACGGGATGCCTAACTGCTTGAGCGCCAGCTCCAGCCCCATATTACTCATCAGCGTGCCGACGGCGCCGCCGCGCAGCTGCCCCTGACGCAATCCTTCCCGGGCTATGATATAGAGGATCTGGTCGCCATCGACTTTATTGCCTTCGTGGTCAACCATAATCACCCGATCGCCATCGCCGTCGTAGGCAATACCCAGATCGGCTTTTTCCGCCAGCACGCGCGCCTGCAGCGCCCGCACGTCAGTGGCGCCGACCTCTTCGTTGATGTTGAGACCGTCTGGCTCGCAGCCCATCGCGATAACCTGGGCTCCCAGCTCGCGGAAGACATTAGGGGCGATGTGATAGGTCGCGCCGTGCGCGCAATCCACCACCACTTTCAGCGTTCCCAGGCTCAGTTCGTTGGGAAAGGTACCCTTACAAAATTCAATGTAGCGCCCCGCCGCATCGACGATACGGCTGGCTTTGCCCAGCTCAGCCGAATCCACGCAGGTGAGCTCTTTCTCCATTTCGGCTTCAATCGCCTCTTCGACATCATCCGGCAGTTTGGTGCCCTCAATGGAGAAGAATTTAATGCCGTTGTCGTAGAAAGGGTTATGTGAAGCAGAGATAACAATCCCCGCCTCGGCGCGGAAGGCGCGCGTCAGGTAGGCGATGGCCGGTGTCGGCATAGGCCCGGTGAACGACGCAGAGAGCCCCGCTGCCGCCAGTCCAGCTTCCAGCGCCGATTCCAGCATATAGCCCGAAATACGGGTATCCTTGCCGATGATAATTTTACGCGAACCGTGACGCGCTAACACTTTGCCCGCCGCCCAGCCCAGCTTGAGCACAAACTCCGGAGTGATCGGCGCATCGCCGACGCGGCCACGAATACCATCGGTGCCAAAATACTTGCGGTTACTCATAACGTTTTTTTCCCTTAGCGGCGAGGGTGGCTTCCACCACGCGCAGCGCTTCTACCGTTTCTTTGACATCATGGACGCGGATAATCTGCGCGCCCTGCATTGCTGCAATGACGGCACACGCCAGGCTGCCGTTCAGCCGCTCCGACGGCCCGACGTTCAGCAACTGACCTACCATCGACTTACGTGACATACCGACCAGCAGCGGCAGACCAAAGTGATGAAACTCCCCAAGCCTGGCCAACAGTTGGTAATTGTGGGAGAGATTTTTACCGAAACCGAATCCCGGGTCGAGCAGCAATTTTTCTTTTGCGATCCCCGCCTGTTCGCAGCGCACAATGTGCTCATTAAAAAAACGCTCAACATCGGCGAAGACGTCCTCATACTTCGGCGCCTCCTGCATGGTTTTTGGTTGTCCCTGCATATGCATCAGACACACCGGCAGTCCAGTTTCCGCGGCGGCCTGCAGCGCGCCGGGCTCGGTCAGCGAACGAATATCGTTGATGATATGCGCCCCGGCCCTGGCCGATTGGCGAATAACCTCCGCCTTGGAGGTATCCACTGAGATCCATACCTCAAAGCGCTGGGCAATGGCTTCAACCACCGGTATCACCCGCGCAAGCTCCTCTTCCACACTAACCTCAGCCGCCCCTGGCCGCGTCGATTCACCGCCGATATCAATGATGGTCGCGCCGGCGTTGATCATCAGATTGGCATGCTTCACCGCCTCAATCAGCGAATTATGGGCGCCGCCATCGGAGAAGGAGTCAGGCGTCACATTTAGAATACCCATCACGTGGGGGTGAGAGAGATCGAGGGTTGAGCCCTGGGCTACAAGTTTCATCACAAAATCCCTGAGACTGAAGAGGTTAAAAAAGAAAAACCCCGGAGCGGACGCCCGGGGTTTTAAGGTTAAACAAGCATCAACAGCGGTAGCTTACTTGTCGCCCAGCTGCTCTGACATGGTGTTGCCCGGGTTCGGCGTACGCGGTTCATCAACCGGACGCGGCGCACGAGGCGTGCCATTGTTGTCAGAGTTGTTAGAAGAACCAGGTTCTTCCCAACCCGCTGGCGGACGAACTTCGCGACGAGCCATCAGGTCGTCAATCTGCGGCGCATCGATGGTCTCATACTTCATGAGCGCATCTTTCATCGCGTGCAGAATGTCCATGTTGTCGTTCAGCAGCTGGCGAGCACGACCGTAGTTACGCTCAATCAGCGATTTCACTTCCTGGTCGATGATACGCGCGGTTTCATCGGACATATGCTTCGCTTTCGCGACGCTACGGCCGAGGAAGACTTCACCCTCTTCTTCCGCATACAGCAGCGGACCGAGTTTGTCGGAGAAGCCCCACTGGGTCACCATGTTACGCGCCAGGTTCGTCGCCACTTTAATATCGTTGGACGCACCGGTAGAAACATGTTCCGGACCGTAGATAATCTCTTCCGCCAGACGACCGCCGTACAGGGTGGAGATCTGGCTTTCCAGTTTCTGACGGCTGGCGCTGATTGCATCGCCTTCCGGCAGGAAGAAGGTCACACCCAGCGCACGACCGCGCGGGATAATCGTCACTTTGTGCACCGGATCGTGCTCCGGCACCAGGCGACCAATAATCGCGTGGCCCGCTTCATGATAAGCAGTAGACTCTTTCTGCGCTTCCGTCATCACCATGGAGCGACGTTCCGCACCCATCATGATTTTGTCTTTCGCTTTCTCGAACTCAACCATCGACACAACGCGTTTGTTGCCGCGGGCAGCAAACAGCGCCGCTTCGTTGACCAGGTTGGCCAGATCCGCACCGGAGAAGCCCGGGGTACCGCGCGCAATGATTGCCGCATCGATATCCGGCGCCAGCGGAACGCGACGCATATGCACTTTAAGGATCTGCTCACGACCGCGAACATCCGGCAGGCCAACCACCACCTGGCGGTCAAAACGGCCCGGACGCAACAGCGCGGGGTCAAGAACGTCCGGACGGTTAGTCGCCGCGATAACGATGATACCTTCGTTACCTTCGAAGCCGTCCATCTCAACCAGCATCTGGTTCAGGGTCTGCTCACGTTCATCGTGACCACCGCCCAGGCCTGCGCCACGCTGGCGGCCGACGGCGTCGATTTCATCGATGAAGATGATGCAAGGCGCGGCTTTCTTAGCCTGTTCGAACATGTCACGCACACGAGAAGCGCCCACACCGACGAACATTTCGACGAAGTCAGAACCGGAAATGGTAAAGAACGGTACCTTCGCTTCACCAGCGATCGCTTTCGCCAGCAGCGTTTTACCGGTACCCGGAGGGCCGACCATCAGGACGCCTTTCGGGATTTTACCGCCCAGTTTCTGGAAGCGGCTCGGCTCACGCAGGTATTCTACCAGCTCGCCGACTTCCTCTTTCGCTTCGTCACACCCGGCAACGTCTGCAAAAGTGGTTTTGATCTGGTCTTCCGTCAACATACGGGCTTTGCTTTTGCCGAAGGACATCGCGCCCTTCCCGCCGCCGCCCTGCATTTGCCGCATAAAGAAGATCCAGACGCCGATCAGCAGCAGCATTGGGAACCAGGAGATGAAGATGGAAGCCAGCAGGCTCGGCTCTTCTGGTGGTTCGCCAACAACTTTGACGTTTTTAGTCAACAGGTTATCGAGCAGCTTCGGATCGTTAACCGGAATGTAAGTCGTGTAACGGTTACTATCTTTCTTGGTAACGTTGATCTCACGTCCGTTGATACGCGCTTCGCGAACCTGGTCCTGATTGACCTCTTGCAGGAAGGTAGAATAATCCACCTTGCGGCCATTCGACTCGCTGGGCCCAAAGCTCTGGAATACTGACATCAGCACAACGGCAATGACCAGCCAGAGTATTAGGTTTTTCGCCATGTCACTCAAGGGATTAACCTCTTATTACAACTGTGTTAAAAACAGCGTCAGGATACTCTATATCCAGTTTCTTTCAAACTTTCGTTTGAAATCTGCCGGTTATGGTTTACGCCCGGTCGCTACAATATACACTTCACGCGAACGAGCGCGGGAAGAGTCCGGCTTACGAACTTTGACCTTCGTAAACAGGGAGCGAATTTCTCGAAGATACTCATCGAAGCCTTCGCCCTGGAACACCTTCACTACAAAACTACCACCTGGCGCTAATACATCACGAGACATTTCAAGCGCCAGTTCTACCAGATACATAGCCCGGGGAATATCCACCGCCGGTGTTCCGCACATATTCGGCGCCATATCGGACATGACAACTTGGACTTTACTGTCGCCCACTCGCTCAAGTAACGCTTTCAGGACTAATTCATCACGAAAATCGCCCTGAAGGAAGTCCACACCAACGATTGGATCCATTGGTAAAAGATCGCAAGCGATGATGCGGCCGCTGTTGCCGATCTGCGTGACCGCATACTGCGACCAGCCACCGGGAGCAGCACCGAGGTCGACTACCGTCATCCCCGGCTTAAAAATTTTGTCACTTTGCTGTATTTCATCAAGTTTAAACCAGGCACGGGAACGTAACCCCTTTTTCTGTGCCTGTTGAACATATTTATCGCTAAAGTGTTCCTGAAGCCAGCGGCTTGAGCTGGCAGAACGCTTTTTACCTGTCATTTAACATTCCCGTTCGGGTTCATCGTACTTTACTGCGTAAAAATCGACGCGGTAGTTTGGCGATATATGGGAGATGGCGGTAGAATGACCCGTTTTCAATCCCAACGTAAGCAAAAAAATACGATGAATCTGAGTACTAAACAAAAACAGCACCTGAAAGGTCTGGCACATCCGCTCAAGCCGGTAGTTATGCTTGGCAACAATGGTTTGACCGAAGGGGTACTGGCCGAGATCGAACAAGCGTTAGGGCACCATGAACTCATCAAGGTGAAGATCGCCTCAGAAGATCGCGAAACAAAAGCCTTGATCGTGGAAGCCATCGTACGCGAAACCGGCGCCTGTAACGTACAGGTCATCGGTAAAACGCTGGTTCTGTACCGCCCAACGCCAGAGCGTAAAATCTCGCTGCCACGCTAAGAATATCCTGAATCTCGACACAACTTTGTGTAAAACGAGGGATTTCTGCGGCCAGGCGAGCAAAATGCCATGCTCCTGACGTTGATAAAAGGCCGCTATGCGGCCTTTTTCCTTTCTTTACAATCTATAAACATCGTAGCGGGAAATACGCCTTACAGGTATTCAACCTTGGTAATTTCGTATTCCACTTCCCCACCCGGGGTACGGATAGTCACGACGTCATCCTGCTCTTTGCCGATCAGACCGCGGGCGATCGGCGAGTTCACGGAGATCAGATTCTGCTTAAAATCAGCTTCGTCATCGCCCACGATGCGGTAGGTCTGTTCCTCGTCGGTATCGAGGTTCAGCACGCTGACGGTAGAACCAAAAATCACCCGGCCGTTGTTCGGCATTTTGGTGATATCGATAACCTGCGCGTTAGACAGCTTCGCTTCGATATCCTTGATACGCCCCTCGCAGAAACCCTGCTGCTCACGCGCGGCGTGATACTCGGCATTCTCTTTCAGATCGCCGTGTTCACGGGCCTCAGCAATAGCGGCAATGATTTCAGGACGACGCACAGACTTCAGATAATCCAGTTCTTCGCGCAGTTTTTCAGCGCCACGTAAGGTCATCGGAATCGCTTGCATTAGTTATACCTCTTTATCATTCCTTCAGGGAACGGATAGCTCCGCTCCGCCACCTGTCCTGCCCACGGGCAGGACACGAGCAAAAAGAAACCGACCCGGGAAACACTCCCCAGGTCAGCAGCAATTTTTCATTTGATGGGTATTTTACCCCGAAGTTCATTATGGGTCATCGTTTACTTTACTGGGCGTTGCACCGTAGTATGACGGCCTGGCTTCAGGTTGTTAGCGCGAGATTATGCGATTTCCCAGATTTATCATCGGATTGACCGCCGGTATAGCGCTTAGCGCTCAGGCGGCGAATATTGACGAGTACATCAACCAGCTTCCCGCCGGTGCGAACCTTGCCTTTATGGCGCAAAAGGTCGGCGCATCGACGCCGGAAATCGACTATCACAGCCAGCAAATGGCGCTCCCGGCCAGTACGCAAAAGGTCATCACCGCGCTGGCGGCTCTGCTGCAACTGGGGCCCGATTTTCGCTTTACCACCACGCTGGAAACCAAAGGTTCCCTTGACGGCGGCGTGCTGAAAGGCGACCTGATTGCACGCTTCGGCGGCGATCCGACGCTTAAACGGCAGGATATTCGCAATATGGTGGCGACGCTGAAAAAAGCCGGCGTGCAGCGTATCGAAGGCAATGTGCTCATCGATACCTCGGTCTTCGCCAGCCATGACAAAGCGCCCGGCTGGCCGTGGAACGACCTTACGCAGTGCTTCAGCGCCCCGCCGGCGGCGGCGATTGTCGACCGTAACTGCTTCTCTGTCTCGCTGTATAGCGCGCAGAAACCGGGCGATGTCGCCTTCATTCGCGTTGCATCCTATTATCCGGTCACCATGTTCAGCCAGGTGCGAACGCTAGCGCGTGGCTCATCGGAAGCGCAGTATTGCGAGCTCGACGTGGTGCCGGGCGATCTCAATCGCTATACTCTCACCGGCTGCCTGCCGCAGCGTAGCGAGCCGCTGCCTCTGGCCTTCGCCATTCAGGATGGCGCCAGCTACGCCGGAGCGATCCTCAAAGCCGAGCTGGCCCAGGCGGGGATCACCTACAGCGGCACGCTGCTGCGCCAGACGCTGGCCAATGAGCCCGGCACCGTGCTGGCAACCAGCCAGTCGGCTCCGCTGCACGATCTGCTGCGGATCATGCTGAAGAAGTCAGACAACATGATTGCCGACACCGTCTTTCGCACCATCGGCCACGCCCGGTTCGGCGTACCTGGCACCTGGCGGGCGGGCTCCGATGCCGTACGGCAGATCCTGCGTCAACAGGCTGGGGTCGATCTCGGCAACACTATCATCGCCGACGGCTCTGGCCTGTCGCGCCACAACCTGATCGCCCCGGCGACCATGATGCAGGTGCTGCAGTATATCGCCCAGCACGATACCGAGCTCAACTTCATCTCCATGCTGCCGCTGGCGGGCCATGACGGATCGCTGCAGTATCGCGCCGGTCTTCATCAGGCGGGCGTCGATGGTAAAGTCTCGGCGAAAACCGGGTCGCTCCAGGGGGTTTACAACCTCGCAGGCTTCATCACTACCGCCAGCGGACAAAAGGTGGCCTTCGTGCAATATCTCTCCGGATACGCCGTGGAGCCAGCTGATCAGCGCAATCGCCGCATCCCACTGGTCCGCTTTGAAAGCCGCTTGTATAAAGATTTGTACCAGAACAATTAAAACAAAAGGGCCGCATCAGATGCGGCCCTTTTTGATCCAGAGAAGTCAGGATTAGCGTTTGTAGATGAATTCGACGCCTTCTTCGTCGTCCTCATCCCAGTCGTCATCCCAGTCTTCGTCATCTTCTGCTTCGGCTTCGGCCTCTTCAAGCTGCTGACGGTGATAGTCGTCCCACATAAACTCGACTTTCTCCGGCTTCTGCTCTTCTTCCGCCTGCACGATCGGGTTTTCGATGATGAAGGTCATCACGTCCCAGCACAGCTCTTTCACGCCCTGCTGGCTGGCCGCGGAGATCAGGTAGAATTTCTCTTCCCAACCCAGCGCTTCAGCAATCGCTTTGGCTTTGGCTTCGGCTTCGGCCTTGTCCATCAGGTCAATCTTGTTGAAAACTAACCAGCGTGGTTTGGAGGCTAGCTTCTCGCTGTATTTCTCCAGCTCGCCGATGATAATGCGCGCATTCTCAACCGGATCGGAGCCGTCGATCGGATCGATATCGATGAGGTGCAGCAGTACGCGGCAGCGCTCGAGGTGCTTGAGGAAGCGGATACCGAGGCCTGCCCCTTCCGCTGCGCCTTCAATCAGCCCCGGGATATCGGCAACTACGAAGCTCTTTTCATTGTCCATACGCACCACGCCCAGGCTTGGCACCAGGGTGGTAAACGGATAGTCAGCCACTTTCGGCTTGGCGGCGGAGACCGCACGGATGAAGGTGGATTTGCCGGCGTTCGGCATGCCCAGCATCCCGACATCGGCCAACAGCATCAGCTCCAGCTGCAGGTCGCGTTTATCACCCGGGGTACCCATGGTTTTCTGACGCGGCGTACGGTTAACGGATGATTTGAAACGGGTGTTGCCCAAACCGTGCCAGCCGCCTTTCGCCACCATCAGACGCTGACCGTGTTTGGTCATATCGCCCATGGTCTCGCCGGTGCCCTGATCGATAACCCGGGTGCCGACCGGCACTTTTACCGTCACGTCTTTACCGCGCTTACCGGTACAGTCGCGGCTTTGACCATTCTGCCCACGTTCGGCGCGGAACGATTTTTCAAAACGGTAGTCGATCAGGGTGTTCAGGTTCTCGTCCGCTTCCAGCCAGACATCGCCGCCATCGCCGCCATCGCCGCCGTCCGGACCGCCTTTCGGAATATACTTTTCGCGGCGGAAGCTTACGCAACCATTGCCGCCGTCACCTGCTACGACCAGGATCGTTGCTTCATCTACAAACTTCATTTTACTCTCCGTAAATCATTCGCCTGAGCGGGGCAGCGGTACTACCGCCTCTCGCTTACGCCAACGTCCCCAAAGACGATGACCGATGGCGGAATACATCGCGCCCGCAACCACGACAAACGCACCGAGATAACCAATCAGGTTTAACATCGGTCTGGCGAAAACATCGGGCCAGGCCATTGATAATAAATCAGAAAACAGTAGCGTAAACAGTGGCGTCAAGGTGATTAACGCGCTGACCTGCGCCGCCTGCCAGCGCGCCATGGCTTCCGCCAGCGCCCCGTAGCCGACCAGGGTATTCAGCCCGCAAAAAATCAGGCATGCCAGTTGCCAACTGCTTAACCGGGAAATCACTCCGGGCTCAGCAAGCGGCAGTAATGCAATCGTACACAAAGTGTACAGCAAAAATAGTATCTGCTGTGATGCCAGACGGCGCAATAACACCTTTTGCGCGACGCCGTAGCTTACCCACACCGTAGCGGCAGCAACGCCGAAAATTACCCCCCACGTGTAGTCCGTCAGGCGGGTAAAGATTTCAATCAGACTGGTATTGAAGAACATCACCAGCCCGCTGAGCAGCATCAACGCGCCCACCACCTGGGTGCCGCGCATGCGCTCTTTCAGAATTACGACGCTAGCCACCATCATCCCCACCGGCGATAGCTGGCCGATGACCTGAGAAGCCGTGGGGCTGAGGTATTGCAGGGAAGAACTAAACAGGATGAAGTTACCGAACAGACCGCCGGTGGCAATCGCTAATAACACCAGCCAGCGCGGCTTGCGAAAAATTCGCATCGGCGGCAGTTTGCCTTTGATCGCGAGGATCGCGCCAAGCCCAATGCTGGCCATCAGGAAGCGATAAAAGACCACCGTAGGCGGCGCCATCACCTCGAGAACCTGTTTCATTGCAATCGGCAACGCTCCCCAACACATCGCGGTGGTAAGCGCCAGAATAATGCCAATCCCAGCCTGCTGCTTCATGCCTGTTTCCCTGCAAAAATTTTCCGGTAGACGAATGTAAAAAGCCCCGCAACGTGTTGCGGGGCTTTCATCCGTTACCGGGACGCGAAAAACTTATTCAGCAACGATGCTGATGAATTTACGGTTTTTCGGGCCTTTAACTTCGAACTTGACTTTACCGTCAGTCAAAGCGAACAGAGTGTGGTCACGGCCGCAACCAACGTTGGTACCAGCGTGGAATTTAGTACCACGTTGACGAACGATGATGCTACCTGCCAGAACTGCTTCACCGCCGAAACGTTTTACGCCCAGACGTTTAGCTTCTGAATCGCGACCGTTACGAGTCGAGCCGCCAGCCTTTTTATGTGCCATTTAAATCTACTCCTCAGGTCTTAGGCGCTGATGCCAGTGATTTTCACATCAGTGAACCACTGACGATGGCCCTGCTGCTTACGATAGTGTTTACGACGACGAAACTTAACGATTTTAACTTTCTCGCCACGACCGTGAGCAACAACTTCAGCTTTGATTACGCCGCCCTCAACGAAAGGAACGCCGATCTTGATTTCTTCACCGTTTGCGATCATCAGCACTTCAGCGAATTCAACAGCTTCGCCAGTTGCGATGTCCAGCTTTTCCAGGCGAACGGTCTGACCTTCGCTTACTCGGTGTTGTTTACCACCACTTTGGAAAACCGCGTACATATAAAACTCCGCTTCCGCGCACCTCTTTATGTGATTCAGAGTGCGCTATAAATATTCACAATAGGGCGCGAATATTACGCAAAACGCGAGCCTTTGACAAGAGCGATTAGCGATCAATGCAGAAAAAAAACACAACTTTCACGACAACGTTTATCTACGGCAATTTTTCAGTACAATCATATCTTCTTTTAATTCTGTCTTAATCCTTCTGTGATCCCACCTGGATTCATGGTAACAGGACATTTGGCCCGGCTTTTGCGATGAATTTAGAAAAAATCAATGAGTTAACCGCGCAAGATATGGCGGGTGTCAATGCGACGATTCTTGAGCAACTCAACTCCGATGTTCAGCTTATCAATCAGTTAGGCTATTACATCGTCAGCGGCGGCGGCAAACGCATTCGCCCGATGATTGCTGTGCTCGCCGCACGCGCGGTGGGCTATCAGGGGAGCGCGCATGTCACCATTGCCGCGCTGATTGAATTTATTCATACCGCCACCCTGCTGCATGACGACGTCGTCGATGAGTCTGATATGCGTCGCGGCAAAGCCACGGCCAATGCGGCGTTTGGCAATGCCGCCAGCGTGCTGGTCGGCGATTTTATCTATACCCGCGCCTTTCAGATGATGACCCAGCTGGGCTCACTGAAGATCCTTGAGGTCATGTCGGAAGCGGTGAACGTCATTGCCGAAGGCGAAGTGCTGCAGCTGATGAACGTCAATGACCCGGATATCACCGAAGAGAACTACATGCGCGTTATCTACAGCAAGACGGCGCGCCTGTTTGAAGCTGCCTCGCAGTGTGCGGGACTGCTGGCCGACTGCACTGCGGAAGAAGAGCGCGCGTTGCAGGATTATGGCCGCTATCTCGGCACCGCTTTCCAGCTAATCGACGATTTACTCGATTATAGCTCTGACGGCGAGCGGCTCGGTAAAAACGTCGGTGACGACCTGAACGAAGGTAAACCCACGCTACCGCTGCTGCACGCCATGCACCATGGCACACCCGATCAATCAGCGATGATCCGCGGTGCGATCGAGCAAGGCAACGGCCGCCATCTACTGGATGCTGTGCTGGAAACGATGGCGACCTGCGGTTCGCTGGAATGGACGCAGAAGCGTGCCGAAGAAGAAGCTGACAAAGCCATTGCCGCGCTGCAGATCCTCCCGGACACGCCCTGGCGCGAAGCCTTGATTGGGCTGGCGCATATTGCAGTCCAGCGCGATCATTAATCCCCCCCTCCTTTCCCGCGCGACGCGCGGGAAAGTTCCAGTAAAATGCCATTTCTCTCCCTAAACTTCCGAATATCTTGATAGATTCTGAATATTCCGGCGCTTTAACAGAACTTGTTAGAACCCTACATAGTACGCGGGTATAGTGTCTCTATCGCCCATGTGGGACGATCTGGACCTTTAACACCAGGAGAATTTATGGATAAGTTCATCGACTGGCATCCCGCAGATATTGTTGCGGGATTACGTAAACGGGGAACATCGCTGGCGGCAGAGTCGCGACGGCACGGACTAAGTTCTTCAACGCTGGCGAACGCCCTGACCCGCCCCTGGCCGAAAGGCGAATTGATTATCGCCACAGCGCTGGAAACGCAGCCGTGGGTCATCTGGCCGTCACGCTACCACGACCCGGTGACTCATGAGTTTATCGACAGAACGCAGATGATGCGTCAGAAGAAGATCGACAAGTGATGTGATTGCTCGACAGCGCCCCGGAACAACGTCCCGGGGCGCTGTCAGGACGCGGTTACTCGCCCTTCACGCGTTGAATATTGGCGCCCAAGGCCTGCAGTTTATCTTCGATACGCTCATAGCCGCGATCGATATGATAGATGCGATCGACGATGGTGGTCCCTTCAGCGATACAGCCGGCCAGCACCAGGCTCGCCGACGCGCGCAAATCGGTCGCCATCACCTGCGCGCCAGAAAGCTGCTTCACGCCGTGACAGATAGCGGTATTGCTCTCGATCTCCGCGTGCGCGCCCATACGGATCAGCTCCGGAATGTGCATGAAGCGGTTTTCAAAGATCGTTTCGGTGATCACGCCGGTCCCTTCCGCTACCAGGTTAAGCAGCGTGAACTGGGCCTGCATATCGGTCGGGAAGCCCGGGTGCGGCGCGGTACGCACGTTGACCGCTTTCGGACGGTTGCCGTGCATATCGAGGCTGATCCAGTCTTCGCCCGTTTCGATGTCAGCCCCGGCGTCGCGCAGCTTCGCCAGTACGGCATCCAGGGTATCCGGCTGCGCGTTACGGCAGAGGATCTTGCCGCCGGAAATCGCCGCGGCCACCAGGAAAGTCCCGGTTTCAATACGGTCAGGCAGCACACGGTAGACGCCGCCGCCCAGGCGCTGCACGCCTTCGATGGTAATGCGATCGCTACCCTGGCCTGTGATTTTTGCGCCCAGCGCGTTCAGGAAGTTGGCGGTATCGACAATCTCCGGCTCGCGAGCGGCGTTTTCAATAATCGTCGTTCCCTCCGCAAGCGTCGCTGCGCTCATGATGGTTACGGTGGCGCCGACGCTCACCTTATCCATCACAATATGCGCGCCTTTCAGGCGACCGCTGACCGAGGCTTTGACATAACCTTCTTCCAGTTTGATCTCGGCGCCCAGCTGCTCCAGACCGCTAATATGCAGATCGACCGGACGCGCGCCGATAGCGCAGCCGCCAGGCAGAGAAACTTGCCCCTGACCGAAACGTGCCACCAACGGGCCCAGCGCCCAGATAGAGGCGCGCATGGTTTTCACCAGATCGTACGGAGCACAGAATACATCGACCGGGCCGGCGTCAATCCATACCGAACCATTGCGCTCGACCTTCGCGCCCAGCTGGCTCAGCAGCTTCATGGTGGTATCGATGTCTTTCAGCTTAGGTACGTTTTGGATCTCTACCGGCTCTTCGGCAAGCAGCGCGGAAAAGAGGATTGGCAGGGCGGCGTTTTTTGCCCCGGAGATGGTGACTTCACCCTGAAGGCGAGTCGGCCCCTGAACACGGAATTTATCCATTGATTCTGTTCTCTATTAAAAATTCACATACGCTGCAGGGGATCCCCCACAGCTTAGAAGCCATTGAGTTTGCGGTCTCGCGCCCACTCCTGCGGAGTAAAGGCCTTGATCAACAGCGCATGGATGCGGTTGTCGGCAATATATTCCATCAGCGGCGCGTAGACGCTCTGCTGCTTTTTCACCCGACTCATGCCATCGAACATCTCACCCACAGCAATAACCTGAAAGTGGCTGCCATCGCCAGAGACGTGGACTTCCTGGAGGGGGAGTGCGTTCATCAGCACGGTCTGAATTTCATGATTTTCCATGGGCTCAAATTTATCTGATAGTGAAAACAGCCCAACATCTTAGAGGAAAGTGGCGCGGTCTTAAACAAGCAAAAAGCCCCGGCGAAAAGATTGCCAGGGCTTTCGGAATAGCTTCAGTGCTAAGGCACTGAAAAGATTATCAGATCAGATCGGCAGGCAGGTTGTAAAGACCGATCAGCGTTTGCAGGTTTTCGCTCTTGCCGACCAGCTGCGCTTCCCGGCCCTGACGGCGAATCAGCGCCATAAAATGCACTAACAGCGCCAGGCCCGCGGTGTCCACGCGCGTGGTCTGACTGAGATCGATGATCGCCGTTCCCGCCGTCGCCTGGGCGCGCGCCTCCCAGAGCGGGACCAGCAGATCCTGATCCAGCTCCCCGTGCAGCGCCAGCGTCTCGCCCTCGCGAGTCCAGCTCAGCTGCCCGCTCATTATTTTTTCTGTTCCAGGGTGATCGGCTGCGCAGAGATCGCTTTCAGCTGCGCGGTCAGGCCATCAACGCCCTTGGTGCGCAGCAGATCGCTCCACTCATTCTGTTTGGTGGTGATCATGCTCACCCCTTCCGCGATCATATCGTAGGCCTGCCAGTTGCCGGTCTGGGTATTTTTACGCCACTGGAAGTCAAGACGTACCGGCGGACGACCGTTCGGGTCGATGATAGTGACGCGGATCGGAACGATGGTTGCGCTGCCCAGCGGCTGCTCCGGAGCAATCTGGTAAGTCTGCCCATGGTACATCGCCAGCGCCTGACCGTAGGCCTGCTTCAGGTATTCACGGAAGGCGGCAAAATAGGCCTCACGCTGCGCAGGGGTCGCTTCTTTGTAATAGCGGCCCAGCACCAGCGCGCCGGCATATTTCACCTGTACATACGGCAATAACTCCTGGTCGACGATGTCGCGCAGATAGTTAGGATTAGCTTTAATCTTCGGCTGTTCATTCTTCAGGCGATCGAAGGTTTTCTGCGCCGCTTCATTCATCAGCTTATACGGATTGGACTGATCTGCAGCCTGGACGGCGGTCAGCGGGGCAATCACCAGCATGGCGACCATGAGTAAGCGTTTAAACATATCGTATTTCTCCTGAAATTAATGCGTCGTGCCGGCTGCCGGCGTCGCGTCAGTATGACCTTCTGCCTCGGCCTTATCATTGCCAGAATTCTGATTGTCGCCGCCCTTACTGTTATAAAGGAACTGACCAATCAGATCTTCCAGCACCATGGCGGACTTGGTGTCCTGGATAGTGCCGCCGTCTTTAAGGATAGTCGTCCCGAGGTCCGGGTCTTCAAAACCGACGTTCAGCGCCAGGTACTGCTCGCCCAGCAGGCCAGAGGTGCGGATCGCCAACGAACTGGTATCCGGGATATGGTTGTAGCGCTCATCGATATCGAGCTCCACGCGTGGCAGATAGGTTTTCGGATCGAGCGTAATGTCCGCTACCCGCCCCACTACCACGCCGCCGATGCGCACCGGCGAGCGCGCCTTCAGGCCGCCGATGTTATCGAAAGTCGCATAAAGGCGATAAGTCGGCTCGGTGCGTAGCGAGGTGACGTTCGCCGCCTTCAGGCAGACAAACAGCGCCGCCAGCAGCGCCACCAGTAAGAACACCCCTACCCAGATTTCAGTTTTTTTCGTTTGCATGAACTCAATTCCCAAACATCAGCGCAGTCAGCACAAAATCCAGCCCCAGAACCGCCAGCGACGCATGCACCACGGTACGCGTTGTCGCCCGGCTAATCCCGGCGGAAGTGGGGATAGCGTCATAACCATTAAATAACGCAATCCAGGTTACCGTAATAGCGAACACCAGACTCTTAATCAGGCAGTTCACCAGATCCATTCGCCAGTCGACGGCATTTTGCATCGCGGTCCAGAAAAAACCACCGTCAATGCCTTTCCAGCTCACACCCACCAGCGCACCGCCCCAGATCCCTACCGCGACGAAGATAATCGTCAGCAGCGGCAGCGAAATGACACCGGCCCAGAAGCGTGGGGAAATGACGCGACGCAGCGGATCCACCGCCATCATCTCCATACTGGAGAGCTGTTCCGTGGCCCGCATCAGGCCAATCTCGGCGGTCAGCGCCGACCCGGCGCGGCCGGCAAACAGCAGCGCGGCGACCACCGGCCCCAGCTCACGCAGCAGCGACAGCGCCACCAGCATGCCAAGACTGGTCTCTGCGCTGTAGGTGGTTAACACCAGATACCCCTGCAGCCCGAGCACCATACCGATAAACAAGCCCGATACAATGATAATCAGCATCGACAGGACGCCGACGTTATAGAGTTGACGAACCAGCAGCGGCGCGTGCTTGCGAAACTCTGGTTTGCCGACAACGGCGTTGAAAAGCATTAATCCGGCGCGTCCAAACGTCGCGGTGGTTTTAATACCGCGATGACCTAGCGCGGCCAGCGCATTAAACAGCATGAGTCGCTCAACTCCCTATGCCTAATAAATCATGGTGATAGTCGCCAGCAGGATAACGGAACGGCACCGGACCGTCGGCAATACCATCAATGAACTGACGAACCCGAGGATCGGTATTCTCCCGTAGCGACTGGGCGCTACCGTGGGCGACAATCTTTTTATCCGCCACGATATACGCGTAGTCCGCAATACTAAGCACCTCGGGCACATCGTGCGAAACCACGATGCAAGTGACACCCAGCGTGCTGTTGAGTTCAGAAATCAGCTTCACCAGCACGCCCATAGTGATGGGATCCTGCCCGACGAACGGTTCGTCGAACATAATCAGATCCGGCTCCAGGGCAATGGCTCTCGCCAGGGCGGCGCGGCGCGCCATCCCACCGGAAAGCTCAGAAGGCATTAACTTCGCCGCACCGCGTAGCCCCACCGCTTCCAGCTTCATCATCACCGTCGTATGCAGCAGCGCAGGCGGCAAATGCGTATGTTCGCGCAGCGGATAGGCAACGTTGTCAAAGACATTGAGATCGGTGAACAGCGCGCCGGACTGGAACAGCATGCTCATCCGCTTACGCACCGTATAAAGACGCGAACGCGTCATCTGCGGCACGTTCTCGCCATCAAACAGGATCTCTCCCCTGTCCGGCGGGATCTGGCCGCCGATCAGGCGTAACAGGGTAGTCTTGCCGATCCCCGAAGGTCCCATGATCGCAGTAATTTTACCGCGCGGCACCGACAGCGAGATGTCGTCGAAGATCACACGATCGCCGCGTGAAAAGCGGATACCGCGCACTTCAACTAAATTCGCCTGAGTTTGGCTCATAAAATCATCCTTACTAAACACCTGACGGGCAAGCATGGCCCTTTCTTGCGCCACAATCACAACATTTTTACAGAATCTTACCTGCACAGGTTAGCGAAAGCTGGCATTTGTTTTACTTTTGGCACACATAAAGTCAAAATTAAGAATTCGTTACGCTGCGTAGGGATAACCCAGCGAGGCGACGATTATACCTGAAGAAAGGACTTTAGATGCTCTTAGCGACGGCTCTGTTAATTATTGGTTTATTGCTGGTTGTCTACAGCGCCGATCGTCTGGTCTATGCCGCCTCCATCCTGTGTCGTATGTTGGGGATCCCGCCCCTGATCATCGGCATGACAGTGGTCAGTATCGGCACCAGCCTGCCTGAGATCATGGTCGCCACCACGGCCTCGCTGCACGGGCAGACCGATCTGGCGGTCGGCACCGCGCTCGGATCTAATATCACCAATATCTTATTGATCCTCGGTCTCGCCGCCTTACTCAGGCCATTTACCGTGCATTCTGATATTCTGCGCCGCGAATTACCGCTAATGTTGCTGGTCAGCGTGCTGGCGGGACTGGTGCTCTACGATGGACAACTGACCCGTCTCGACGGGCTATTTTTACTGGCGTTAGCGCTTCTGTGGCTGCTGTTCACCATCAAAATCGCTCGCCTGGCGGAGCGCCAGGGAAGCGATAGCCTGACCCGCGAACAGCTGGCGGAGCTGCCACGCGAAGGGTCGCTGCCGGTCGCCCTGCTCTGGTTAGGGGTAGCGATGATCGTCATGCCGATGGCGACCCGCATGGTGGTGGATAACAGTACAGTGCTGGCAAACTATTTCGCCATCAGCGAACTGACCGTCGGCCTGACGGTGGTGGCGATAGGCACCAGCCTGCCGGAGCTGGCCACCGCCATCGCCGGGGCGCGGAAAGGGGAAGATGATATTGCCATCGGCAATATCATCGGCGCCAATATCCTTAATATCGCACTGGTGCTGGGTTTACCGGCGCTGATCGCGCCGGGGAGCTTTGCGACCGAAGCCTTCACTCGCGATTATGGCGTGATGCTGCTGGTCAGCCTGATCTTCGCAGTGCTGTGCTGGCGCCGTCAGCAGCAGCCGGGACGACTGGTTGGCGCGCTGCTGGTCGGCGGCTTTGTGGTTTGGTTGGCGATGCTGTTTTGGACAGCACCGCTCTTCGTTGAATGATTCGGGATAACATCATGTCGCAAATAGATTTGCCCACGGATTTTGACTTTCAACAGGCAGGCCGTCAGGTGCTGGAAATTGAACGTGAAGGTCTGGCCCAGCTCGATCAATACATAAATGAAGACTTTACCCATGCCTGCGAAACGATTTTCCGCTGCGGCGGGAAAGTCGTGGTGATGGGGATGGGCAAATCCGGCCACATCGGCCGCAAAATGGCGGCAACCTTCGCCAGTACCGGCACCTCGGCATTTTTTGTGCACCCCGGCGAAGCGGCGCACGGTGATTTAGGTATGGTCACCCCACAGGATGTGGTAATTGCGCTGTCGAACTCCGGCGAATCGAATGAAATCCTCGCGCTGATCCCGGTCCTCAAGCGCCAGCAGGTGAAGCTTATCTGTATCACCAGCCGGCCGGAGAGCAGCATGGCGCGCGCGGCGGATATCCATCTGTGCGTGAAAGTGCCGAAGGAGGCCTGCCCGTTAGGACTGGCGCCCACGTCGAGCACCACCGCCGCGCTGGTGATGGGTGATGCCCTCGCCGTCGCCCTGCTGGAAGCCCGCGGCTTTACCGCTGAGGATTTCGCCCTGTCGCATCCGGGCGGCGCACTCGGCCGTAAGCTGTTGCTGCGGGTCAATGATATTATGCATACCGGTGATGAAATCCCGCACGTCGGCCTGCAGGCGACCCTGCGCGATGCGCTGCTGGAAATCACGCGTAAAAATTTAGGCATGACCGCTATCTGCGATGACGATATGAACATCATCGGTATTTTTACCGACGGTGACCTGCGCCGGGTCTTCGATACCGGCGTTGATATGCGCGATGCCAGCATTGCCGACGTCATGACCCGGGGAGGTATCCGCATCCGCCCCGGCACTCTGGCGGTGGATGCGCTAAACCTGATGCAATCCCGTCATATCACCTGCGTGCTGGTTGCCGATGGCGACCATCTGCTGGGTGTGGTACATATGCACGATCTGCTGCGCGCGGGCGTAGTGTAAGTAAGGAAAAAATAATGAATAATGCTGATGCTCAGTTAGCGACCTGCTACGGGCCGGTAAGCCAGGCGTTTGTCGATCGCGCGGCGAAGATCCGTCTACTGATCCTTGATGTCGACGGTGTATTATCCGACGGGCTTATCTATATGGGTAATCACGGCGAGGAGCTGAAAGCGTTTAACGTCCGCGATGGCTATGGTATCCGCTGCGCGCTGACCTCGGGTATTGAAGTGGCGATTATTACCGGGCGAAAAGCTAAACTGGTAGAAGATCGCTGTCAGACGCTGGGCATTACGCATTTGTACCAGGGGCAGTCGGACAAGCTGCTGGCGTTCCGCGATCTGACGGACAAACTGCACGTGCGGCCGGAAGAAGTCGCCTACATCGGCGACGATCTTATTGACTGGCCGGTGATGGCCGAAGTGGGCCTTAGCGTCGCCGTCGCCGATGCGCATCCGCTGCTGCTACCGCGGGCGAATTATGTCACGCGAATTAACGGCGGACGCGGCGCGGTACGCGAAGTCTGCGATTTGTTACTATTGGCGCAGGGCAAGTTGGATGAGGCCAAAGGGCAATCAATATGAGTAAAACCAGACGTTGGGTTATCATTTTACTGTCGCTGCTCGCGCTGATCCTTATCGGCCTGAATCTGGCGAATACGGACGACACGGCCCAGCCGGAGGTCAATCCTAACGACCCTACGTATAAAAGCGAACATACCGACACCGTGGTATACAGTCCGGAAGGCGCCCTGAGCTATCGGCTGATTGCCGAGCACGTGGAATATTTTTCCGATCAGGAGGTCTCCTGGTTTACCAAACCGGTGATGACCACCTTTGATACTAACAAGGTGCCTACCTGGTCGGTCAGAGCAGACAAAGCGAAGCTGACGAATGACCGGATGCTCTATCTTTACGGGCACGTTGAGGTGAATGCGCTCGCGCCAGATTCTCAACTGCGCAAAATTACGACGGATAACGCCCAGATAAATCTGGTAACGCAGGACGTTACCTCCGATGACATGGTGACGTTATACGGCACCACATTTAATTCCAGCGGCCTGAAAATGCGTGGAAACCTTCGCAGCAAAAATGCCGAGCTGATTGAAAAGGTGAGAACCTCTTATGAAATTCAGAACAAACAAACTCAGCCTTAAGATTGCGCTCGCCGGCGCGTTACTGGCCGCCAGCCTGCCGGCCCTCGCCAAGACGGGCGATACCGATCAGCCGATCCATATCGAGTCCGATCAGCAGTCGCTGGACATGCAGGGCAATGTCGTCACCTTCACCGGTAACGTGGTCGTGACCCAGGGGACGATCAAGATTAACGCTGATAAAGTGGTGGTCACCCGTCCAGGCAACGAGAAAGGCAAAGAGGTGATCGAAGGTTTCGGTAACCCGGCTACTTTCTATCAGATGCAGGATAACGGCAAGCCGGTAAAAGGCCGGGCGTCGAAAATGCGCTACGAGCTGCAGAACGATTACGTCGTGCTGACGGGCAACGCTTATCTGGAACAGCTCGACAGCAACATCAAGGGCGACAAGATCACCTATCTGGTGAAAGAGCAAAAAATGCAGGCCTTCAGCGATAAAGGTCGACGCGTCACCACCGTTCTGGTGCCGTCCGAGCTGCAAGACAAAAGCGGCAACCAGCAAAAGAAGAGTAACTAATCCGTTATGGCAACCTTAACTGCGAAGAATCTCGCTAAAGCGTATAAAGGCCGCCGCGTGGTGGAAGATGTCAGTCTCACCGTTAACTCGGGCGAGATTGTCGGCTTGCTCGGCCCGAACGGCGCCGGTAAAACGACCACCTTCTACATGGTGGTCGGGATTGTGCCCCGCGACGCAGGCAATATCATCATCGATGACGAAGACATCAGCCTGCTGCCGCTGCACGCGCGCGCGCGACGGGGCATCGGCTATCTGCCGCAGGAAGCGTCGATTTTCCGTCGCCTCAGCGTCTATGACAACCTGATGGCGGTCCTGCAGATCCGTGACGATTTAACCAGCGAGCAACGGGAAGATCGCGCTAAAGAGCTGATGGAAGAGTTTCATATTGAGCACCTGCGCGACAGCCTCGGTCAGGCGCTCTCCGGTGGTGAACGCCGCCGCGTCGAAATCGCCCGCGCGCTGGCGGCGAATCCGAAATTTATTCTTCTGGATGAACCCTTTGCCGGCGTGGATCCGATCTCCGTTATCGATATTAAACGCATCATTGAGCACCTGCGCGACAGCGGTCTCGGCGTTCTGATTACCGACCATAACGTCCGTGAGACCCTCGCGGTCTGCGAACGCGCGTATATTGTCAGTCAGGGACACCTTATCGCTCATGGTACACCGCAGCAGATCCTCGAAGATGAGCAGGTTAAGCGCGTGTATCTTGGGGAAGACTTCAGACTCTGATAGGGTAGAGATTACAGACGTTTTAGCCGGAGATATTTACCCTGAACATGAAGCAAGGTTTGCAATTAAGGCTTAGCCAACAGCTTGCCATGACGCCGCAGCTGCAGCAGGCGATTCGTTTGCTGCAGTTGTCCACGTTAGAACTCCAGCAAGAGCTCCAGCAAGCGCTGGAAAGTAACCCGTTGCTTGAGCAAACCGATCTTCACGACGAGGTAGAGGCAAAAGAGGTGGAGGACCGCGAGTCCCTCGATACCGTCGATGCGCTTGAGCAAAAAGAGATGCCCGACGAACTGCCTCTCGATGCCAGCTGGGATGAAATCTATACCGCTGGCACGCCGTCGGGTAACGGCGTCGACTATCAGGACGACGAGCTTCCCGTCTATCAAGGCGAGACCACCCAGACGCTGCAGGACTATCTGATGTGGCAGGTTGAGCTGACGCCTTTCACCGACACCGACCGCGCTATTGCCACCTCTATCGTCGACGCCGTCGACGATACGGGCTACCTCACGATTCAGATTGAAGATATTGTCGACAGCATCGGCGATGACGAGATCGGCCTGGAGGAGGTGGAAGCGGTCCTCAAGCGAATCCAGCGTTTTGATCCGGTTGGCGTCGCAGCGAAAGATCTGCGCGACTGCCTGCTGATCCAGCTGTCGCAATTTGCTAAAGAGACGCCGTGGCTGGAAGAGGCCCGGCTGATTATCAGCGACCATCTTGATCTGCTGGCCAACCATGATTTCCGCACTCTAATGCGAGTCACCCGCCTGAAAGAAGAGGTGCTTAAAGAGGCGGTCAATCTGATCCAGTCCCTGGATCCTCGCCCTGGCCAGTCCATTCAGACCAGCGAACCGGAATATGTCATCCCGGATGTGCTGGTGCGCAAGGTGAGCGGCCGCTGGACCGTCGAGCTCAACGCCGACAGCATTCCACGGTTGAAAATAAATCAGCAGTATGCGGCAATGGGCAACAGCGCCCGCAATGACGCCGACGGCCAGTACATTCGCAGCAATCTGCAGGAAGCCCGCTGGCTGATTAAAAGTCTGGAAAGCCGCAACGATACCCTGCTGCGCGTCAGCCGCTGCATCGTAGAGCAGCAGCAGGCTTTTTTCGAACAGGGTGAAGAGTATATGAAGCCGATGGTGCTGGCCGATATCGCCCAGGCCGTCGAGATGCATGAATCGACGATTTCCCGTGTCACCACGCAAAAATATCTGCACAGTCCGCGCGGTATTTTTGAACTGAAGTATTTCTTCTCCAGCCATGTGAATACCGAAGGCGGAGGCGAAGCCTCGTCGACGGCGATTCGCGCGCTGGTGAAGAAGCTCATCGCCGCGGAAAACCCCGCGAAACCGTTGAGCGACAGTAAGCTCACCTCCATGCTGTCCGAGCAGGGTATTATGGTGGCGCGCCGCACTGTCGCGAAGTACAGAGAGTCTTTATCCATCCCGCCGTCAAACCAGCGTAAACAACTGGTCTGACATAACCGATAAGGAAGACACTATGCAGCTCAACATTACAGGACACAACGTCGAAATTACGCCTGCGATGCGCGAATTCGTTACGGCGAAGTTCAGCAAGCTGGAGCAATTTTTCGACCGGATCAATCAGGTCTATATTGTGTTAAAAGTAGAGAAAGTGACGCAAATTGCGGACGCGAATCTGCATGTCAACGGTGGCGAAATCCATGCCAGTGCGGAAGGGCAGGATATGTATGCGGCTGTCGATGGTCTTATCGACAAGCTGGCAAGACAGTTAACGAAGCACAAAGATAAACTAAAACAACACTAATTGTCCGGGCCCCCTTGCGCCCGCCGCTGGATATCATCGGCGACGGGCGCGGGGGCGCTCAGGTGAAATTATGATGAACAACGATTCGGCTCTACAACTGAGCAACGTCCTGAACCAGGAATGTACCCGTAGCCAGGTGCACTGCCAGAGCAAGAAGCGTGCTCTGGAAATCATCAGCGAACTGGCCGCCAAACAGTTAAGTTTGCCGCCGCAGGTGGTGTTCGAAGCGATCCTCACCCGCGAAAAAATGGGCAGTACCGGGATCGGCAATGGTATTGCCATTCCCCACGGAAAACTGGAAGAGGATACGCTGCGTGCTGTCGGCGTTTTTGTCCAGCTGGAAACCCCCATCGCCTTCGACGCGATCGACAATCAGCCTGTCGACCTGCTGTTCGCGCTGCTGGTGCCGGCCGACCAGACAAAAACTCACCTGCATACGCTCTCCCTGGTGGCCAAACGGCTGGCGGACAAAGCGATTTGTCGTCGCCTGCGCGCGGCGCAGAGCGATGAAGAGTTGTATGAGATCATTACCGAAGCAGGAAGCAGCGATGACGCATAACGGCAGTCGCACCTTATCCTTTATCGTACTGAGGAGAAACGGTACATGGTACTGATGATCGTCAGCGGCCGCTCGGGCTCGGGGAAATCCGTCGCTCTGCGAGCGCTGGAAGATATGGGCTTTTACTGCGTGGATAACCTGCCGGTCGTGCTGCTGCCCGACCTGGCGCGGTCGCTGGCTGACCGTAATATCTCCGCGGCCGTCAGCATCGACGTGCGTAACATGCCGGAATCCCCGGAGATCTTCGAGCAGGCGATGCAGAATCTGCCGGAATGTTTTTCTCCGCAGCTGCTGTTCCTTGATGCCGACCGCAATACCCTGATCCGCCGGTACAGCGATACCCGTCGCCTGCACCCGCTCTCCAGCAAGAATCTTTCGCTGGAAAGCGCCATCGACGAAGAGAGCGATCTGCTGGAGCCCCTGCGCTCCCGCGCCGATCTGATCGTCGATACGTCGGAAATGTCGGTGCATGAGCTGGCCGAGATGCTGCGTACCCGACTGCTGGGTAAACGCGAGCGTGAACTGACGATGGTCTTCGAATCCTTCGGCTTCAAGCACGGTATTCCGATCGATGCCGATTACGTCTTTGACGTGCGCTTTCTGCCCAACCCGCACTGGGATCCGAAACTGCGTCCAATGACCGGCCTGGATAAACCAGTGGCCGCCTTCCTCGATCGGCACACTGAAGTGCACAACTTTATTTATCAGACCCGAAGCTATCTTGAGCTATGGTTACCGATGCTGGAGACCAACAATCGCAGCTATCTGACGGTGGCCATTGGCTGTACCGGCGGTAAACATCGTTCGGTTTATATTGCTGAACAACTGGCTGACTACTTCCGCTCGCGCGGCAAGAACGTGCAGTCTCGTCATCGGACGCTGGAAAAACGTAAATCATGACCGTAAAGCAGACCGTTGAAATCACCAATAAGCTGGGCATGCACGCCCGCCCGGCGATGAAGCTGTTCGAACTGATGCAGAATTTCGATGCCGAAGTACTGCTGCGCAACGATGAAGGCACGGAGGCGGAAGCCAACAGCGTGATTGCCCTGCTGATGCTGGACTCGGCGAAAGGGCGACAGATAGAGGTGGAGGCCAGCGGTCCGCAGGAAGTTGAAGCCCTCGCCGCGGTGATTGCCCTGTTTAACGCTGGCTTTGACGAAGACTAAACGTGACGCTTCCCGGCGACGGACGACTGACGACTGTACCAGCCCCGGCGCCGGAGTAACCTGCTAATAGAGCTTATGCTCGCGCATGAACCCTTTCCCGCCCAGCTGTCGCATCTGGCGTAAGATCCAGGCCTGACGACTGCGCACATAGCCTGACGGCGCATCGGCGCGATAGCGGATCGGGTTCGGCAGCACCGCGGCCAGCAGAGCCGCTTCCCCCGGCGTCAGCTGACTGGCGGGTTTATGAAAATAGCGCTGGGCGGCCGCTTCCACACCAAATATCCCATCGCCGAACTCGGCAATATTCAGGTAGACGGTCAGGATCCGCTTTTTACTCCACACGGTTTCGATCCCGACTGTCAGCCCGGCTTCCAGCCCCTTACGCAGCCAGCTGCGGCCATCCCATAAAAACAGGTTTTTCGCCGTCTGCTGCGACAGCGTTGACGCGCCGCGGATGCGGGTCTCGTGACGTTCATTGTGCGCCAGCGCTTTCTCAATCGCCGACACGTCGAACCCCCAGTGTTCCGGGAACTTCTGATCTTCGGCGGCAATCACCGCCAGCCCCATCCATGGGGAGATCTTATCCATGGCAACCCAGTCGGAATGCGCCAGATAATGGAAATCGCCGGACAGCCAGGCGCTCACCTGCCGCTCAAGCATCACCGCCGAAAACGGCACCGGCAGCACGCTAAACAGCGCGATCCCCCCGCCCCAGAGGACGGCGGCGATCAGCAGCAGACGCAATGCCAGACGTTTCAGCAGCGCAAGGGGCGCAACGCGGAGCCTCATGCGCTCAGCGCCAGCACGCGGGCCACCAGCTTCTCAATTCCGGTGGCGGCTTGCGCAATGTCCTCCGCCAGCATATACGCCGGAGTGGTGACCACTTTGTTGTCTTCATCCACCACGATGTCGTCGACCGGGCAAGGCACGTGCTCTGCCCCCATCTCTTCCACCACATCGGCGGTATCAAGATCGGTCCCAATGGTTATCCGCAGCGGAAACGCAAAGATCTTCGGTAGCATCGCCGGGGCAATGCACATAAAGCCCAGCGGCTTGCCGGTCTGATGCATCGCCAGCGCCAGGGCCCGCAGATCGGGATCCACCTGGCATTCGCTGCCCTCGGCGGCGAAGCTGCTTAGATTTTTCGCCGCGCCGAAGCCGCCAGGGACGATCAGCGCGTCCAGCGTCTCCGCACGCGCCTGCACCAGCGGCAGGATGTCGCCGCGGGCGATACGCGCTGCTTCCACCAGCACATTGCGCTGCTCTGGCATCGCCTCCCCGGTCAGATGGTTGATGACATCGCGCTGCGGTTTATCGGGCGCAAAGCACACTGCCTGCGCGCCGTTGCGCGCGATCGCCAGCAGGGTAATCACCGCCTCATGGATTTCACTGCCGTCGTACACGCCGCAGCCGCCCAGTACCACACCAATTTTTTTCATCGCTTTCGCTCCTCCATGCAACTCGCTGAAACCAGTCAAAAATGTCGATTAACTCGCTATGCTTCACATATTTTACTGATTCATGTAACAAATTAGTTAAGCTTTGCTATCTTAATGAGCGAGCAATCCACTTCTTCGGTTGCGCCACGTAACAACATCACTCAAACAACACTGGCTCAACCACCAGTTCCCTGGTGTTGGCGCAGTATTCGCGCACCCCGGTCTGTCCGGGGTCATTTTTTGCTGGCTTTCGCCACCCACGCCTTCAGTACCGCTACATCGTTTTGCCACTCGGATTTCATCTCTTCAACCCATTCAGCGACATTATCAGACCAGGCAGGCAGATCCGGAGTCTGGATCTGCTGGCCCAGCTGCTGGATGTGGCGCAGTCCGATAGAACCGGCCGCCCCTTTGATCTTATGCCCCTCTTCGACAATCCCTTTTTGGTCGCGGGCGGTCAGATTAGACTCCAGAACGGACATGTAGCCCGGCATCATCTTCTCAAACACCGCGAGACCATCGTTGATAAGCTTCGGTCCCACCAGCTCGATATATTGCTCCAGCATATCGGTATCCAGCACCGCGTCGGCTTTATGCAGATCGGCCGCCGGCGCTTCCTGCGCTTCCTCATCCGGTGCATCCCAGAATTTCTTGATCATGGCCGTTAGCGCTGGCACCGATAGCGGCTTACTCAATACATCGTCCATCCCGGCGTCGAGATACTCTTTTTTATTCTTCAGCACGTTGGCGGTCAGGGCGACCAGCGGCGGTAGCTCGTCAGCGGCAAAGCGCTGTTTCAGTTCCCGGGAAATATCCAGTCCGGTCATGTCCGGTAACTGAATATCCAACAGCACAAGGTCATATTCGCCTGGCTCAAACATCTCCAGCGCGGCTTTCCCGGTCATCGCCACATCAACGCTGTTACCCAGTTTTTCCAGCACTGAACGGGCCACAATAACGTTGAGCTCAATGTCCTCAACCAGCAGCACGTTGAGCGCCGGTAATGGCATGTCGTCTTCCGCCAGCGTATCTTCCACTTCTTCCGCAATGGCAGGCGCATGGACGGTAAGCGTAAAGGTCGCCCCTTTACCCGGCTGGCTGGTAACGCTGATATCACCGCCCATATTACGCGCCAGGCGACGCGAGACGGCGAGACCAATCCCGGTTCCGGTGGCCGGTTTGCCGCCGTGGCTGTCTTTGACCTGGTAATACATGGCGAAAATTTTGTCCTGTTCCGCTTCAGGAATACCAATTCCGGAGTCTTCCACTTCGAAGTGCAGGATATCGCCTTCGTCATAGCGCACGCGGACGTTTACCCCTCCGCCCTGCGGGGTAAACTTCACGGCGTTACTGATAAGATTCCACAGGATCTGCCGCAGGCGGGTCCCATCCGTGATTACCTTATGCGGCAGCGGCAGGCTCGGCTCCAGCACAAAGCGCAGCCCCTTCTGCTGTGCCTGCAGGCCGGATAGGTTTTCAAGGTCGGCAAGGAAGCTGGTGAAGTCCACCGGCTGGTTATCGAGCTGCACCTTGCGGCGCTCCATTTTGTCCATGTCGATAATATCATTGAAGATATTCCCCAGCGTCACCGCCGAGACATGGATAGTTTTCAGGTATTTTTCCTGCTCGCTGGTCAGTTCGGTATCCAGCAAAATTCGGCTCAGCCCGACGATCCCGTTTAGCGGGGTACGCAGCTCATGACTGATGGTGGAAATAAAGGTGGTTTTATCCCGGCTGGCGCGCTCAAGAGCGTCCTGATAGCGTTTACGTTCGGTGATATCGCGGCCGAAGCCCATCAGGCCGCGACGCTTACCGACGCGATCGTAGTAGGGGACCTTGCGGATTTCAAAGCACGCTTTGCGGCCATCGGGATAGTCCAGCCACTGCTCATAGGTCAGCGATACATTATGGCGGAACACCTTCTCGTCGGTCTCCAGTACCTTTTCCGCCGCCTCTTCGCTATAGACGTCCTGCGGTTTGAGGTGGATCAGCTGTTTTTCGCTTTTGCCGGTCAGCAGCTCCATCGCCCGGTTACAGCCTGAAAACTCCTTATCCTCATTGCGATAGAAGACCAGGTCCGGGGAAGCATCAAGGAAAGAGCGCAGAAAGGAGGATTGCTGTTCGAGCTGGATCTGCGTCTCTTCACGCTCTTTCATCTCAATCTTCAACTGCTCGAGGGTGGTCTCGCGCTCGGCTTCCGCTTTTTCACGTTCGCCAATCTCCTGATTCAACTGCGCGATGTTATCTTTCAGTTGGACGTTCAGCTTTAGATCGCGCTCACGCATCTCCTCCAGCTTGTCCACCAGCCGCGAAAGACGCTGACGGGACTCTTCGAGCTGCTCCACCACCACCGAGAGAAAGTAGACCGCCCAAGGCGTGATCAGCAGGCCAAAGAAGATAGAGCGGATAACGTCGATACTTTCAACCTGGCCATGCAGCACCATGGTAACCGCCATCTGTACCACGATGGCCAGTACCACCAGCGCAAGAGCCAACAGCATCGAAAAGCGGACCAGACCCAGCTTCATCATCAGGTCGACATAATACTGCGCCAGCATACGAATTTGCTTCATAGGGGATTCCTTCACGACAACTCCGCACAATAATACTCAATTCTGAGCAATGCGCTGTAAGTTGTGCAAAAAATGCGGGCAGGAGTCGATACGGCGGCCGGCCGCTGAGGCGAACCAGCCGCAAAAGAGGGGGATCAGGAGAGGGATTAACGCTTGCTTAACGCCTCCCAGAGTCCTTTCAGGTAGGTCACGCCGAGGGCGCGGTCGAACAAGCCATAGCCCGGCCGTCCGGTCTCTCCCCAGATAAAGCGACCATGATCCGGGCGAATATAGCCGTCGAATCCGTTGTCATACAGCGCTTGCATCACTTTGTACATATCCAGGGAGCCGTACTCTGACGGATGGGCGCACTCGTAAAAGTCTTTATCCTGCATCAGCTTTATATTGCGGACGTGGGCAAAATGAATTCGCTTACGCCGCGTAAATTCGGCCAGGATGGCGTACACGTCATTATCAGGATCTTCGGCAATCGAGCCGGTGCAGAGCGTAATGCCGTTGGCGGGTGAATCGACGGCCCGGCAGATCCAGTCCAGATCGTCGCGGTTTTTGACCACCCGCGGCAGGCCAAAAATGGAGTACGGCGGGTCGTCCGGGTGGATCGCCATTTTCACCCCAACCTCTTCGCAAACCGGGATCACCGCCTGCAGAAAATAAACCAGGTTCTCCCGCAGCTTCTGATCATCCACCGCGCTATATTTGGCAAACAGGGTCTGCACCTCCGCCAGCCGTTCCGGCTCCCAGCCCGGCAAGGCGAAGCCGTTTGAATTCTCAAGCACCTCCTTCACCACGTCTTCCAGCCGCTTATCGATATCTTTCTTCTCAAACGCCATCGTCAGCGAGCCATCCGGCAGGACGTAGTTCATATCCGTCTTCATCCAGTCGAAAACCGGCATGAAGTTATAGCAGATGACTTTAACGCCAAAGCGGGCAAGGTTGCGGATGGTCTGCTGGTAGTTGGCAATATAGCGGTCACGGGTAGGTAGGCCGATTTTGATGTCGTCATGGATGTTGACGCTCTCGATCACCTCCATTTTCAGGCCTGCGGCATGGGCCTGACCGACCAGACGCTCAATTTTATCCACCGGCCATACTTCGCCCACCGCGACGTCGTAGAGCGCGCCGACCACCCCCTCAACGCCAGGCACCTGGCGAATATGTTCTAATGAAATCTTGTCTTCCTCTGGTCCAAACCAGCGCATTGTCATCTGCATTGTCTTCACCTGCTCAACTTAGTTTAATTTACCCTACTACCATACCAGTAATCATAGATGATTGAGCGTTGGCTGTCGTGATAGCGATCACATTCCTGCCGACCGGCTCGCCAGCGGTGAATGCGTCGGTGCATTCATAATTTTTTTCAATTTATTTCAATAGATTAATCATGCCATGGCTTTTTCTGCCGAGCTTTCTCAAATGTGATCCAGGCCTGATTATGATCTTTTGCATACTTGTATGGTAATAAAAGTAGCGTAATTTGTTCAGAAAAAAGACAATGGAAGGAATCAAAATGAGAAGCGTCGTCGTCAAAGAGCCAGGCCAACTGAACATTGAATCACGTCCGGTTCCAGTTCCGGGCGCCCATGAAGTACGGGTGAAAATTGCTTTTGCCGGGATCTGTGGTTCCGATGTACACATCTATCACGGCCACAACCCTTTCGCGAAATATCCCCGCGTCATCGGCCATGAATTCTATGGCATCATCGACGCCGTCGGCGAGCAGGTATCTCCGGCACGCATCGGCGAGCGTGTCGCGGTGGACCCCGTTGTCAGCTGCGGCCATTGTTATCCTTGCTCGGTAGGAAGGCCGAATGTCTGTACGCAGCTCCAGGTCATAGGAGTTCACCGCGACGGGGGATTTAGCGACTATGCCTGCGTGCCGGCGAAAAATGCCTGGCGCATCCCCGAGGCTATCAGCGACCGTCAGGCAACGATGGTTGAGCCTTTTACCATCGCGGCAAATATTACCGCCCAGCTGCAGCCCACGGCGCAAGATATTGCCCTGGTTTACGGCGCTGGCCCGATGGGGCTGACAATCATTCAGGCGCTAAAGGGGGTATATGGCGTTAAGCAGGTGATCGTCGTGGATCGCATTGCCGAACGTCTGCAGATGGCCCGGGAAAACGGCGCCGATCTGACGCTCGATAACACTGACCAGCCGCTCGCGGAACAGCTGGCGCAGCGGCAGCTTGCCCCCACGCTGGTCATTGATGCCGCCTGCCACCCGGCGATCCTGCAGGAAGCCATTCTCCTCGCCTCCCCCGCCGCCCGCATCGGTATACTCGGTTTCTCCGGCGAGGCCTCGACCCTCACTCAGCAAAGCATCACCAGTAAAGAAATTTCTATTTTCTCCTCCCGGCTGAACAGCGGGCGTTTTCCGCTGGTCATCGACTGGATGGAGAAAGGCCTTATTCGTCCGGAGGCGTTAATCACCCATTGTATGCCGCTGGAGCAGGTGAAAGAGGCCATGGAGATTTTTGCTAACGACCGTAAGACCTGCTGCAAAGTGCTGCTGCAGCTGGGTTAAACCGGCATCGTATAGAATAACGGCCGACGGATATCTGCGTATCCGCCGCGCCTGATATAAATAATATAATGAGCATGGTGTTATCATGGGAAAAAATATCCGCTGGATTATCGTCCTGTTATTATTTTTAGTATATATGATAAATTATCTTGACCGGGTGGCATTATCCATTACGGTCCCGATGATTGAAAAGGACCTTGCACTTAACGCTGAACAATTCGGCATTATTTTCGGCAGCTTTTTCTTCGGCTACGCGGTATTTAATTTTATTGGCGGTTTGGCCGTGGATAAGTTTGGCGCAACGCTGGTAATGGGCCTGGCGGTCGGTCTGTGGTCGCTGTTTTGCGGCTTAACCGCGGTAGCCACCGGCTTTTATTCCATGCTGGTGCTGCGGGTGCTTTTCGGGATGGCGGAAGGCCCGATCTGCGCATCGGCGAACAAGATGATCAACGGCTGGTTTCCTAAAAAGCAAGCGGCTACCGCCGTCGGCTTTCTCAGCGCAGGCTCTCCGCTGGGCGGCGCGGTCGCCGGCCCCATCGTCGGTTACCTGGCCCTGGCATTCGGCTGGCGCCCGGCTTTTATGATTATTTTCGCTATCGGTATTGTATGGATGATAGCGTGGTTTTTCATTGCCGCTAATTCGCCCGAAAAGCACAAAAAAGTCAGCCAGGAAGAACTTAAGCTGATTAATAAAATGAAAGAAGAAGAAGTCGCGCTGGAAACAATAGAAAATCAAACAGCTCACTCGCTGGGTTATTATTTGAAACAGCCAATTATTCTGGTAACGGCATTTGCCTTCTTCTGCTACAACTATATTCTGTTTTTCTTTCTCAGCTGGTTCCCGTCCTATCTGGTACAACAGCACCATCTGGATATTAAACAGATGAGCCTTACCACTATGATCCCATGGATAGTCGGCTTTGTCGGTCTGGCGCTTGGGGGCTATATTTCCGATAAAATTTTTAAACTCACCGGGCGCCTGCTGCTGTCGCGCAAAATTGTGCTGGTGGTATGCCTGCTGATGGCCGCTATCTGCGTGGGACTGGCGGGTACCGTCAGCAGCGTCGTGCCTGCCGTTCTGCTGATGTCGGTCTCCATCTTTTTCCTCTATGTAACCGGGGCGATCTACTGGGCGATTATCCAGGACGTGGTGCATAAATCCCGCGTCGGCGGCGCCAGCGGCTTTATCCATCTTATCGGCAGCGTCTCCGGCATCGTGGGGCCGATTGTTACCGGCTATATCGTGCAGTCTACTGGTAAATTTGACAGCGCTTTCGTACTCGCCGGCACTATCGCCGCGCTTGGCGCCCTGCTGGTGCTGTTCGTGATCAAAACTCCGCGTGTGACGATGAAAGCCAGCCAGGCATAAATGGCAGGAGCGCGATGTCCGGCATTGTTCCGGACATCACGCTCGTACTTCTCACTCAGCCTGGGGAGCAACCCAGCTACGGCCCAGCGCCGAGCCCTGAGCGCCCTGCTGATTCAGATAACGATCCAGTTCAACCATGCCGGTCCAGCGATTTTCACACCACAGCGGCGCCAACAGCGTGGGCCGACGGGCGCTGGCGGAAATACGGTGGTAGATCACCTCCGGCGGCGTATGGCGGATCATCTCTCCAGCGGTGACGGTATACGCCTCCAGCTCAATGCCATCGAGACGCCCGGCCTGCCACGCTTTGGCCATAATGCTGCCTTTCACAATATGCAGTGGATGCAATTTGATCCCATCCACGCCGGTCGCCACTACCTGCTCCAGCGTCTGCAGACAATGCCCCTGGCTCTCTCCGGGCAGACCGACGATCAGATGCGCACAGACTTTCAGCCCCCGCTCTCGCGCCAGGCGCGCGGTACGCTGATAACAGGCGAAATCGTGTCCACGGTTAATGCGATGCAGGGTCTTGTCATGAGCAGTTTGCAGCCCCAGCTCCAGCCATACCTCATACCCTTGCTGATGGTATTCACTCAGCAGGTCAAGGACCGCCTGCGGAACGCAGTCCGGGCGGGTGCCGACGCACAGGCCAACGATATTTGCGGCACTGACGGCCTGACGATACATTGAACGGAGCACCTGCACTTCAGCGAAGGTGCTGGTGTAGGCCTGAAAATAGGCCAGATAGCGCTTCGCACGGTTGACGAGCTGCGCCTGATGAGCGAGCTGTTCGGCGATAGAGCGATGCTGCTGCGCCTCATCGGCAAACGATGCCACGTTACAGAAAGTGCAACCGCCGCGGCCCAGCGTGCCGTCGCGGTTTGGGCAGCTAAAACCGCCGTGCAGCGTTAGCTTATGGACCTTTTCGCCATAGCGACGCATAAGATCCCCACCAAACATATTGACTAATTTCTGTAACTGCATAATCTGATAGACCGCCCTCAACAAAGGGGGCCAAGCCTGCCACTTTTCGTCACCGACGGCGATGACCTGGATCAATCGTCAGCGCGGCGACCAACCCTATTGCATAAACAATCAAGATTACTGCAATTTCATTCAACCACCAGGTGATGAGTTTTCCTTATATTTTATCTTCGCATTGCCCTAATCTGCTTTCTGGTAAAAAACGGTATTAATGTCCAGTAGTTAAAAATATTGCAGTCAAATATGCTAATAATGAAATATATTTCAGCGCATATTGGTAATGCAAAGCCGCGTGCACAGTGAGACAGATCACACTAGCCGCACCACCAGCAGGCGTATTCAAAGCGTAAAAATTGCCATTATTTTCTTTAATAACAATTAGTTAACTTGTGTATAGCACATTTTTGTATTAATAAGATTGCCATTTGACGTAAGTGTGGATTCCCGATAAGTTGGGAATCCGCTGGAAGCTTTCTGGATGAGCACTCTGCTCATCATATTTATGCAGTAATTGAGATTCCCTCTTAACAGCAAGTCCTCAAACTTGTGTACCGATGCGAAAAGGATTTAAAGAGGGCGAATGCGAGGTGTAAACCCCGTCGCCATGCTCTTTCTGTGCCTGTGCGCAATCGGTATCGGAGGGTGTCCGTAGAGCCTGGGGAGGTTCACTGATATGTTGTACGACAAATCCCTTGAGAGGGATAACTGTGGTTTCGGCCTGATCGCCCACATAGAAGGCGAACCTAGCCACAAGGTAGTGCGAACCGCAATACACGCACTGGCCCGCATGCAGCACCGTGGCGCAATCCTTGCCGATGGTAAAACCGGCGACGGTTGCGGTCTGCTGCTGCAAAAACCCGATCGTTTCTTCCGCATCGTTGCCGAAGAGCGCGGCTGGCGTTTAGCCAAAAACTACGCCGTTGGGATGCTGTTCCTGAATAAAGATCCTGAGCTGGCTAAAGCGGCGCGCCGCATCGTTGAAGAAGAACTTCAGCTTGAGACCCTGTCGATTGTCGGCTGGCGCGATGTGCCGACCAACGAAGGCGTGCTCGGTGAAATCGCCCTCTCCTCGCTGCCCCGTATTGAGCAAATCTTTGTCAACGCCCCGGCTGGCTGGCGCCCGCGCGATATGGAGCGCCGTCTGTTTATTGCGCGTCGTCGCATTGAAAAACGTCTGCAGGAAGACAAAGATTTCTACGTTTGTAGCTTGTCCAATCTGGTCAACATCTATAAAGGTCTGTGTATGCCGGCGGATTTGCCGCGCTTCTACCTGGACCTCGCGGACCTGCGCCTGGAGTCGGCTATCTGCCTGTTCCACCAGCGCTTCTCCACCAACACCGTACCACGCTGGCCGTTGGCGCAGCCGTTCCGCTACCTGGCGCACAACGGTGAAATTAACACCATTACCGGCAACCGCCAGTGGGCCCGCGCCCGTACCTATAAGTTCCAGACCCCGCTGATCCCTGACCTGCACGACGCCGCGCCGTTCGTTAACGAAACCGGCTCCGACTCCAGTTCCATGGACAACATGCTGGAGCTGCTGCTGGCCGGCGGGATGGACATCGTGCGCGCCATGCGTCTGCTGGTGCCGCCAGCCTGGCAGAACAACCCGGATATGGATCCGGAGCTGCGTTCGTTCTTCGACTTTAACTCCATGCATATGGAGCCGTGGGACGGCCCGGCGGGCATCGTCATGTCCGATGGCCGCTACGCGGCCTGTAACCTCGACCGTAACGGTCTGCGCCCGGCGCGCTACGTCATTACCAAAGATAAGCTCATCACCTGCGCCTCCGAAGTCGGCATCTGGGATTACCAGCCTGACGAAGTGGTCGAGAAAGGCCGCGTGGGCCCGGGCGAGCTGATGGTTATCGATACCCGTGCCGGACGCATTCTGCACTCAGCGGAAACCGATGACGATCTGAAGAGCCGCCACCCGTATAAAGAGTGGATGGAGAAAAACGTTCGTCGCCTGGTGCCGTTCGAAGATCTGCCGGACGAAGAGGTTGGCAGTCGCCAGCTGGATGACGACACGCTCGCCAGCTACCAGAAACAGTTTAACTACAGCGCGGAAGAGCTGGACTCCGTCCTGCGCGTGCTCGGCGAAAATGGCCAGGAAGCAGTCGGTTCGATGGGCGATGACACGCCTTTCGCCGTGCTCTCCAGCCAGCCGCGCATTATCTACGATTACTTCCGTCAGCAGTTCGCCCAGGTGACTAACCCGCCGATCGACCCGCTGCGCGAAGCGCACGTCATGTCGCTGGCTACCAGCATCGGCCGCGAAATGAACGTCTTCTGCGAAGCGGAAGGCCAGGCGCATCGTCTGAGCTTCAAATCGCCGATCCTGCTGTACTCCGATTTTAAACAGCTGACGACGATGGAAGAAGAGCACTATCGCGCCGACGTCCTCGATATCACGTTCAACCCGGCAGAGGCCTCCCTCAGCGAGACGGTGAAAGCGCTGTGCGATAAAGCGGAGCAAATGGTGCGCGACGGCACCGTGCTGCTGGTGCTCTCTGACCGCAACATCGCCAAAGACCGTCTGCCGGTACCGGCGCCGATGGCCGTTGGCGCGATCCAGACCCGTCTGGTCGATAAAAGCCTGCGCTGCGATGCCAACATCATCGTTGAAACCGCCAGCGCCCGCGATCCGCACCACTTCGCCGTGCTGCTCGGCTTTGGGGCGACGGCTATCTATCCATACCTCGCCTACGAAACGCTGGCGAAGCTGGTCGACAGCAAAGCCATCGATAAACCGTACCGTGCGGTGATGCTGAACTATCGCAACGGTATCAATAAAGGTCTGTATAAGATCATGTCCAAGATGGGGATCTCGACCATCGCCTCCTACCGCTGCTCGAAGCTGTTCGAAGCGGTCGGTCTGCATCGCGATGTCTCCGAGCTCTGCTTCCAGGGCGTGGTCAGCCGCATCGGCGGCGCCAGCTTCGACGACTTCCAGCAGGATCTGCTGAATCTGTCGAAACGCGCCTGGCTGGCGCGTAAGCCACTGGCCCAGGGCGGTTTGCTGAAATATGTGCACGGCGGCGAATATCATGCCTACAACCCGGACGTGGTGCGCACCCTGCAGCAGGCCGTGCAGAGCGGCGAATACAGCGATTATCAACAATACGCGAAACTGGTTAACGAACGTCCAGCGGCCACGCTGCGCGACCTGCTGGCGCTCAACCCAGGCGAAGACGCCATCAGCATCGACGAAGTAGAGCCGGCGAAGGAGCTGTTTAAACGCTTCGATACCGCGGCGATGTCGATCGGCGCCCTGAGCCCGGAAGCGCACGAGTCGCTGGCGGAAGCGATGAACAGCATCGGCGGCTTCTCCAACTCCGGTGAAGGCGGTGAAGACCCGGCGCGCTACGGCACTAATAAAGTGTCGCGCATCAAGCAGGTCGCTTCCGGCCGCTTCGGCGTCACGCCAGCCTACCTGGTCAATGCCGACGTCATCCAGATCAAAGTCGCCCAGGGGGCGAAACCGGGTGAAGGTGGCCAGCTGCCGGGTGATAAAGTCACCCCGTACATCGCCAAACTGCGCTATTCGGTACCGGGCGTCACGCTGATTTCCCCGCCGCCGCACCACGATATCTACTCTATCGAGGATCTGGCGCAGCTGATTTTCGACCTCAAGCAGGTCAATCCGAAAGCGATGATTTCGGTCAAACTGGTTTCTGAGCCCGGCGTTGGCACCATCGCCACCGGCGTGGCCAAAGCCTATGCCGACCTGATCACCATCGCCGGCTACGACGGCGGCACCGGGGCGAGCCCGCTCTCTTCGGTGAAATATGCCGGCTGTCCGTGGGAGCTCGGCCTGGTGGAAACCCAGCAGGCGCTGGTTGCCAACGGTCTGCGTCATAAGATCCGTCTGCAGGTGGATGGCGGCCTGAAAACCGGTCTTGATATCATCAAAGCGGCGATCCTCGGCGCGGAGAGCTTCGGTTTCGGTACCGGCCCGATGGTCGCGCTGGGCTGTAAATACCTGCGTATTTGCCACCTGAACAACTGCGCTACCGGCGTGGCGACCCAGGATGACAAACTGCGTAAGAATCACTATCACGGTCTGCCGTCCAAAGTGACCAACTACTTTGAATTTATCGCCCGTGAGACCCGCGAGCTGATGGCCCAGCTGGGCGTCAAGCGTCTGGTGGATCTGATTGGCCGCACCGATCTGCTCAAAGAGCTGGATGGGTTCACCGCCAAGCAGCAGAAACTGGATCTGGGTAAACTGCTGGAGACCGCAGAGCCGCATCCGGGCAAAGCGCTGTACTGCACCGAGAACAACCCACCGTTCGATAACGGCGTGCTCAACGCCCAGCTGCTGCAGCAGGCGAAACCGTACGTGGATGAAAAGCAGAGCAAGACGTTCTGGTTTGATATCCGTAACACCGACCGCTCCGTGGGGGCCTCGCTGTCCGGGTATATCGCCCAGACCCATGGCGACCAGGGACTGGCGGGCGACCCGATCGTCGCTCACTTTAGCGGCACCGCGGGCCAGAGCTTCGGCGTGTGGAACGCCGGCGGCGTGGAACTGCATCTGACTGGCGACGCCAACGACTACGTCGGGAAAGGCATGGCGGGCGGTCTGCTGGCCATTCGTCCGCCGGTGGGCTCTGCGTTCCGCAGCCATGAAGCCAGTATTATCGGCAACACCTGCCTGTACGGCGCGACCGGTGGTCGTCTGTACGCCGCAGGCCGCGCGGGCGAGCGTTTCGCCGTGCGTAACTCCGGCGCCATCACCGTGGTGGAAGGCATCGGCGACAACGGCTGCGAATATATGACCGGCGGCATCGTCTGCGTGCTCGGAAAAACCGGCGTCAACTTTGGCGCAGGGATGACCGGCGGCTTTGCCTATGTCCTGGATGAAGATGGCGACTTCCGCAAACGCGTGAACCCGGAGCTGGTGGAAGTGCTGGACGTTGATTCTCTGGCCATCCATGAAGAGCACCTGCGCGGTTTAATCACCGAGCACGTACAGCTTACCGGTTCGCAACGCGGCGAAGAGATCCTCGCCAACTGGCCGGCCTTCTCCGCGAAGTTTGCGCTGGTTAAACCAAAGTCCAGCGATGTTAAAGCACTGTTGGGTCACCGTAGTCGTTCCGCAGCTGAGCTGCGGGTGCAGGCGCAGTAAGGGGTTAAGATGAGTCAGAACGTTTATCAATTTATCGACCTGCAGCGCGTTGATCCGCCAAAGAAACCGCTGAAGATCCGTAAAATTGAGTTTGTGGAAATTTACGAGCCGTTTTCAGAAGGCCAGGCCAAGGCGCAGGCGGATCGCTGCCTCTCCTGTGGCAACCCGTACTGCGAATGGAAGTGCCCGGTGCATAACTACATCCCGAACTGGCTGAAGCTGGCCAACGAGGGGCGTATTTTTGAAGCGGCCGAGCTGTCGCATCAAACCAACACTCTGCCGGAAGTCTGCGGGCGCGTCTGCCCGCAGGACCGCCTGTGTGAAGGCTCCTGTACGCTGAACGATGAGTTCGGCGCGGTGACCATCGGCAACATCGAACGCTATATCAACGATAAGGCATTCGAGATGGGCTGGCGTCCGGATCTCTCCGACGTGAAGCCGACCGGTAAAACCGTCGCGATCATCGGCGCTGGCCCGGCGGGCCTCGCCTGCGCCGACGTGCTGACCCGTAACGGCGTCAAGGCGGTGGTATTTGACCGCCATCCGGAAATCGGCGGCTTGCTGACCTTCGGTATCCCGGCGTTCAAGCTGGAAAAAGAGGTGATGACCCGCCGCCGGGAGATCTTCACCGGCATGGGCATTGAGTTCAAACTCAATACCGAAGTGGGCCGCGACGTGCAGCTCGACGACCTGCTGAAGGAGTACGATGCGGTGTTCCTCGGCGTCGGGACCTATCAGTCTATGCGCGGTGGACTGGACAACGAAGACGCTCCGGGTGTTTACGACGCGCTGCCGTTCCTGATCGCTAACACTAAGCAGATCATGGGCTTTGGTGAAACCGCCGATGAGCCCTATGTCAGCATGGAAGGCAAACGCGTGGTGGTGCTCGGCGGTGGCGATACCGCGATGGACTGCGTACGCACCTCCGTCCGTCAGAATGCGGCGCACGTGATCTGCGCCTATCGCCGTGACGAAGAGAACATGCCCGGCTCAAAACGCGAAGTGAAAAACGCGCGCGAAGAAGGCGTTGAGTTCCAGTTTAACGTCCAGCCGCTGGGCGTGGAAGTGAATGCCAACGGTAAGGTTTGCGGCGTGAAGATGGCGCGCACCGAAATGGGCCAGCCGGATGCGAAGGGCCGCCGCCGCGCGGAGATCGTCCCCGGCTCTGAGCACGTGGTGCCGGCTGACGCCGTAGTCATGGCGTTTGGCTTCCGTCCGCACAGCATGGAGTGGCTGGCGAAGCACAGCGTCGAACTGGACTCCCAGGGCCGTATTATCGCCCCGGAAGGCAGCGAAAACGCCTTCCAGACCAGCAACCCGAAAATCTTCGCCGGTGGCGATATCGTTCGCGGTTCCGATCTGGTGGTCACCGCGATTGCCGAAGGCCGTAAAGCGGCGGACGGGATCCTCAACTACCTTGAAGTCTGATTAGGTCCGGAACCTCACGCATAAAAGCCCGATGGTTAACGTCATCGGGCTTTTTTATTGCTCATTCGCCGGGCAAACCGCCGCTTTCAGCGCCGTATTATACCAGCCGCAGATATGCTCCAGGCGGGTAATCGCCGAGCCGACGGTCACCGCCCACGCGCCGCAGCGCATCGCCTCCGCCGCCTGGGCAGGCGTGTTATAGCGCCCTTCGGCAATCACTCTGCAGCCCGCCGCGCTCAGGCATTGCACCAGCGCCAGATCCGGCTCATCCGGCGTCTCTTCTGCGGTATAGCCGGAGAGAGTCGTGCCGACAATCTCAGCCCCCAACTGCCAGCACTCGAGAGCATCGTCGAGAGATGAGCAATCGGCCATCGCCACTTTCCCCAGCCGATGAATTTCTGCTAATAGCGCCGACACTGACGCCGGACGCTGACGCTGGGTGCCGTCAATAGCAATAATATCCGCTCCGCCCTGCGCCAGCGCGTCGATATCTTCCAGCCATGGCGTAATACGCACCGGGCTATCGGGCAAATCGCGTTTGATCAACCCAATAACGGGCACTGTCACTAACGGACGAACGGCCTGCAGGTTGGCCAGGCCTTCGATGCGCAGCGCTACCGCTCCCGCCTGCTCAGCCGCCAGCGCCATTGCCGCGACGATAGCGGGATTATCCAGCGGACTGCCCGGCACCGGCTGGCAGGAGACAATTAATCCGCCATGATGACGGATACGCTGGTCCAGTTGTGCGAGTAAAGACATGTCTGCTCCCTAAAAACTACCTGTGGCGATGACGATACCAGCCATGGGACGCCTCGTTTGTGGCAGAGTTAACAAAGCGGACAGACAAAAAAACAGGCCCCGCAGGGCCTGTCAGAGAAGGGATTTACTTCACCACGCGCAGCGCCGGGCGACCACCGCGCGGCGGCGGCGTGTCGTCAGGATCGTCGTCGTGATTATCCGGCTTATCGCCATCGATCACCGACATCACCGTTTCGCTTTCACTCTCCGGCGCGACGTCATCATCGTTGAGGCTGCTGACGTCTTCGTCATAGGCCGCTTCCGGTTCGAACATCGTACCAGCGCCGTTCTCACGGGCGTAGATGGCGAGTACCGCAGCCAGCGGGACAGACACGTTGCGTGGTACCCCGCCAAAGCGCGCGTTGAAGCGCACTTCGTCGTTCGCCAGCTCGAGATTGCCTACCGCACGCGGGGCAATATTGAGAACGATTTGCCCATCGCGCGCGTACTCCATCGGCACGAGCACGCCCGGCAGCGTCACATCCACCACCAGGTGCGGCGTCAGCTGGTTATCCAGCAGCCAGTCATAAAACGCCCGTAACAGATACGGGCGACGCGGCGTCAGCTGTGATACATCCATTATTTAGCCCCGACCGAGGCGCATTTCACGCTCGGCTTCAGTTAAAGAAGCGAGGAAGGAATCACGCTCAAATACGCGAGTCATATAGCCTTTGAGCTCTTTCGCACCAGCGCCAACCAGCTCCACACCAAGAACCGGCAGACGCCACAGCAGCGGCGCCAGGTAGCAGTCCACCAGGCTGAACTCATCGCTCAGGAAGTAAGGTTTCTGGGTGAAGACCGGCGCGATGGCCAGCAATTCTTCACGCAGCTGCTTACGCGCAGCATCAGCTTGCGCTGCGGTACCGCTCTGGATGGTGTTCATCAGCGAATACCAGTCCTTCTCGATACGTTGCATATACAGGCGGCTTTCACCACGCGCCACCGGATAAACCGGCATTAACGGCGGGTGCGGGAAACGCTCATCCAGATACTCCATAATGATGCGGGATTCCCACAGAGTGAGCTCACGATCCACCAGCGTCGGTACGCTTTGATTCGGGTTGAGGTCAATCAGATCCTGAGGCGGGTTATCCTTCTCCACGTGCTCTATCTCAAAACTGACACCCTTCTCGGCCAGCACAATGCGGACCTGATGGCTATAGATGTCAGTAGGACCAGAAAACAGCGTCATTACCGAACGTTTGTTGGCAGCGACAGCCATGAAAACCTCCAGGTATATTCAGAATTTTGTACTGCTGCCGGCCACTCATGACCAGCCAGATGTAAAAACCCCATTAGCGCGATGTCACCTTCGTTCACGAATAAAACAAAAAATGAACAATCACCAGCATTTGGGCAGAAAATTGGATGATAGTTTACCAGATTTTGAAGACGTTGTGGTGAGGGGATTCTGGAAATGCTGAAAAAGTGGCGAGAACCGGCGCTATGCTTGTGGATAACAGCCGTTTTATCCATAAAAAAACCCGCCGAAGCGGGTTTTTTCGCAAATTGTTCTGCGTGAGCAGAAAACAATTAACGTTTGGAGAACTGCGGACGACGACGTGCTTTACGCAGACCGACTTTCTTACGTTCAACCTGACGAGCGTCACGAGTAACGAAGCCAGCTTTACGCAGTTCGGAACGCAGGGACTCGTCGTACTCCATCAGAGCGCGGGTGATACCGTGACGGATCGCACCAGCCTGACCAGAGATACCACCACCTTTAACAGTGATGTACAGATCCAGTTTCTCAACCATGTCGACCAGTTCCAGCGGCTGACGAACTACCATGCGGGCAGTTTCACGACCGAAGTACTGTTCCAGAGAACGCTGGTTGATAACGATTTTACCGTTGCCCGGTTTGATGAAAACGCGAGCTGCGGAACTTTTGCGGCGACCAGTGCCGTAGTATTGATTTTCAGCCATTGCCTATAATCCCGATTAGATGTCAAGAACTTGCGGTTGCTGTGCCGCGTGGTTGTGCTCGTTACCCGCGTAAACTTTCAGTTTACGGTACATAGCACGACCCAGCGGGCCTTTTGGCAGCATGCCTTTAACCGCGATTTCAATCACACGCTCAGGACGGCGGGCAATCATCTCTTCAAAGGTCGCTTCTTTGATACCACCGATGTGGCCGGTGTGGTGGTAGTACATTTTGTCTTCGCGCTTGTTGCCGGTAACAGCAACTTTTTCTGCGTTCAGAACGATGATGTAATCACCGGTATCAACGTGCGGAGTGTATTCCGCTTTGTGCTTACCGCGCAGGCGACGAGCCAGTTCAGTAGCCAGACGGCCCAGAGTTTTACCGGTCGCGTCAACAACATACCAGTCGCGTTTTACGGTTTCTGGTTTAGCTGTAAAAGTTTTCATTAAAAGCTTACCCAAATAATAAGTTACACGTTGGTGAACACCCAAACGTTTAGTCAGTTGAGGTTCACACGACATTGTCCAGCAAACCTACCCCTTCGAATAGCCTATGCCGGCGCATAGAAAGTTTCGGGAAAAAAACCTTCTCGTAACGTGGGGTCGCAAGATTATAGAGAAGTCGGGGTCAAAGATCGACCCCTTTATGAGATTTTTCAGGCCGCGCCCGGGGCGGCCTTACGGCCCTGAATCCGCCTGAAAAAGTCCCCTGTCAGGGCATATGCGGACGTTTGAGGTACTCTTCGCTCTGCATCTCCTGCAGACGAGAGAGACAGCGCTGGAACTCAAACTTCAGCCGCTCGCCCTGGTAAATGTCGTACAGCGGCACTGCCGCGCTGACCACCAGCTTTACATGGCGCTCGTAAAACTCATCCACCAGAGCGATAAAGCGGCGGGCCTCGCTCTCCAGCTGCGCGGTCATCACCGGCACGTCGAACAGCATCACCATATGGAACAGTCGGGAGAGCGCGATATAGTCATGCTGGCTGCGCGCATCCACGCATAGCGTGGCGAATGACGCCGCCAGCGTCTGGTTTTCTACGCCGAGGGTAGGCAGCTCGCGATGGTTAATCTCCAGCGTCGGCCCGGCAGCGCGCGGCGCGCCCGCCAGCGCGAGCCACAGTTTATCCATCTGTTCGCGGGTGTCGTTATTCAGCGGCGACAGCCACAGGTGCGCCTGCGTCAGGGTACGCAGTCGATAATCGATGCCGGCATCGACGTTCATAATATCGCAATGCTGCTTGATGGCGTCGATCGCCGGCAGAAAACGGGCCCGCTGCAGGCCATTGCGATAGAGTTCATCCGGCGGAATATTGGAGGTCGCCACCAGGGTGATGCCGCGGGCGAACAGGGCTTTCATCAGCCCGCCCAACAGCATGGCGTCGGTAATATCGGAGACAAAAAACTCGTCGAAACAGAGCACGTCGGTTTCCGCTTTAAAGCGGTCGGCGACGATCTCCAGCGGGTCGCTATGTCCCTGCAGGGTGGTCAGCTCTTCGTGTACGCGCAGCATGAAACGATGGAAATGCAGGCGCTGTTTACGCTCGCCCGGCAGGCTCTGGTAAAACAGGTCCATCAGCCAGGTTTTGCCTCGCCCCACGCCGCCCCACATATACAGGCCGCGGACAGGTGCCGTCCCGGCAGCCGGCTCGCGCTTACCCAGCAGTTTGCCGAATTTCGCGCGCAAACCGCCGCCTGACGCGACCGGCGCGGGCTGCGTCTGCAGTTCCTGGTAAATGGTATCAAGGCGGCTCACCGCTTCTTGCTGGACGTCGTCGGGTTGATGGCTGCCCTCTTTCAGGGCTAAAAGGTAACGCGATGTTGGAGACAGGCTTTGCATGATCTAATTGTTATTCCTTGAAAACCGTAATGCCGAAGCTCACGATTGACGAAAAAAAGGCCGTTCTACACTACGCGATGATACGCCAGGATTCCACTTCTGTGGAATTAGCGGTTATAGTGGCACTATCGGGCGCAGGCGGAGAGCCTAAGAGCCACCCTACGGAACCACAATACAACGGGAGATGTTCATGACCTGGGAATACGCGCTAATTGGGTTAGTCGTCGGTATCATCATTGGTGCCGTCGCCATGCGTTTCGGCAACCGCAAACTGCGCCAACAGCAGGCGCTGCAGTACGAACTGGAAAAGAATAAAGCCGAGCTTGAAGAGTACCGTGAAGAGCTGGTGAGCCACTTTGCGCGTAGCGCCGAACTGCTGGATAACATGGCGCACGACTATCGTCAGCTATATCAGCATATGGCGAAAAGCTCTAACAACCTGCTGCCGGACTCGATGGCAGACGCCAACCCGTTCCGCAACCGTCTGGAAGAGTCTGAAGCCAGCAACGATCAGGCGCCGGTCCAGATGCCGCGCGACTACTCCGAGGGCGCATCCGGTTTACTGCGCGGAGGCGCAAAACGCGATTAAGCCTCGCTGCGATTAAAATATTCTCCGGGCGCGCCCGTCGCGCCCGCTCCTTCCCCCACTTCCCGGCTACAATTTAAACCAGTCCCCACGTTGTTACCTGTGCAAAAATTCAATAACATCAGGTTATTCAGGACATTTTTCCATACACCTCAGGTTACGAGAGCCAGCATCTAATGAAGAAACAGACTTTGCTGTTGAGTGCGTTAGCGTTAAGCATTGGGTTATCGTTGTCGGTCCTGCCTCCGGCAGCGGCATCCTTACCGACTCAGGTGCCCGGCCAGGGCGCGTTACCAAGCCTGGCGCCGATGCTGGAAAAGGTTCTGCCGGCGGTGGTTAGCGTACAGGTGGAAGGCACTGCCTCGCCGACGCTCAATATGCCGGAAGAGCTGAAAAAATATTTTGGCGATAACGCCCCGCAGGAGCAGGCGCAGCCGTTTGAAGGGCTCGGCTCCGGCGTTATCATCGACGCGGCGAAAGGCTATGTGCTGACCAATAACCACGTCATCAATCAGGCGCAGAAGATCAGCGTCCAGCTGAACGATGGCCGTGAGTTCGATGCCAAACTGGTCGGGAGCGATGAACAGAGCGATATCGCTCTGCTGCAGCTGATTAAGCCAGACCACCTGACGCAAATCGCCATTGCTGACTCTGATAAACTTCGCGTCGGCGACTTCGCCGTCGCCGTCGGCAACCCGTTCGGCCTTGGCCAGACCGCCACATCCGGCATTATCTCTGCCCTTGGCCGCAGCGGCTTGAACCTTGAAGGGCTGGAGAATTTCATTCAGACCGACGCCTCGATTAACCGCGGCAACTCCGGCGGCGCGCTGCTGAACCTCAACGGCGAGCTTATCGGGATCAACACCGCGATCCTCGCGCCGGGCGGCGGCAGTATCGGCATCGGCTTTGCCATTCCAAGCAATATGGCGAAAACCCTCGCCGACCAGCTTATTCAGTTTGGCGAAATCAAGCGCGGCCTGTTGGGCATTAAAGGCATGGAAATGAGCGCCGACATCGCCAAAGCGATGAATCTCAACGTTCAGCGCGGCGCCTTCGTCAGTGAAGTCCTGCCAAACTCCGGCTCCGCCAAAGCGGGGATTAAATCCGGGGACGTCATCGTGAGTCTGAACGGCAAACCGCTGAACAGTTTCGCCGAACTGCGTTCGCGGATCGCCACCACCGAGCCGGGTACCAAGGTCAAACTGGGCCTGCTGCGCGACGGAAAGCCGGTCGATGTCGAAGTGACCCTGGATAAGAGCACCTCCTCAACCGCCAGCGCGGAACTGATTATCCCGGCGCTGCAGGGGGCCTCGTTCAGCGACGGCCAGATGAAAGATGGCACCAAAGGAGTGGTGATCGATAATGTGGATAAAGGCAGCGCCGCCGCCCAGGTCGGTCTGCATAAGGATGACATTATCATTGGCCTTAACCGGCAGCGTATTCACTCAATTGCCGAACTGCGCAAAGCGCTCGAAGGCAAACCGCCGGTCATCGCCCTGAACGTGATCCGCGGCAACGAAAGCATCTATCTGCTGCTGCGCTGATTGTCTCTCCGGGCATCGCCGCCATGTGCGATGTCCGGACAACTCATGCTATGCTGCGCCTGACCATTCATTAACGATATCTGCATCATGCCTGGAAAGTTATTACGTTCAGTACTCATCGGTTTGCTTGTCGGGGGTCTGCTGCTGGCCCTGATGCCCTCGCTGCGCCAGTGGCAGTTGGCGCCGACTACCCAGAACGATACGGCAGACGACTCCCCGGCGAGCTATAACGCCGCGGTGCGCCGCGCGGCGCCCGCCGTGGTGAACGTCTATAACCGCGCCCTTAACAGCACCAGCCATAATCAGCTGACGCTTGGCTCAGGGGTGATTATGGATCAGCGCGGCTATATCCTGACCAACAAGCATGTTATCAACGATGCCGATCAGATTATCGTCGCCCTGCAGGACGGCCGCGTCTTCGAAGCGCTGCTGGTAGGATCCGATTCCCTCACCGATCTCGCCGTGCTCAAGATCAATGCTACCGGCGGGCTGCCGGTGATCCCGATCAATCCGAAACGCACGCCGCACATCGGCGACGTGGTGCTGGCGATTGGCAACCCTTATAACCTGGGGCAGACCATCACCCAGGGGATTATCAGCGCCACAGGGCGCATTGGCCTCAATCCGACCGGCCGCCAGAACTTCCTGCAGACTGACGCCTCGATCAACCACGGTAACTCCGGCGGGGCGCTGGTGAACTCCCTCGGCGAGCTGATGGGGATTAACACCCTCTCCTTTGACAAGAGCAATGACGGCGAAACGCCGGAAGGCATTGGCTTTGCGATCCCGTTCCAGTTAGCGACCAAAATTATGGATAAACTGATCCGCGATGGCCGGGTGATCCGCGGCTATATCGGCATTAGCGGCCGGGAGATCGCCCCGCTGCACGCGCAGGGCGGAGGGATCGATCAGATTCAGGGGATCGTCGTTAACGATGTGGCCCCGGACGGTCCAGCGGCGCAAGCCGGGATCCGCGCCAACGACGTGATCATCTCCGTGAATGACAAACCCGCCGTCTCGGCGCTGGAGACGATGGATCAGGTGGCCGAGATCCGCCCGGGATCGGAAATTCCGGTGGTCATCATGCGTGATGATAAGAAAATCACGCTCCATATCGCCGTCCAGGAATACCCGGCCACCAACTAAACGGCTCCCCGTTTGGGGAGCCACGTTAATCGCTAAATACCGGACCGGCCGGGAATCTGACCAGAAACCCGGTCACCGCCAGCAGCGATCTCAGCGCGGGCCAGACTATCTGTCGCTCGCGAAGCTCATCATCCAGCGTCAGTAGCGCAAATTCCCCCTTCTCACCCAGCACGCCACCCTGCCAGAGCAGACGCTGCGCCTGCTGCCGCGCCCAGGGCGACTCACTCTTCCAGGCCAGCAAATGCAGCAGCGCCTGCTGTAGACAGACGCTGTGAGAATGGTTATCCCGCCGCAGCCGCCGGTAGACGGGCAGGGACACGCTGCGCACGGTATAAAATCCACTGCCCGCCTCTTCATCGCCTTCAGGGATAGCGCGGGCGAACTGCCCCGCCACGTCACACAGCCGGTTGTGCGTCAGTGGAAGTTGCCGGGCGCTGAGCGCCCCGGCCGCCATGCACAGCAGACCGCTGCGCTGCAGCGAGGGCGTCGCAGAGCGCACGACCGCCGCCGGTAAGGCGCTCACCGCCCGTGTTGCCTCGTCAGCGTTGTGGTCAGCGCCGGCCTCATAACAGCTGGCCAGCAGCGCTTCACCAGGCGTGGCGTTCAGCGGGGGCGAAAGCAGGTTCAGCGCCGGCTGCAGTTGTGCAAGTTCATCGCCTGACGCCAGCATGGCGTCAACCACCGCCTCCCGTGTTGATGTCCGGTTTTCCGGACAGCATGCTATGCCTTCATTCATCACCGTCTCCTTATGAGAAATCTCCGCGGCCGGCTTGCCAGCCGCGGGAACAGGCTGGCTTACATCGCCAGCACGTACTTGAGCATCACCCC
>NZ_KV792543.1:0-2106 GCF_001808265.1 Klebsiella sp. HMSC16A12
CCGCGGCCCCGGCAACTCAACGGGTGATGGTTTTAAAAGGCAGAAAAACAGACAAAGGAGAAAGCTGGATGAGCACACAAAACGTCAACGAAAAACCCTCCACCAAAGAAAGCACAACCCTCCGGACTGACGGTTTTGTGCGCAACATTCATTCCCGAAACCCGTTCGATGTTATCCGCGCCGATGTAGTGCTTGAACGTATCGAGAAAAAGGCTGGTCGGAGCTGCGGGATGCATTACGAGCTGTATCAGGCCCATCTGCTGGGTGGTGCGCTGGATTATTTGGATGCGCTGCCGTTGAAAGACCGTCCGGTGTTAATGGGCGCTGCGGCAAAGCGCGGCTATCTGCTGACGCTAGCCGAAGAGGAACGCGCGCTGGAAGCACGGGATGTACTGATGAGTGAACTGGCGGCAAACGACTGCTGAGAAATAAACACGGATGGCGGCGTATCGCTGCCATCCCTTAAAGACCAGAGGTAACGCAAAATGAAAGTATACGGCCATCAACACTCATCAGAGGCTTTCTTCCGGGAAACTTCCCCATCCTGTTTTGAACCAAAAGCGGAAAAGGTGATCGCTTTTCATGGAAAGGATGCCAGTTACGCCTATAACGTGCTGGCCGATCTGAAAGCCGCAGGTGCTTCATATACGCGCCGGAATATCATCGCCGATATGTTCCGCCGTCTGGGTGTGAAATGAGGTCTGGGCAATGGAACACGTGAAAGGAAAAATCCAGCAGGGGGCAGGGAACGCCTATTTTGCAGGGATGCAGTGGCGCGGTATTACACTTGGACACGCCGATGCTGCAGCGCTTAATCAGTTTGATATCGATATCAGCAAAGCTCAGGCACCCGAAGCACGCACCTGGTTGCTTCAGAACAAAGCAGAATTCATCGCTCTGATCCTGGGCATTGAAGTCGTAAAGGTCGGGTAGTGAGAAGCCAGCTAACTTAGCTCTTGAGCTAAGTTAGCTTTTGAGCTAATGTGTGCACATACGGACCAGAGATTACATTCATGTTCACAGTCATCTTTCATGATGAGGCTGAAAAAGAGTTTACGGCTCTGCCTGCTGCCATTCGTGCAAAAATGGCCAGGCTACTCATGAAGCTGGAAGCAAACCCTCGCCAGCTACGCGAGCCAGATACCAAGCCGCTTGGAAACGGCCTTTTCGAAATACGTACAATGGGGGCAGATATCGCCCGCGGAATCTGGGTATATCAGAGTGGTGAACGTATTTTTCTACTTCGGATCTTTATCAAAAAATCGCCAAAAACGCCCCCGGCAGAAATAGATCAGGCACTTCGCAGACTGGAGGAAATGCAGAATGAAATATAAAACCCTTAGCCAGGTTCATACCGAAGCAATGAACGATCATGAGTACAGCGCGGCATTCGAGGCAGAAGAAGCCTCGGAGCTACTTCGGGAAACCTTAGCAACATGGAGAAAAGAAGCGGGTTTGACGTCGGCACAGGTTGCAGAACGTATGGGCATCAAAGCGCCTACTATCTCACGTATGGAGAAGAACGCTTCGCGAATGAGTATTCAGACGCTGGTTCGGTACGCCAGAGCCTGCGGTGTTAACTTTAAAATTCAGCAGGTTTGAATGATTAGCGATGCCAATAAAGCGGTGAATGACCTGGCGAGTATTGTCCCTCTGCTGGGTGGCAGTTCGTCCCGCAAAGATTACGAAGAGGCACGTAAACTCGTTGAATATCTTCTGGAACATGATCCGGACAGCCCGCTGGTTGATATGCTGACTGCCCGCATCGATGCCTGGGAAGATAACGCGGTGGAATTTGAAGAATTTAATACGCGCTTCGAAGCAGGCAAAAACGGTGTATCGTTGCTGCGGGTTCTTATGCAGCAATACGGGCTTTCTCAGTCCGATTTCGAAAACGAGATAGGTAATAAATCGCTCGTCAGCCGGATCCTCAGTGGTGAACGCAGTCTGACCTTTGATCACATGCGGGCGCTGGCAAATCGATTTCAAATCCCGGTCTCGATGTTTGTTGACTGATTCGGGAACAGAGCAGGCGAATGGGGCCTCGGTCCCCGTCTGGCCGCGCCTCGAAAGGCCGCGCGCCTGCGGCGCCGGGAAAACCGGGCC
>NZ_KV792544.1:0-140784 GCF_001808265.1 Klebsiella sp. HMSC16A12
CCGTTGTCCTCCTGCCAGTCGCCGCCGGCATACTCATAGATCCGGCGGAAGCTGACCTCCGGAGTCAGGTTCTTGTAGTCCTTACAGGCCAGCTCGCAGGTTTTGCATCCGGTACAGCGAGCGGAGTCGATAAAGAATCCATATTGCGTGCTCATGGTTTACTCCTTAAACCTTCTCGATATCGACCAGGTTGGTATGCTGTGGATTCCCCTTCGCCAGCGGCGACGGGCGGTGGGTGGTCAGGGTATTCATGCAGGCGCCATGGTCGATCCGATCTCCGGTCATATTGGCGTCGTGCCAGGCGCCCTGGCCCATCGCCGAGACCCCCGGCATGATGCGTGGCGTCACTTTCGCCGGAAGACGGACTTCGCCGCGCTGATTAAAAACGCGCACCATATCGCCGTTTTTAATCCCGCGTTTTTCCGCGTCAAGCGGATTGATCCATACTTCCTGGCGACAGGCCGTTTGTAATACATCAACGTTGCCGTAGCTGGAATGGGTGCGCGCTTTATAGTGGAAACCAAACAGCTGCAGCGGATACTGGCTGCGCAGCGGATCGTCCCAGCCTTCAAATGTGGAGGCGTAGACCGGCAGCGGGCTGATAACTTCGTCTTTCTCCAGCTGCCAGCGGGCGGCAATCTCTGCGAGTCGGCTGGAGTAGATTTCAATTTTGCCGGACGGGGTTTTGAGCGGATGCGCTTCAGGATCGTGCCGGAAGTCGCGATAGGCGACGAAGTGGCCGTTCGGGTCTTTGCGCTTGTAGATGCCCATTCGCTTCAGATCCTCGTAGGCCGGCAGCGCCGGATCTTTCGCCACCATTTTGGCGTACAGATACTGCAGCCACTGTTCCTGGGTACGTCCCTCGGTAAAACGTTGATGCACGTCGTCGCCGAGCCGTTTCGCCACTTCGCTTAGGATCCAGTAAATCGGTTTGCGTTCGAACTTCGCTGAGGTGGCGGGCTGAATAAAAATCAGATAGCCCATATTGCCGGCGTAATCGTTAGGAATGATATCCTCCTGCTCAACGGTCATCAGGTCGGGCAGCAGCAGGTCGGCGTATTTCGCCGACGAGGTCATAAAGTTGTCGATAACCACAATGGTTTCGCACTTGCTTTCATCCTGCAGAATTTCGTGGGTCTTATTGATGTCGGAGTGCTGGTTGATGATGGTGTTGCCCGCGTAGTTCCACAGGAACTTGATCGGCACATCCAGCTTCTCTTTTCCGCGTACGCCATCGCGGCTGGCGGTCATCTCTGGACCGCGCGCGATGGCGTCGGTCCAGGTAAAGCAGGAGATGGCGGTCTTCACCGGGTTTTCCAGCACCGGCAGGCGCTCAATGGTGATGGTGTAGGTTGATTCGCGGGCGCCGCTATTGCCGCCGTTGATGCCGACGTTGCCGGTTAAGATCGGCAGCATGGCGATCGCCCGGGCGGTGAGTTCGCCGTTTGCCTGGCGCTGGGGCCCCCAGCCCTGGCAAATGTAGGCCGGCTTGCTCATGCCGATTTCGCGCGCCAGCTTAATGATGCGATCGGTGGGGATACCGGTAATACGCGAGGCCCACTGCGGCGTTTTAGCGATCCCGTCGTCGCCCTCGCCGAGGATATAGGCTTTGTAGTGACCGTTCGCCGGCGCCCCGGCCGGGAGCGTTTTCTCGTCGTAGCCAACGCAGTATTTATCAAGGAAAGGCTGGTCCACTAGATCTTCGTTAATCAACACCCAGGCGATACCGGCCACCAGCGCGGCGTCGGTGCCGGGGCGAATGGGGATCCACTCATCTTCCCGACCGGCGGCGGTATCGGTGTAGTGCGGATCGATGACGATCATTCGCGCGTTAGAGCGCTCGCGGGCCTGCTCCAGATACCAGGTAATGCCGCCGCCGCTCATCCGGGTCTCCGCCGGATTGTTGCCGAACATCACTACCAGCTTGCTGTTTTCAATATCCGAGGTGCTGTTGCCGTCGTTACTGCCGTAGGTGTAGGGCATGGCGCAGGCAATCTGCGCAGTACTGTAGGTACCGTACTGGTTAAGCGAGCCGCCGTAGCAGTTCATTAAACGCGCTACCGGCGACGCGGAAGGCGACGAACGGGTGATGTTGCCGCCGACGATCCCTGAAGAGTAGTTAATGTATACGGCTTCGTTGCCATACTGCGCTACCACGCTCTTCAGGCGGTCGGCGAGGGTATCCAGCGCCTCCTGCCAGCTGATGCGGACAAATTTGCCTTCTCCGCGCTTGCCGACGCGCTTCATGGGATAGTTAAGGCGATCCGGATGATTGATGCGCCGGCGAATCGAACGCCCGCGCAGGCAGGCGCGGACCTGATGGTCGCCGTAGCGGTCGTCGCCGGTGTTATCCGTTTCGACGTAAACCACTTCATCATCACGCACGTGCAGCCGCAGGGCGCAGCGGCTGCCGCAGTTAACCGAGCAGGCGCCCCAGACAATGCGGGTTGTGTCGCCTGTAGCCTGTTGTACCGCCGCCGCGGCGCGGCGCAGCGTAAAGGGCAGGGTCAGCCCGCCGGCGGCCAGCGCCAGGGAGCCGAGGGCTGTGGATTTGAGTAGCGCGCGTCGGCTGACGCCGCCGGGAGATTCCTGATTCGACATTGCTCACTCCATGATCGTTATGTTGTACGGAGAAGGGCCGCTGTGCCATTAACAGACGCAGGGGTGAGCGATAATACGTTATGGGTAGCCAGTAGACCTTATCCCTGGTCAATGCAGGGATAAGATCTTTCATTTGAAACCGAAGAGGACTTACTGAGCGTCGTTTTCGGCGGGACTGTCGCTGTTACGCGTATAGGTGATTTTGAAGGTGTCGTTGGCGCAATGACCGACCACCTGAACCCCGGGCTGGTCTGCCTGATCGTTTGGCACAATGGCCAGGCTGAAGGCGGTTTCCGGTACGCCATTGTTGATGATCTTCTGCTGGATGTCGCTTTTGACCCGTTCACAGGAGTCGGGAGCCGCCAGTACGGCCGTGGAGCACAGCAGTAGCGCAGCGCCGGTGCAGAGGGATAGTTTCATCTTACGCTCCTTATCGATGTTATCCAGATTTAAGCATAGCAGAACTGGTGTAAACAATTGTATTTGCTAATATGATCGGATGTACACAAAAGGAATCGTCTGTGAAAAGATTGTATTGGCTGATCCCGGCAGCGCTGCTGCTGACGGCATGCGACCGTAAAAGCGCCCCGGACGCCTTCACCCCGGAAATGGCGAGTTTTTCCAATGAGTTTGAGTTTGATCCCCTGCGCGGGCCGGTGAAAGATTTTAGCCAGACGCTGCTGGATGAACACGATGTGGTGGTCAAGAAGGTGAGCGCTCAGCTCTCCAGGGAAGGGTGTTTCGATCTGCTGACCCTGGAAGATGTGGAGAACAAAACCGGCGCCACGCTGCTGCTGGACGCCAACTATTACGTCGACGGGCGCACCCACGAGAAGCGGCTGCGCCTGCAGGGCAAGTGTCAGCTGGCGGAGATGCCTGCCTCCGGGGTGAGTTGGGAGACGGATGATAACGGTTTTATTATCAGCGCACGCGGCAAAGAGACCACCGCCACCTACCGCTATGACAGCGATGGCTATCCGCTGGGAAAAACCACCACCGCCAAAGAGGAGCGATTTACCGTCGCCTCAACGCCGTCAAAGGATCCGCGTAAGAAATTGGACTATACCGCCATCAGCACCTTCAACGATCGCACGCTGGGCACGGTGCGTCAGACCTGCGACTACGACGATCACGACAATCCGCTGAGCTGTGAGCTGCAGGTGATCGATGAAAGCGTCCAGCCGCCGCTGACCCGCCACTACACCATTAAAAACCGTATCGATTATTACTGAGCCGTCGGCTTCAGCAGGGACGGCCCGGACGTTTTGTGCTCGGCCAGATACTGGTGCTGGAACAGGCACATGCGGATGGTGTTGCGGTACTCGCCGTTAATGAAAAACTCATGGATCAGTTCACCCTCGACCATAAAGCCGAGCTTGCGGTAAATATGGATCGCTTTTTCATTCTCTTTATCAACGATTAAATACAGCTTATACAGATTGAGCACGGTAAAGCCATAGTCCATCGCCAGGCGTGCGGCGCGGGTGGCGAGACCTTTTCCCTGGAAGTCGGGGGAGATGATGATCTGAAACTCGGCCCGGCGGTGCACATGGTTGATTTCAACCAGCTCCACCAGTCCGGCTTTATCGCCATTGCATTCGATGACAAAGCGGCGCTCGCTTTGATCGTGAATATGTTTGTCGTACAGATCGGAGAGCTCAACGAAGGCCTCGTACGGCTCTTCAAACCAGTAGCGCATGACGCTGGCGTTGTTATCGAGCTGGTGGACGAAGCGCAAATCTTCGCGCTCAAGCGGGCGGAGTTTGACGTGTAGCGCGTCGGTCATGGAGATTCCTGTGGTCAAAACGGAAAAGGGATTACAGAAAGGCGGCGCCCGCAGGCGCCAGCGTGGTCAGGGAGCGGCTCAGGGATTGATCGCGCGGCCGGTGCGACGGTCAAGACAGCGCAGGGTGTTTGGCTCCCAGTAGGCATTGACGTTGGCGCTCTTCTGGCAGTTATCCTGCGCGTCGAAAGCGACATCGGCTTTATCCCACTCTTTTTCCGCCCGTTTGTTCACCTTCTGGCGCAGGCTGCGGGTGTCGTTCCATTGCTCTTTTTCCATCGACGCCTGCTGACGGCTCTGCGCGCTGTCGCCAGATTCAATCACCAGCCGGTCGGTGGCGGCATAGGAGCTGGAGGTGTAGACCACAGCGCTTAACGCCAGAATGGCGGTCAGGCACCAGCGTTTATTCAGTGTCATGTTCATCACGATTTCCTTTAAGTGATGGGTTAACCCTCAGGTTCAGTTTACTACAGCTCTTTTGTCGGGCATAGCCGGCAAAACAGCGTGGGGCAGAGGCCATTATCGCGTAGAATGGTTCAACGCTTTGTCTCTTTTACGAATCTTTTAATGCTCAAAACAACGCTGCTGTTCTTTGCTACCGCTCTGTGTGAAATCGTCGGCTGTTATCTACCGTGGCTATGGCTCAAGCGCGGGGCAACGCCGCTGCTGCTGATCCCCACCGCCCTGGCGCTGGCGCTATTCGTCTGGCTCCTGACGCTCCATCCGGCCGCCAGCGGGCGGGTATATGCCGCCTACGGTGGGGTGTACGTTTGTACCGCATTGCTCTGGCTGCGGGTCGTTGATGGGGTCAAATTAACCCATTATGACTGGGCGGGCGCGGCCATCGCCCTGTGCGGTATGCTAATCATCGTGGCGGGGTGGGGACGGGCCTAAGCCCGTCATGTGTGATCCCTGCCGCTTTTTTCAACCCTAATTCTTGTATGGTAGTCGACCTGTTGCCTTACTTATCAGACATCCTATTTAAGTATGACTCTGTAAGGAACAACGATGGCTATCGAGACTCTTGCCGCCCGGACCGGGGCGACGCCGTTACGCATCCGTCGGGTGCAGAAGATCACCCTGACGCTGCTGTTTATCGCCGGTATCGTCAACTTTCTTGACCGCTCTTCGCTGAGCGTCGCCGGGGAGGCGATACGCGCCGACCTGGGCCTTAGCGCCACCGAGTTTGGGGTGCTGCTCTCCGCCTTTTCGCTCTCCTACGGCTTCGCGCAACTGCCCTCCGGTATTTTGTTGGATCGCCTGGGACCACGGATTGTGCTGGGCGCCGGGCTGATTTTCTGGTCCGCGATGCAGGCCCTGACCGGGATGGTCAATTCGTTCTCGCATTTTATTCTGCTGCGCATTGGCCTCGGGATCGGCGAAGCGCCGTTTATGCCAGCCGGCGTGAAATCGATCAACGACTGGTATGCGCAAAGAGAGCGCGGCACGGCGGTGGGAATATTCAACTCCTCGACGGTGCTGGGCCAGGCTATCGCCCCGCCGGCCCTGGTCATCATGCAGTTGGCCTGGGGTTGGCGAACGATGTTTGTGGTGATTGGTTTAGCCGGGATCGTGGTCGGCCTGTGCTGGTATGTGGGCTACCGTAACCGTCGGCAGTTTACCCTGCAGGAGGAGGAGCAGCAGTATCTGGCCAGTGAGGAGGCGGCCCGCCCGGCGCTGAAGTTTAGCGAATGGCTGGCTCTGTTTAAACGGCGGACTACCTGGGGGATGATCCTCGGCTTTTCCGGTGTGAACTACACCGGCTGGCTGTATATCGCCTGGTTGCCCGGCTATTTGCAGGCGCAGCAGGGGTTAAGCCTGGCCCGTACCGGCTGGGTGGCGGCGATCCCGTTTCTTGCCGCGGCGGTGGGGATGTGGGTCAACGGCCTGGTGGTCGATGCCCTGGCGCGCAGAGGCTACGATCAGGCGAAAACCCGCAAAACGGCGATTGTTATCGGTCTGGTGCTGTCGGCGCTGGGCACCTTGCTGGTGGTGCAATCGTCCACGCCAGCCCAGGCGGTGGCTTTTATCTCCATGGCGCTGTTTTGCGTTCATTTTGCCGGGACGTCCGCCTGGGGGCTGGTGCAGGTAATGGTGGCGGAGCATAAAGTGGCTTCGGTGGCGGCGATCCAGAACTTCGGCAGCTTTGTGTTTGCCTCTTTCGCGCCGATCGTGACCGGCTGGGTAGTGGATACGACTCACTCTTTCAATCTGGCGCTGGTGATCGCCGCCGGGGTGACCTTTGCCGGGGCGCTGTGCTACTTCTTTATCGTCAAAACTCGCATCGATTAGCAACGCTCGGCGATTCGTCAACAGCAGGCCCGCAGGGACGCGCGGCCGCCATGTTCTTCTCCTCCCGTTACCTGCGCTATCCTGTCACTGCGGCGATTGCAGCCACGTGCCCCGTGCTTTATCAGGCGAGATCTTCTTGTATGGTAGTTGACAGAAATCAAAGATGTTATACCAATTGCGTGAGATGGTTGAGGCACAAAGGCATTCTCCTCGAGAGTTCTCCCCGAGAATGGTTGATGGGCTACATAACAACGAGAGTCATCATGGAAAACACCCTCTTAACCGCTAACGCCACGCTGCCGACCTACGATCGCAGCGCACTGATCCCCCGTATCGTTCATCTTGGTTTTGGCGCGTTTCATCGCGCTCATCAGGCTGTGTATGCCGATATACTGGCCAGCGAGCACGGCAGCGACTGGGGCTACACCGAAGTTAATCTGATTGGCGGCGAGCAGCAGATCGCCGATCTCCAGCAGCAGGATCTGCTGTATACCGTCGCCGAAATGTCCGCCGACGCCTGGACCGCGCGCGTGGTTGGTGTGGTGAAGCAGGCGCTGCACGCCGGGGTTGATGGTCTCGAAGCGGTGCTGACGGCGATGTGCCAGCCACAGGTGGCCATTGTCTCCCTGACGATTACTGAGAAAGGCTATTGCCATTCGCCAGCCAGCGGCGAACTGCAGCTCGATCACCCGCTGATCGCCGCCGATCTGCATAACCCGCACCAGCCAAAATCGGCGGCGGGGGTAGTGGTGGAGGCCTTATCTCGCCGCCGGGCGGCCGGCCTGCCTGCTTTTACCGTGATGTCCTGCGATAACATGCCGGAAAATGGTCACGTGATGCGCAACGTCGTCTGCGCCTACGCCCGGGCTTTAGACGAGGATCTTGCCGCATGGATAGAGCAGAATGTCACCTTTCCGTCGACGATGGTGGACCGGATTGTCCCGGCGGTGACTGCCGAAACCCTCGATAAAATTACCCAGCTGACCGGGGTGCGCGACCCGGCCGGGGTGGCCTGCGAACCTTTCCGTCAGTGGGTGATTGAGGATAACTTTGTTGCCGGACGTCCGCAGTGGGAGAAAGCGGGAGCGGAACTGGTCGCCGACGTGGTGCCTTTCGAAGAGATGAAGCTGAGAATGCTCAATGGTAGCCATTCGTTCCTCGCTTATCTCGGCTATCTGGCCGGTTATCAGCATATCAACGACTGTATGCAGGACGATAACTACCGTCGCGCGGCGCTGTCGTTGATGCTGGACGAACAAGCACCAACGCTGAAGGTGCAGGGGGTGGATCTGTCACGCTATGCCAGTTTGCTGATTGACCGTTACTGCAATCCGGCTCTGAAGCACCGTACCTGGCAGATAGCCATGGACGGCAGCCAGAAGTTGCCCCAGCGCATGCTGGACTCCATACGCTGGCATCTGGTGCATCAGCGTGATTTTACACTGCTGGCGCTGGGCGTGGCAGGGTGGATGCGTTACGTTGGCGGCGTTGACGATGCGGGCCAGTCAATCGAGATATGCGACCCGTTGTTGCCGGTTATCCAGCAAGCGGTGGCTGCCAGCGCCGATGGCGAAGCGCGAGTCAAAGCGCTGCTGGGTATTGAGGCTATTTTCGGCGTCGAACTGCCGCAGGAGTCACGCTTTGTCACGGCGGTGACCCGCGCCTACTTAGCGCTGCAGCGGCAGGGGGCTAAAGCTACCGTCGCCGCGTGGGCCGCCGCGCAATAATCTTTTTCCGGTGTCGGTCCCGGGGTCGACACCGGCTCTTCAGTTATTTCTACGATACTCTGCTGATGTCTATTTTTTGCTAGCGATCGGTTTTAGCAGACGCAGAATATGATCGAACGCAATGTCTATACATAACTCTATATTTCCCTGATTTACTAAAGACAATTAGCTGTTATTTTTCCGAACAATGGCTGGTATTTCACCGCAATAATGGCATAGTTAAGTTATTGAAAAAGAACTTTCTCTGCAAAAGGAGTACGGGCCATGTATAAAAAAATTTTATTGCCTGTTGATGTCTTTGAAATGGATTTAAGCGATAAAGCGGTGCGTCACGCGGAATTTCTCGCTTCGGCCGAAAATGGCGAGATCACCTTGCTCAACGTTCTGCCGAACAGCAGCCGTTCGCTATTGCGCGGTTTTACGGCGGATATTCGTAAGTTTGAAGCCTATATGAAAGAAGAGTCGGAGAAAAAAATGCGCGAGGTGGCGCGACTGTTCGCCATCCCCATGACGCGGATCCATACCCGCGTAGTCTTTGGCAACGTGCGTGACGAAATTCTGGCTATCAGTAACAACGAAGAGTTCGATGTCATTGTGATTGGTTCCCGCAAACCGGGGATCTCCACCCATCTGCTGGGCTCCAACGCCGAGTCAATTCTGCGCTACGCCAAAACGCCGGTATTGGTCGTTAGATAATCCCTTCAATGACGACGGCTGCGTCGGCCATGCCGGCAGCCGTCTGACTCTTATTCTTCACTAAACCAGTCGCGGTTCTCCTGGCGAATCAGCAGTACGGATTCGCTGATTTCATGCAAATGGATACTCATGGCTTTTTCTACCGCCTCGGCATCGCGTTTTTCCAGCGCGGTGAAAATCTCATGATGCTGGCGCAGAAGCATCTCCGGAGAGGTGACATGGTCCAGACTCATATAGCGGACGCGATCGATGGCGGCTTTAATATTTTCCACCGTCTCCCAGGCCAGCTGACAGTCGGCGATAATCGACAGCTTCTGGTGAAATTCATCATCGAGCAGGAAAAAGTCGTTTAACTGCTGCCGATCAACGGCAATACGCTGCTGGTGAAGATTCTGTTCCAGCTGATAAAGTTGCTCTTCGTTAATCATGCCGGCGGCACGGCGAACCACCGCGCACTCAATCGCCTGGCGGACGAAGCAACCATTACGCACCTGCGACAATGAGATTTTATTGACGTAGCTACCGCGCTGGGGACGAATCTGGATAAGTCCGTTTTCCGCCAGCTTAATGAAGGCTTCGCGCACCGGCTGACGAGACACCGCAAAACGCACGGAGACTTCTTTCTCCGACAGCGGTGTACCAGGCGGGATCAGGCAGTGAACGATATCCCGGCGGAGGATGCGATAAATTTGCTGATTGACGGGTTGCGTCGGATTCAGTTGCGATTCTGCGGCCATTGATGGTTACTTTTTAGGGGGTTATGCGCACTATTTTACGCGTTTTTTGCGTTTCCGCCCATACCCGGCCCGCAGGCCGGGTGGCTGACGGTTAGCCCTGACGGTGAACGCTGAGTCCGGCAAAGCTCTGACTCACCGGCATCATCTCCAGGGTGTTGATGTTGACATGTTTCGGCAGGGTGGCGACCCACCAGACCGCCTCGGTCACATCTTCCGGCGTTAGCGCTTGGGTATTTTCGTAAGCTTTTTCGGCTTTAGCGTCATCGCCCTTAAAGCGGACGTTAGAAAACTCGGTGCCGCCCACCAGACCCGGCTCGATGTCGGTCACGCGCACCGCGGTGCCGTGCAGGTCGGTACGAAGATTGAGGCTAAACTGACGGACAAAGGCTTTGGTCGCCCCATAGACGTTTCCGCCGGCGTAAGGCCAGCTGCCTGCCGTAGAGCCGATATTGATGATATGGCCGCGATTGCGCTCCACCATCCCCGGCAGCACGGCGCGGGTCATGTACACCAGCCCTTTATTATTGGTGTCGATCATATCTTCCCAGTCTTCCACACTGGCGCGGTGCGCCGGCTCCAGACCAAGCGCCAGGCCGGCGTTGTTCACCAGCACATCGATAGCCTGCCACTCGGCCGGCAGGTCAGCAATCAGCGTCTCAATGGCGGCGCGGTTGCGGACGTCAAGTTGCGCGATATAAAGGTTATCGCCCAGCTCGTCTTTCAGCGTCTTCAGGCGCTCTTCACGACGACCGGTGGCAATCACTTTATGACCGTTAGCGATAAAACGGCGAGTAATACTTTCACCAAAACCGGCGGTGGCGCCGGTGACCATGATAATCATCTTACTGTTCCTCAACGCTTTTTGTGTTTTCATACCATAGCACGCACAGGCGGCGACCGGTAACGGAAATCATTGCGACCCCTTAAGGAGAGGCCTAATCTTACAGCATTAGCCTGTACAGGAGAGAAAGATGTCCGAACGAAACCCCTTTTTTAGCGTCAGTACGTTGCCTTACCAGGCGCCGCCGTTCGATGTGATTGACGACAGCCACTATCGCCCGGCGTTTGATGAGGGCGTCCGGCAGCAGCGGGCCGAAATTCGCGCTATTATCGACAATCCGCAGCCGGCCAGTTTCGCCAACACGCTCGAGGCGCTGGAGCAGAGTGGTCAGCTGCTGGCGCGGGTGACGCGGGTCTTTTTCGCCATGGCTGGCGCCCATACCAATCCTTATATTCAATCACTGGATGAACAATTTTCCGCCGAACTCGCCGAGCTGGGGAATGACATCTGGCTTAATGCGGCCTTGTTTCAGCGCGTGAACAGCGTCTACGAGCAGCGCGATGCGCTGGCGCTGGACAGCGAGTCCTATCGTCTCCTGACCCTGACGTGGCAACGTTTTGTTCACGCCGGGGCGACGCTGGCTCCCGAGCAGCAGGCGGCGCTGCGCACACTGAACACCGAAGCGGCTACGCTGCAAAGTCAGTTCCAGCAGCGACTGCTGGGAGCGGCAAAAAGCGGCGGCCTGGTGGTTGATTACAGGCATCAACTGGCTGGCCTGAGCGATGAGGAGATAGCGGCGGCGGCTGACGCAGCGCGTGAAAGAGGGCTTAGCGACCGCTGGTTGCTGACGCTGACCAATACCACCCAGCAGCCGCAGCTGCTTGCGCTGCGCGACCGGCAAACGCGGGAGAATCTCTTCGCCGCCGGCTGGACCCGCAATCAGCAGGGCGATGAGCATGATACGCGTGACCTGGTACTGCGGCTGGCGGCGATCCGCGCGCAGCAGGCTGAGCTGTTGGGAGCCGCTGATTACGCCAGCTGGGCGCTGACCGATCAAATGGCGGCTTCCCCGGCGGAGGCATTGGGCTTTATGCGTCAGATCGCGCCGGCGGCGCGGGCGCGGGCGGAACGTGAGTTGGCGGACATCCAGCAGGTGATCGACAACGAAGGCGGGGGTTTTCGCGCGACGGCATGGGACTGGCTTTACTACAGCGAGCAGGTGCGGCGGGCTGCCTATGCCATTGATGACGCGCAGCTCAAACCCTATTTTGCCCTCGAGCGGGTGCTGCACGACGGCGTCTTCTGGACGGCAACGCAGCTCTTTGGGCTGCGCTTTGTTGAGCGCTTCGATATACCGGTCTATCACCCGGATGTGCGGGTCTGGGAGATCTTCGATCACAACGGCGAAGGGATGGCGCTGTTTTACGGTGACTACTACGCTCGTGACTCAAAGAGCGGCGGCGCATGGATGGATGTGTTTGTCGAACAGTCGACTCTGCGCGCGCAGCGCCCGGTTATCTACAATGTCTGCAACTACGTCCGCCCGCAGGCAGGGCAAAGCGCGCTGCTGTCGTGGGATGAGGTGATCACCCTGTTTCATGAGTTCGGCCATACCCTGCATGGGCTGTTCGCCAGCCAGCGCTACGCCAGTCTCTCGGGGACCAACACGCCGCGCGATTTTGTCGAATTTCCTTCGCAGATCTTCGAACACTGGGCCAGCCAGCCGCAGGTGTTTGCCCACTACGCGAAGCACTACCAGTCCGGGGAGCCGATGCCGCAGGCGCTACGCGACAATATGTTGCGTGCGGCAACCTTCAATAAAGGGTACGACATGAGCGAGCTGTTGGCTGCTGCGTTACTCGATATGCGGTGGCATAGCCTGTCGACCTCGGCATTACCGGAGGAGGTGGACGCGTTTGAGCAGCTGGTGCTTCGGGAAGAGAACCTGGATCTGGCGGCGGTCCCCCCGCGCTATCGCAGCAGCTATTTCTCCCATATCTTCGGCGGCGGCTATGCGGCAGGCTATTACGCCTATCTGTGGACCCAGATGCTGGCCGACGACGGCTATCAATGGTTCGTGGAGCAGGGCGGTTTGACCCGTGAGAACGGTCAGCGTTTCCGTGAGGCGATTTTATCACGCGGGAACAGCACTGATTTAGCTGAACTGTATCGCCAGTGGCGCGGACACGATCCGCAGATTGAGCCGATGCTGAAAAATCGCGGGTTGAGTGCGTAGGGCAATTTTAGTCTGACAAGATAACCGGGCGCGCTGCCCGGTTTTTTGTCTGATCTAGTCGTAACCTTATATTTCTTTTACCTCACGCTGCCTAAATCTCTATCGCTCTCTCTCCCTTTAAGCATTAACGTGGCTTCTTCGATACGAATGAAGCGCCCGGAATCATCTATTTCAGCGAACATATAAACTTCCATGTCCACCTCTTCTCCGCTGCGCCTGGTGCACAGAACGCGATGCCTTGTGGCATAAAGATTCCCGTTACGAAGTTCGTCATGTAACTCAATTTTAGCGAAGGCGATAATTTCCCGGAGTCTACGCGCATGCTGAGCAAAGCCATCTAATCCTTCCCACTTGTTATCAGTACGCTGCCGATAACCGGGACTAAAATAGCGACTGAGTATCCGATCCAGTGGTATCTGTTGGTGGTTGATAATGTCATCCAATACCCTAGTAATAGTAATCATTTTGATGGTTAGTCCTCTGTGAAAGCGATGAATACTTTACAATCGACTAACTGGCTTCAGTACGGTATAAAAGACATTAAACACCTCAAACACGCCAATATGCACGATCCATTGATTCCATTCGAACCGGTGTTTTCCCCCCAGGGACCCACTTTACTCGTCGCGGTACGTCAGTCTGAGGTAATACGGGAGACTCCACGCCACCATCACAGCTGTGGGCAGTTAATCGGTGCCATACGTGGGCTACTTACGGTCGATGGCGGTGATTGTCGCTGGGTGGTACCGGCAACACATGCCGTCTGGATACCGCCAGGTGTTCCGCACGGCCTGCGCTCGCACGGTCCATATTCAGGATGGAGTGTTTATGTTTCTGCCAAAGCCTGTGGCGAGCTACCTGATAAGCCATCTGTTCTCTCAATGACAAATCTGCTGCGTGAAGCGATAACGCGAGCGGCTGCATGGCAAGGTGTAGAGCTTAATGCGTCCCAAAAACGTTTAGCTGGCGTTATTCTTGATGAAATTGGTTCCCTTCCCAGGGTTAATCTTGGGCTTCCAATGCCGCAAGATAGCCGATTGCTCAGAATCGCGCAGGCGCTGTCAGCAAACCCGGACGACGGGCGCAGGTTGGAAGAATGGGCAGCCTGGGCCGGCATGTCATCACGCACCCTCACGCGACGATTCCGAGCCGAAACGGGTTTTAGCTTCAATGAATGGCGACAGCGGATACGCTTACTCAGGGCTCTTGAGCTACTGGCTGCCGGCAAGCCAGTGACGGCGATAGCGCTGGATCTGGGATATGACAATGTGAGTGCCTTCATAGGCTTGTTCCGTCGGATGTTCGGCACTACTCCAGGGCGGTATAAAATTTAATTATCTCTTCGCTGAATATGATGCGTTATCCGCCGCTTTGATTACGTTTGTCATGGGCTGAGAGGGGCAAGTAATTCGGGCCCCTGATTTTTCACATTGCCGACCGCCCGCGTTACCGGGTGCCAGGTAAAATCGTCGGCGGAAACGGCTCCGTCGCTGGCAATCTCCGCCGCTTCCGCGCCGGTGACATCCTGCCTCATCCATTCGCGGGCGGCTTCAGGCGTCAGGACCAACGGCCGACGGTCATGAATATCGACAAGACCGCGATCGGCGGCGGCCGTCACGATCAAGAATCCTTCGGCATGGTCCCCACGTTCGAACGGAGTCCGACCAATCGCGGCCATAAAAATTGGCTGGTCATCCTTACGCTGGATAAAGTATGGCTGCTTTTTATTTCCTTCCTTTTTCCACTCAAACCAGCCGTCGGCGAAGCAGATCGCCCGTCCGTGCTCCCACAGCGGCTTGAACATCCTGCTGGAGGCTGCAGTCTCAACCCGGGCATTAATCAGCGGCGGTTTATCCCACCATCCTGGCGCATAGCCCCAGTAAACGGCATCGAGATGGAGTTGCTCATCGCGTTCATTGAGGAGTAAAACTTTTGTCCCGGGCGCGACGTTATAGCGCCCGATAGGCGCCGGGTCCCAGGCAATATCTCGTTCGGCCGCTTCCACGAGATGCGCCAGGTATTCCTCCCGGCTTTGTGCTTGCGCAAAACGTCCGCACATAGCCACCTCCAGCGTGATGTCTGACTAACAGTATAGAACAGCTGCAAAACGGTGTTTTCACCTGCCCAAATACCACGCTCCTTCCACGTCAGTAGACCATTATTTCAGGCCGTCATCTTGCCTGACGTCGCGACAGTACACGCTGGGCGTTAGGCCTGGCATCGTCCGTTTATGCTTCATCGTTATTACCCTAACGCCTGTCTGATAAAGGAAATCGTTTTTACTCTTTTTTTATCTTTCAGAATTATCGCACGGAGTTTTACCTTTGTCTGAAATGGTTGTCGCTGGGTTGTATTTGAAAACATCCACCCCTTATTATTTAAAAAATCATCTTTATCTTTTAAAAGGTTGTTATGAGTAACTTACTATTATTAGTCCTGGCGGTGGTGTTATTGTTTACATCTTTGTTTTTTGGCCTGTCCTATGTTAGAGAAAGAAGAAAAATGAAGATGCGCTTTAATAAATTCCGACGTTAACCGATCCTTCCTGCGGAAAGCGCAAGAGCAACAGATGAGAATCTCGTTAACTCTTGTTTGGTAGCTATTTGGAATTTTTTCATAATATTGATTTTGTGAGAGAAGACCGTCTTATGGCTGATGCCCAGTTCTTGCGCTATCTGCTGATTGTTCATTCCCGTTCTGATCGCATCGATAATATAAAGTTGTGATTTGGTCAAGGTTAACCGAGGGCATTTGACACAGCGTCTGCTGTCTTTTTCCAGCCCACCGCAACTAGATGTTGTCGACTCCGTCAGACGTTTTGCAATCTGATTTTTTACGCGGCGCAAGTCGCTGTTCATGCTGATAAAAGTGGCATCGCGTAGACAAAGTGGTAACCGTTCAACCTGCAAAGCGCTGTCGGTGGCGACGAAAATAAAAATAGACGTGTGCGGAGGGAGTTTTTTGAAAAACGGGTGGCATAGATAATGTTCACCAGCGGCCATTTCTGTGAACAGCATATCAATCGGACCTAATATATCTGTGGAATAGTCCACAACGGAATACGGTTCCCGGATGTGTTCTTCCTTCGCGATCTCGCTAAGCAGTTCGCAAATTCCGCGATTAAGAAATATGTTTTCAGTGTTAATTAAAATATCAGGCATAGTCATGGCGATCGTGAAAGTTGTCATGCATTTAAAGTGGAGAAAATTAAATGCGTATGCCTTTAGGATATTTCTAATAATCAACAAATGCAATAAGTCTAATTTTGGACTTTGAGCTGGCGAGTAAAATTAATGGTATATTAATCAATGGCTTATTTTTTAGCGTTGCGCGGGCATGACCGCTAATTTGGCACAAACTGCTTAAATTGCTTATATTGCATGCGTTAATTCTGGTCTCAAATATATTAATCAGAGTTACTTATTCACTGTATGAATTGCTTTTTCAAAAATACCTTTTGCAGGCGCGGGTCCTTGAGGAGATTGCGCCTGAGCGAAACCTGGGGTGGTCATTGATAAAAAGGGGCGGGGTAGACCCGCCGCTGCGGAGAGTGAACAGCAACGGCGTACAACAGAATCAGTTATCAGGATTGTTGGAAATGCTTTTCCACACCATTCCCAGGCCGATCAACATCGACGCGAAGAGGGCGAACAGGGTGGTTGAGATAAAAATGCTGGCCATGGCGGTGCCTCAGAAAGTGCGTATGCAGATCATTAGGCACGGTGTCGGATGAAAGGTTCCTTACCCGGCCGGGTATATTTTCACTAGCGGCGTCCGGTTGACGGCAACAAGGCGAATGCCACGTCGAAGCGCCGCTGTTGGCAAGGGGATTCTGACAGGCAGCCGGGTTGCTAACCGCGCTGTTCAAGGGGAGAATACACAACGGCAAGGGGGGAGCGATTCGGACGTTGACATCCCCTTAAACAAGTTATATATACATGTCGCTTCTGTTTATTGAATGTTAAACAGCATCAGTTATGGGACTCAGAAGCGCCACAGCCCCCGCCGTCGGGCGGGGGTAACTTCGCCAGCGGCATGCTTATTTTTCACTGAGGCTGGCGAAGAAAATTTTTTTATTTCGGGTCTTGAAAAACGCGCCTTAGATATTATTTTATATAGCGGACAAGCAATGCTTGCCTTTATGTTGAGCTTTTGAATGGATATTCAGGAGGTTAATTATGGCACTCAAAACCTTGTCAGCACTCCCGGTATTTGCTGATTCTCTTTTTGCCGATCGCTTTAATCGTATTGACCGTCTTTTCAGCCAGTTAACGGGCGATACGCCGGTGGGCACTTTACCGGCTTATGATTTACAGAAAGTCGACGACAGCAATTTCCTGCTCAGCGTCAGCGTGCCTGGCTGGAAAGATGATGAGCTGGAAATAGAAACCGTAGGGGGGAATCTGCATATTTCCGGGAAACGCCAGGAAACCGATGCCTCGACAGACAGCGGTGAACGCTGGATTTATAAAGGTATCCGCCGTGCTAATTTCCAGCTCAGTTTCTCTCTTCCTGAACACGCCCAAATTAATCAGGCGCAGCTGGATAGCGGCATCTTAAAAATAGCCATCCACCAGGAAATCCCGGAGAGCGAAAAACCGCGTAAAATTGCGATCGAGAATCAGGGGCGCGTGATAGAACATAAAGTTTGATTCACCGTTGTTCCGACGATGTAACCTTAAAGGCCCGCCCTGCGGGCCTTTATCCTTTCCCCCTGAAAATATAAATGGCCCCCCGACGACAAAGAAATCGATATGCTATTCTGTTAACAGACGCAGTGAGTCTGCTATTTCTTTCAATTTCGGCGAGGAGGAAGAATGACTGACGAGATCGATAGCGACGCAAACAATACGCATGAACTAACCGCTGAAGTGGCTCGGGCGCTGATCGCGCGCGGTTGGCGACTGACCACGGCGGAGTCCTGCACCGGAGGGAATCTGGCGGCAGCGCTCTGTGCCCAGGCGGATACCGCGGCATTTTATGATACCGGCGTAGTGACCTTCAGCGATGAAGCCAAGCGCAACGTGCTGCAGGTTCGCGCGGAAACCCTGGCGGTACACAGCGCCGTCAGCGAAGCCTGCGTTCAGGAGATGTCCTCTGGTATTCTGGCGCTCGCCGGGGCCGATATCGCCATCGCCGTCAGCGGCTACGCCGGACCGGAGGGCGGGGAAGATGGTACTCCCGCCGGCACGGTATGGTTTGCCTGGAATTTTCGTGGCCAGACTGAAACCAAACGGATGTGCTTTGCCGGCGACTGTGAGACCGTGGTGGCGAAAGCGGTACGATATGCCCTGGCGGCGCTGAGCGAAAAGCTTGCCCACTGGCAGTGACGATGCCCGGGTGCGCGGCCTTACAGGTCCATTGCCTGGCGCGCTACCGGCCAGCAGATCTCCCCGATGCCGTTAAGGCAGGGTCGGGAAAAAAGAAAGCCCTGAAACAGGCGAATGCCCACCGACTGCAGCCAGCACCACTCCTCCAGGGTTTCGACACCTTCAGCCACCACCGTAATGCCAAGATCCTCGCAGCAGCGGACGACCGAGGCGACAATCGCCTGTTTGGTGCCGCTAATATGGATATCGTGCACCAGTTCCGCATCCACTTTGATTTTATCAGGCTGAAAACGGGTCAGTAACGACAGGCCGGAATAACCTGCGCCAAAGTCGTCGATGGCCAGCTTCATGCCCGCGACGCGCAGGGCTTTGAGCACCTTGCGGAACTGGTCAAAGCAGGTGATCACCTCTGTCTCGGTCACCTCGATCAGTACCTGATCCGGTCTGAGGCCGGCCGCCAGCAGGCTGTCCATCAGCCAGCCTACGGCGTCAGGGTGGTGATACAGCGATCCGGGCAACAGGTTAATCGCCAGCTGATGTTTCCCGAGCGGCAGCTGGCCGGCGAGAGCGAATGCATACGCTTTGCTTTCAATATCAAAACGGTAGCGATCCTCCGCCGCAATGGCGGCAAACATTTCCACGGGAGAGCCGCCGGTTGGGCTGCGGATCAGAGCCTCAAAGGAAGAAACTCGCTTTTTAGCCGGCTCGACAATAGCCTGCAGAGCAAACTGGCAAGGTTGACCGGGCAGGTGCTGCGGCGCGGCCGTACCTGACGCGGGCATCATCATCCAGCGAGAGGGCTGCAGCGGCTCGGGCAGGCAATAGCGGCCGCCGTCGGCAATGAAGGCGCTAAGCAGCCGGAACATCCGGTCGTTGACCGGTTCGGTGACCCCAAACGTGCTAAAGCGCAGAATTTCCTCCAGCGCGCCATCGGTTTCAAACAGCCGGAGATCCAGTATGCGCATTCCGGTGCCGTGAAAACGTCGGTAGGCTGAGTAATCGCGCATCAGCTCCACTACGTCGCGATGACGCGGGTCGCTTTGGATTTCGCTGAACAGCGACTCAAGTGCCTCCTCAGTCCCTTCCAGGACCTGGAAAAACTGCAGGCCGTTAAACAGCAGAATGCCGGTGATGCCAAGGGGCAAATTTTTACTGCTGGCGCGATGGACTAAAGCGTCGAGATCGACGGGCGGGCGGTCAGGATGAACCTGGCTGCGGTAAATCAGGGTGGTTAGCATAGTTGTTACGATCGCTCCCGCGGCGTAAGAACATCCGCGCTCAGCATGCAAGATGAGTATGGCCTGACCCTAAAGGAGGGCGAGGCTGATATGTACAAACATTCAACCAACCGTGATGTCCGCTACGCGGAACGCGAGCTTCACTTTGTGATTCCCTCCACTTTACAGGGAATTACACATTTGGCTATCTTTTTCTCATCCTCAATGCAAAAAGACGCTAACAGGCCTCTCATTCCCTCCTCAGACACTGGCGCTGCGTCTTATTTTACCTGTTAATATTCGCTACCAGGAATTATCCTACCATTCTATTTCCCACTCTCAAAAATGAGGCGCTGGTCTTGCCTGAATATAATCGAGTGAATATTATCACTCTAAATTAAATTCTTTTGTCAGGTTTGATATGAGCGACTTCTTTATTATTTTGTGTCTGATTTTATGTCCCATCATTTCTTTATGGAGTGGCTTTTCCTATATTCCGGAAAGGCGCAAGAGACGGTATGTTTTCCGTTCCAGAAGATGATTGTTTGACAAAATAAAACGACGAGTTATATCAGCGTTTGGCGAGCAGTTGCTCAAGGTTGTTAAACTGCTGACGGCTATTCAAATTAAATTTACTCATAATATTCTTTTTATGTGAATGAATCGTTTTGGGACTAATATTTAGCGCAGCGGCGACTTCATGCGGGCTCAGGCCAATACTGAAGGCGTAAATGACTTTGGTTTGCGCGTCGCTGACCGACCTGCAGGCGCAATTAATGCAACGCCGCAGACGATTGAACGGCGGGTCTTGCCGCGGTAGCAGCGGACGCTCAATGGCGTTAGCTATCTCATCTTTCAGCCGCTGAACGCGACCGTGAGGCGGCATAAATACCGCATGCTGCAGACAATTCGGTAAACCCTCATCTACGGTAGCGTGTTCATTGTCCGGGAAAATAAAAAGCGTATATTGTTCCGGGGCATGCTGAAAAAGATCCTGGCACAAGTACCACTCCCCCGCGACCATTTCCGTGAATATCACATCAGCTTGCGCCATCGATCCTGCATCCCATTGTTGAGAAAACTGATAGTGTGACCGCCCGGCGGCCTTCATCGCTTCATCAACCAGTTCAGCAATAGCGACTCGCAAATAGTGATTTTTTATATTGAACAAAAAATTAGTCATATAACTTCCCTGTGGGCATTAAAAAACATATCTGGATAAATTAAAGAATATAATGATGATGCAGGTGCTATTTTTAGCCGTGGTAATCTAAGGGATGTTTTCCATTAATGCAATATCTGGTGGGGAAAGTGAGATAACGGTATATTGATATGCGAAAGTTCCTAATAAACAAAACCTTAAGCATATATTTGTCACTATTTAAAGCCGTTTGCTGTTTTTTTATTTTTGCGATGCATAAAAAGCTTAGTGATAGCCGCGCTCTGTTGTTAAAATTAGCGGAGGACAAGAATACAGGATGTATGCCGTACTTATGAAGCAGATGCTCTATTTGAAAATGCTGGCGTGGCTGGAGGATAATATCTATTGTAACCCGGCGATCGATGACCTGGCGCAGTATATGGGCTATTCGCGTCGGTTTGTGTACGACGTGTTTTACCAGTATGGCCAGTTACCTATCGGGCAGTATATTCGTCTACGGCGGTTGACCATCGCAGCGGTCAGTCTGCGCTTAACACGGCAACCGATCGCCGCTATTGCCTGGCAGTTAAGCTATGACTCGCCGCAGACCTTTTCCCGGGAGTTTAAGAAGCGCTTTTCGCTCTCGCCACGTGAATACCGTTGCGCGGCGCACTGGGACACGGCAAAGCTGTTGAAAAAGTTTCACCCGGACGGAGAGAGCCTACCTCTGGCTCGTTTTTTTTCTCTGCCGGAACAGGTCTATTACGGCTATCCAATGAAGTATGAACTGCGCCTGTCGGATTTGGTGTTGCAAAGCACCGCTAAGACGAGCATCAGACAAAAGGTTGACCGTTTTTTCACCGCTGGCGGAGGCTCGCTTTCCGTACTTTCCGACTACGCCGCGGCGAGTAAAAATGAGCTTAACGTCGAGGTTAACGCTTTTGTCGGCTGTCATGAGGCGGGAAAGCTGCCCCCCGCGCTGGCCATGAACAGCTCGCTGACCACCCGGTCAGGGCTTTATGTCGGGGTTGAATTCTACGGCAATTGGTCACGTTATGCTCGTTTATCCAGCGATCTGTATATGGAGCTGCTGCCATCCCTGGGGGTAAGTCGTCGGGACGGCTATGACATTGAATGTTTTATAACCCGCCATGCGGAAGGCGAAGAGGCAGGGGACAGGCGCTATCGCGTACGCTATTTTATCCCGGTGACGCTGTCGGCAGCGGGTCTGCGGTCTGACAGCGGTAGTGGGTCAGGGCCTTTGCCGGGGCGAAGTTAAGGTGGCCGGAGCCACCCAGGTTAACATCAAAGCGCAAACCACAGCAGCCAGGTGATGAGAAAGCCCGTCACCCCCATGATGGTTGTCAAGACGGTCCAGGTTTTGAGTCCATCCGGCACCGAGAGTCCGAGATAGCGCGTGACGACCCAGAACCCGGCGTCGTTGACGTGCGACAGCCCGAGCGAGCCGAAGCAGGTCGCCAGCGTCACCAGCACCAGCTGCAGCGGCTCCAGACCGACAACCGCCTGCGACAGCAGACCGGAGGTGGTGAGGATCGCCACGGTGGCCGAACCCTGCGAGGCTCTGAGCACCAGCGATAGCAGAAAAGCGGCGGGCATCAGCGGCAGATGTATTGTCTCCAGCGCCTCGGCTAAGGCATTACCGATGCCGGAAGCGACCAGTACGCCGCCAAAGGCGCCGCCGGCGCCGGCGACGAGGATCACGTCCGCCGACGAGGGGATCGCGCTGCCGGTGACTTCGCCCAGCTTTTTCAGGCTCATCCGCCGACGGATGCCCAGCGTCCAGCTGGCCAGGCCCAGGGAGATCAGCAGGGCGACCGGCGGGGTACCAATGACGGTCATCAGCTGGCGAACCGCGTTTTCCGGCAGCAGAAGCGCCTGACACAGCGTCCCGGAAACAATCAGCATGATGGGCACCACGATCAGCCCACCGATAACCAGCGCATTCGGCGGCGGCAGACGGGTCTGCTGCGCGTTAACCGAGAGATCCGGTACTTCCGCCGTTTGTTGCTGCTCCAGCACGTTAATCGACAGATGATAATGGCGCCGATTGATAAACCGGGCGACAAAATAGCCCACGATACCGACGACCACCGACACCCCAATCCCCGCCAGCATCAGCCAACCGACATCGCTATGCAGAATGCCTGCCGCAGCCGCTGCGCCAGGATGGGTGGGCAGCGCCACGTGGACGGTTAACATCACGCCGGCCATCGGCAGGCCAAACTTCAGCGGCGACACGTGGGCGACTTTGCTGAAGCCGTAGATTAACGGAATGATGATGATAAAGCCGACTTCAAAAAAGACCGGGGTGCCGAGAATAAAAGCCACAATGGTTAAGGCGGCAATGGTTCGTTTTGCACCCAGTACGCCGGTCAACGTTTTCGCCAGCGATTCGGCGCCGCCGGACATTTCAATCAGCACCCCCAGCATTGAGCCCAGAATAATAATGCTGGCGATGTGGCCAAGCAGGCCGCCCATGCCTTTTTCAATGGTGGTTATAATTTTATCTGCCGGAATGCCGGTGGCGAATGCCACCAGCAGACTGACGATCAGGAGCGCCACAAAAGGATGTGCTTTCGCTTTGATCACTAACAGGAGCAACAGCACTACGCTGGCTAACGCAATAAGTAACAGCGCCGATGTCGACATAGGTATGCCTCGGGTATTAACAGGTGTACAGAGAGTTATTTTTTTAGAAAACGGCGTTTATTTTTTCCGGTAGGGCGAGAACCACCCCAGCCCGGAAAGCGTGTCTGTCCGGGGGATATATTCGCAGCCGATCCAGCCGTCATAACCGGTTTTATCCAGTAGCGCATAGAGCCACGGATAGTTTATTTCGCCCTCATCCGGTTCATGACGGTCGGGCAGGGAGGCAATCTGAATATGGCGATACTGGCCGGCATATTCGGTAATAAGATGGCTTAAATTGCCGTCCACCTTCTGCGCGTGAAACAGATCTAACTGCACCGCCAGGTTCGGCCTGTCGACCCGTTTCACCATCGCCAGCGTCTGATATTGACTGTGGTAGAGATAGCCCGGTTTGGTCTGCGGATTCAGCGCTTCGATGAGTATCCGCTTGTCGTGGCGGGCAAAGCACTCCGCGGCGTAGCGCAGATTATCGATAAGCACGGCCTCGCAGTCTGCGCGATCCGCTCCCGGCGGCACCACGCCGGCCATGATATGCACCTGCGGGCAACCGAGCTGGCAGGCATACTCCAGCGCCAGCTCAATATCGCGTCGGGCCTCCGCGCTTCTCCCGGGAATGGCGGCGAGCCCCCATTCTCCGGCGTTGACGTCGCCGGGTGGGGTATTGAACAGCACCAGCTGCAGCTGGTTCTCCTGCAGGCGCTGTCTGATTTCCCCGGCGGCATACTCATAGGGAAACAGAAACTCAACGGCTTCAAATCCCGCCCGGGCAGCGGCGGCAAAGCGTTCCAGGAACGGCAGTTCGGTAAACAGCATGGATAAATTTGCAGCGAATTTTGGCATGGTTTTATCTCAGTTCTTTCACTTCGTCAGCGGTCAGGTAGCGGATCTCGCGGTTGCCGAGGGTAAATATCAGCCGTGCGGTCTCTTCCAGTTCCTCGGTATTGTTGGTGGCTTCGCGCAGCGATGAGCCAGTAACCACCGGTCCGTGGTTGGCCAGTAAAAAGGCGTTATAGCGGGGCGCCAGCCCGGCCAGCGCCTGGGCAATACGGTCATCGCCCGGCCGGTAGTAGGGAACCACCGGGACGTCGCCGACGCGCATCACCACATAGGGGGTAAAGGGGCGGATACAGTTGTGCGGGTCGAGCCCCTGCAGGCAGGAGAGCGCGGTCAGATAATGGCTGTGCAAGTGGACGATCGCCTTGCAGGCCGGGTTGTGCAAATAGACCGCCCGGTGAAAAGTGACCTCTTTCGATGGTTTATCGCCGGAGATCCATTCCCCTTGCAGCGTCACCACCGACAACCGCTGAGCCTGCAGTTCGCCGAGGCAGGCGCCGGTCGGCGTCGCCAGCAGGTTGCCGTCCGGCAGCAGCAACGACAGATTGCCAGCGGAGCCGGTGGCATAGCCGCGGCTAAACAACGAGGCGCCAATCTGTACCATTTCCTCTCGCAGTTGTTGCTCAGTCATGACGAAACTCCTGCTGGGCACGGGCAAAGAACTGGATATCGCCGAAGTTACCTGACTTCAGCGCCAGGGAGAGCGGCTGGCGGGTGTCACGCACCCAGGGCACGCCAGGGGAGATGGTCGGCCCAATATGGAACGCCTCAACCCCCAGGGTCTGCGCCACAATGCTCGACGTTTCCCCTCCGGCCACAATAAAGCGGGTAAATCCTTTCGTCTTCAGGGCGGCGGCAAGAGCGGCAAACAACTGTTCCACCCGTTCGCTGCTGGCCTTGTCGCCATACTGCGCCTGGATCCGCTGCAGCGTTTGCGGCTCGGTGGTGGCATAGATCATCGGCGCCAGCGGCGCATCGCGCTGCGCGTCCACCCAGTCAGTCAGCGTCCTGACGTAGCTCTCCAGATCGGTAAAGCAGGCGCTTAAGTCGACGGCGCGGGCGGGGGCATGTTGACGATAGGCCGCCACCTGGCTGTTGGTCATCACCGAGCAGGAGCCCGAGAGCACCACCGCCGGGCCGGCCAGCGGCATGCCGGCCTGAGCGCTTTCACCCCGGGCGCCATGGCGCTGCGCCCAGTCGCGGGCGAGGCCGATGGCGAGGCCGGAACCGCCGGAGACCAGCTTCATCTCCCGCAGCGCCACGCCCTGGGTGAGCAGATCCTGTTCGCTGAGGGCGTCGAGCACCACATAGCGCACCGCCGGATCGTTGACTGCCGCCAGCGCGGCGGCGACCGCCTCCGGCCCCCGGGCGACAATCGGCCAGGCAATCAGCGCGGCTTTTCCGCGCCCCTGGCGCTCAATTAAGCGGCCCAGGTGCGCATCCTCCATCGGCGTCACCGGATGGTGGCGCATCCCGGACTCATTCAGCAGTTGCTCGCCGACGAACAGATATCCCTGATAGACCGTGCGGCCGTTAACCGGCAGCGCCGGGGAAATCACCGTCCGCGTCTCACCCAGCTCGGCCAGCAGGGCATCCAGCACCGGGCCAATGTTGCCCTGCGCGGTGCTGTCGAAAGTGGAACAGTACTTGAAATAAAACTGCTGACAGCCCTGGGCCTGCAGCCAGCGCAGGGCCGCCAGCGACTGGCTGACGGCCATTTCCGCCGGGCAGGAGCGGGTTTTCAGGCTGATGACCACCGCCTCGCTGGTCAGCGGAATATCGCGGGTCGGCACGCCATTCAGTTGCACCGTCGGCATGCCGTTGCGCACGAGGAAGCTGGCAATATCCGTGGCGCCGGTGAAGTCATCGGCAATGACACCAAGCTGCATGTTGTCTCTCCTCACTGTTTATGGCCCGGCAGGGTGATGCCGTTGAAAATCTTGATCACCGCGCTGTCATCTTCCCGACCGAATCCGGCATTACTGGCGGAGGTGAACATATTCAGCGCGGTGGTAGCGAGCGGCAGCGGGAAGGTCAGCGCCCGGGCAGTGTCATTCACCAGCCCGAGATCTTTGACAAAAATATCGACAGCGGATTTTGGCGAGTAATCGCCATCCAGGACATGCTGCATGCGATTCTCAAACATCCAGGAATTACCCGCCGCGTGGGTGACCACGTCATACATCGTCTCCAGTGGGATCCCGGCGCGGGCGGCAAGCGCCATCGCTTCGGCGGCAACGGCGATGTGCACCCCGGCCAGCAGCTGATGGATAATTTTTACCGTCGAGCTAAGACCAATGTCGCTCCCGATGCGGTAGACTTTGCCGGCCACGGCGTCCAGCACCGGCGCGAGGCGGGCAAAGGCGGCATCGCTCCCGGAGGCCATCACCGTCATGTCGCCGGCGGCCGCTTTCACGGCGCCGCCCGATACCGGCGCGTCGAGCATCAATAGCTGGTACTCCGCCAGCGCCTCGGCAATGGCCTGAGCATCGGCGGAGGCGATGGTGGACGACACCATCACGACGGTGCCCGGCTTCAGATGGGCGGCGAGGCCGCTCTCGCCGAACAGGATCCCCCGCACCTGGGCGGCATTGACCACCAGCAGCACAACTGCATCCAGTTCCGCGGCGAACGGCACCGCGCTGGGGCCCGCGCCTTTGGCGCCCGCCGCCAGCAGTGCGCGACAGTTGTCGGGATTGATGTCAACGCCCCAGGTGTTCAGGCCCGCCTGCAGGCAGGCGCGGGCGGCGCCCATGCCCATTGAACCCAGTCCAATCACGCAGACATTAGTGTGTGCAGCCATGCTGGTCTCCTTGTGAATATTAGTTAATTAATGTGATTTAATGATAGAATAAAGCGTTATCATGTGAAAATATGTGAGAGTTATCACGAATAACCCACATGAATATAAAAAATTCACAGGCGGAAAGAGGCTGCACAGCGGCGATTCTTGCCCTAAAATAGCGTAAAAAACAGCGGCAAAGCGCGATAACAACACCGGGTGTCGCCAGGGCCGTAGCCTGGGTGGTGACGCCTGGTGTGAAAAAATGGTAAGGGGAGAGCGGTGATTCCAATAGAACGACATCAGCGTATTTTAGCCCTGGTGGAGCAGCGTGGGGCGGTAAGCATTAACGAGCTGACGGAGATCCTCGGCGTGTCCCATATGACCATCCGTCGGGACGTCAGTAAACTGGAGGAGCAGGGGCTGCTGGTCAGCGTCTCGGGCGGCGTACGCGCCGTCAGCCGGCTGGCCGCGGAACCCAGTCATCTGGTGAAAAGCACGCTGCAGAGTGAGGAGAAACAGGCGATCGGCGCGCTGGCGGCGAGTCATATCGCCAAAAACAGTTGCATCTATCTGGATGCCGGGACTACCACCCTGGCGCTGGCGCGGGCGATCCTCGACCGGAACGATCTCCAGGTGGTCACCAATGATTTTGAGATAACCCAGCTGCTGATCGATGCCAGTCAGTGCGGCGTGATCCACACCGGCGGCACTCTGTGCCGGGAGAACCGCTCCTGCGTGGGCGAATCGGCGGCGCGTACGTTACGCCACCTGGCTATCGATACGGCCTTTATCTCCGCCAGCGGCTGGGACAGTCGCGGGATATTCACCCCTGATGAGAACAAGGTTACCGTCAAGGAGACCGTCAGCCAGGTCAGCGCGAGAAGCATCCTGCTGTGCGACAGTTCGAAATACAATCAGGTGGCCACGTTTATGGCGTTACCTTTGACCCGGTTCACCACCATCATTACCGACCGGCATCTCTCCGATGCCGCCGCCAGTCATATCGCCCGGCACGCCTGCGAGGTGCTGCGGGCCGGATAACGCGCGCGGCCACCGCCGGGTTAGCGTTGCCAGTGCTCGATCAGCGCCGCGCCGATCCCGGCGATTTGCTGATTTCGCTCGGCCATGCTCGCCGGGGTATCCCGCAGATAAATCACCACAATGCGCTCTGCTTTGTTATTCGGGCCAAGCAGGGCGACAATCCCGCGCGCACCCCGTTCGCCAGCTCCGGTCTTATCGGCGATAAACCAGCCCGCCGGCAGCACGGAGCGGATCAACGGTCCGGCGACCCGATCGTCCACCATCCACTGCAGCAGCTGCCGTTGCGAACGGGCGCTCAGACGCTGGCTGGTCAGCAGCTTGCGCAGGGTCGCGGCCATGCTGGCTGGGGTAGTGGTGTCGCGGGCGTCGCCGGGAAGCGCCTCATTCAGTTCCGTTTCCCAGCGGTCAAGGCGGGTGACGTTGTCGCCGATCTGGCGCAAAAAGGCAGTCAATCCTGCGGGGCCGCCGACGGTGGCCAGCAGCAGATTGGCGGCGCTGTTATCGCTCATGGTAATGGCGGCGGCACAGAGTTCGCCGACCGTCATGCCGTCGGCAAGGTATTTTTCGCTGACCGGCGAGTAGTCCACCAGATCCTGCTGGCGATAGTGGATCTTTCGCTCCAGCTGTTCGTCACCGGCATCCACCCGCGCCAGCACTGCGCCGCAGAGCACTACTTTAAAGGTGCTCATCATGGGAAAGCGTTCATCGGCGCGCCAGGCGGTCAGCGTGCGGCCGCTGGCCAGATCCATTTCTATCATGCCTACGCGGCCCGACAGCTGGCTTTCGCTTTGTTTAATTTGCTCAAGCGGCTGCGGGCTGGCGTGTACCGCCAGCGGCAGGGTGGCTAACAGGAAGATAATACACAGGCGAATATAACGCATAACCACAATACATCCTTGAGTGAGGGCCGATAAAGGCGAGTAAAGAAGCGACAAATAAGAATAACCCGGCGTTTTGCTGATTCACAATTCCTCTTTTTTCCTTCATCATTTGTCATCTTTTATTTCGAATAATCAATATCTAGCCCTGCCTAAGCACGCTATTTTTTGACTCAAGGCCGTGATGAACTATAAGAAAGTACTAAATACCGCACTCTGTCGGGCGTCGCTGTTTGCCGATCACCACGCCCGCCGGTCCCTGCGGTTCGCCAACGCTATATGCCATCCCGGGAGGAACTGGTGCACCCGATAATTAAGGTCATGCTGGTGGGCGGTAAGGCGGACGGGCTGTTGGTCAGCGTCGCCGATGACGCGACCGAGGTCTCGGTGACGCCTGCGCAGTACGGTGCGCTATCCGGGCAACCGTTGAGCTACCGAATTGTTAGCCAAACCATTGACGATGAACGCTATTTTTTTGGCGTTTTCAGCGACGCCCATCAGGATAGCGATAAGCTGACGCGGGTCGCCCTGACCCGTGGAATGAAAAAAATGTTCTGTTAAACCCTGCCCGAAAGGGGGCGTAAGAGGGTATGCCGGGCGCCGCTGTGCTACTGTGGCAGCCTTCTATTTCCAGGGCCGGACGCATAATGATTCAGTACATTCGTATTCAAAATTTTCGCTCAGTGAAGGATATCGCGCTGGAGCTCGGGCCGCTGAACATTGTCTTCGGCCCTAACGGCTGCGGTAAATCCAATATTTATAACGCCATCCACCTGCTGACCGCTGCCGCTGAGGGCAGGCTTTCGGGGTTTATCAGCGAAGAGGGCGGTCTGGAGAATATGATGTGGTCCGGGGAGCGTTCGCCCCTCGATCGTCACCCCCGCCGGCTGCAAATCGCCTGCCGGACCGACAGCTTCGATTATGAGCTGCAGATAGGCTTCCCTGAAAAATTGCCCTATCCGACGCAATTCATGCTCGATCCTATCGTTAAAGAAGAGAATATCTGGCTGGCCGGCTACTCCCGCCGGCCTTCCTCCCGCGTACTGCAGCGCAAGAATCAGGCGGCGTTTCTCGTCGATGTCACCGGGGAGAAAAGTACTTTCACCGAGAGTATTTATGAAAATGAGTCGGTGTTCGGTCAGCTTGGCGAGCCGCACCGTTTTCCCGAAGTGTCGCGAGTGCGGGAGACCTTGCGCCGTTGGCGGTTTTATCATGAATTCGCGATTGGCCGTCATTCGCCGCTGCGTCAGCCGGCCGTGGGTTACCGTTCGCCAGTCCTCGACAGCGATGGCCAGAATCTCGCCGCCGCCTTTCAGACCATTGTCGAGATCGGCGCGGAGGAGATTTTGCATGAAATCCTTGCCGACGCCTTTCCCGGCTGCCAGTTTTATTGTGAAAACGAGCACTCGCGTTTCGCTCTGAAAATGCGTCGCGAAGGGATCCGCCGCCCGCTGCTGGCGGCGGAGATGTCCGACGGTACGCTGCGCTTTTTGTGCCTCGCCGTCGCGCTGCTCAGTCCGCGCCCGCCGGCGTTTCTGGCGATCAATGAACCGGAGAACAGCCTGCATCGCGACATGTTGCCCGCGCTGGCCCGGCTGATTATCGAGGCCTCGCGCTACAGCCAGATCTGGCTGACCAGCCACTCGGCGGAGCTGGCGGAGCTTATCGCCGCCGGGGCGCCTTGTCAGCGCTATGCGCTGGAGAATCGCGGCGGGGAGACGCGGATTGTCGAGTGAAGCCCCTCATCCCTGACGGGGGCGCTGGAGTCAGGCGGGGCTCTGCGTCTCTGCGGTCGGCAGCAGACGGTTGCCGCCGCGTAGGGTGACGAACGAGAGCAGGGTGAAGCTCAGGGTTATGCAGCCGAGGATCAGATAGGCCTGATGGAAGCCGACGGTGTCGTACATCCGGCCCACCCAGGCGGAAAGCACCACCCCGGACAACTGTTTTGACAGATTAAAACCGATCAGGAACAGGGTGGCCGAGAGGCGCGGGTTAAAGGCGGAAGAGATATATTTAAAAGTTCCCACCAGCAGGAAGGGGATCTCAAACATATGCAGCATCTTGAGGATCACCACCTCGACTGCCGATGAGGCGAAGGACGACCCGAGAATACGCACCGACATGATCATCCCCGCGGTCAGCAGGGCGTTTTTGGCGCCGATGCGGTTAACGATGGCCGGCGCGCAGAACATGATCAGCGCGTTGAGCAACTCGCCGCCGGTGGTGACGAAGCCAAACACTTCGGTACCGCGCTGCGGACTGGCGAAAAAGCTTTTGAAAAAGTTGGCGAACTGCTGGTCAAACACGTCGTAGACGCTGGCGACACCCACCACATAGACGATAAAGCCCCAGAAGCGCGGCATACGCAGCAGCTCTGCCGCCGTACGCAGCGAAAAGGCCTGGCGATTGGCGCCCAGCGCCTCGATAACCTGGGCGCTGTTGCTGCTTTCCGGCCGCGACAGCCAGAGCAGCAGACCGAGCACCAGCGCAAAGCCGGAGGCGATCCAGAAGGTGATATTGGGATCGATGCCGAACAGCACGCCGGTTATCGAGGCGCATAGCGCCCAGCCGACGCAGCCTGCGACCCGCACTTTGCCATATTCAAAGCGGTTGGCCCGGCTGACGCGTTCGATATAAGCTTCCACCGCCCCGGAGCCGCTGGAGAAAACAATCCCCAGGTAGATCCCGCCTACCAGCGAACCAGCGATAATATTCATCTGCAGCAGCGGAGAGAAAACGAAAATAAAGAATGGCGCGAACAGAATTAACAATACCGTAATGGTCCACAGCAGATGTTTGCGCAGGCCGAGCTTATCCGACATCAGGCCGAACACCGGCTGAAAAATAATGGCGAATAACGAGATAGACGAGAAAACGATCCCGGTTTCCGTTTTAGTTAAATGGTTAACGTCCGCCAGCCACACCGGAAAAAACGGGAAGTAGGCCGACATAATGAAATAGTAAAAGAAAAAGAACAGCAGGAAATAGACGAAATTATGCCGTTCTCGTGGCGCCAGTTCTGAGAATTTCATCACCATGATCCCTTGTTATTCTGTTTGTGGGGTGGGGGCTGTCGCCCCCACGGATTAAAAGCAACGCAATGAGACCTCGTACTGCCAGCGCGTTTGGCTCAGGAGCCACTGCGGCAGCACGCTGGGGGTCCAGGAGTCATCGCCTCCCACCCCCATATGCAGGCCGTCGAGGGTGATCCACACGCCGTCTTCGGCCTGCATCTTGTGCCAGTGGTCGGTCTCCATCAGCTGACGGGTGCTCCATGGCTGAACGGAGAAGTGGAAATGACCGCTGATGTGCCAGCGCCCCCAGTCCAGCGCCTGGGTATCACAGCGCAGGCCGTTTTCCGTCGGGAAGATATAGGGGGTGGTCATCGCCGCCAGCGGCTGCTCCCAGCGGGCGAAGCAGGCGCTGCTCCGCCGGTCGGGGTAGTTCTCATGCGGCCCCAGACCCAGCCAGCTCACCGGCGCCTGCTGATCCGCCACCTGGAAGTGCAGCCCGACCCGCGGCAGCGGCGGCAGGGTTTCCGCCCGTTCGCCGTCCACCGCCAACCGCAGGGTTCCGTCAGCAGTGAAGTGCATGCGCCAGTGGCTGACAATCACTACCTCTTCGCCGCGCAGGTAGTGCCAGCGGCAGTCGACGAGGGTTTCATTTGCCAGGCGCTGCGCATCGCACTGGACGCAGTGCGCCTCAAGATCGTACAGGCCGGCGCTTCTCCAGCGCTCCACCCAGGCGTTGGGGTCGATACGCTCTACTTCGCTGACCCCGATGTCGTTGTCGAGCGGCGCGCGAATAAACTGGTCACGCAGGGGAGTCAACAGCTGCTCCTGACCGCCAACCGACCAGCGGCTCAGCAGACCCGTCCGGCGATCGATGGTCCAGCATTGCGAACCGGCGCGGATCTGCCAGACCTCATCGCTGACGATAAGATCCGGAGCGCCGGCAGACACGGTGGGCGCCGGCAGCGCCAGCGGGGCGGGCAGGGGAAACTGTTGCCAGGCGACGCGGTGCTCCGCTTCTGACCAGGCGGTCGCCTGGGGCTGGGTCACCTCCAGCGTCAGCCACACCGCGCGGGCGCCTTCAGGCAGGATCAGGCTATCGAGCAGCGTTATCTCGTCGCTGCCCTCAGGGGGCAGCGCCAGGGTCAGGTCGCCGTGATACAGGGGTTCACCGGCCGCCTGCACCTGCCAGCGCAGCACTTCGTTATCGGTTGGGCGGAACAGGTATTCGCTGATGATGCGCACCCGCAGCGGCGAGGTCGACAGCAGCGTGAACTGAAAATACTGCTGGGCGTGCTTCGCCTCCACCAGCGACGGATGCGGCGTGCGATCGGGGAAAACCAGACCGTTCATACAGAACTGGCGATCGTTAGGCTTATCACCAAAGTCGCCGCCATAGGCCCAGCCGACGCTGCCGTCGGCAAAGGTTTTGCGGATCGCCTGGTCGGCCCAGTCCCAGATAAATCCGCCCTGCAGCCGCGGATACTCGCGAAAGGCCTGCCAGTAATCGGCGAAGTTGCCGAGGCTGTTGCCCATCGCGTGGGCGTACTCGCAAAGGATCAGCGGCCGCTGCTCACCGGGCAGGCTGATCCATTTTTTGATCCCCCATTTGGGTACCGCCGGGATCGGCTGGTCGCGTTCGACGCGGGCGTACATCGGACAGATAATATCGGTGGCGGTGGTATCCGCGCCGCCGCCCTCGTACTGCACCGGACGGCTCGGATCGTTGCGTTTCAGCCAGTGGTACAGCGCTTCGTGGTTGCCGCCGCCGCCGGACTCGTTGCCCAGCGACCAGATGATAATGCACGGATGGTTGCGGTTGCTCTGTACCATCCGGGTGACGCGGGCGCTGAAGGCTGGCAGCCACGCCGGATCGTCGGACAGCCGATTCATCGGCACCATCCCGTGGGTTTCAATATTGGCTTCATCGACCACGTACAGACCGTAGCGGTTGCAGAGTTCATACCAGCGCGGCGCGTTGGGATAGTGCGAGCAGCGCACGGCGTTAAAGTTGTTCTGCTTCATCAACAGAATGTCCTGCACCATATCCGCCTCGGTGACCACCTGCCCGCGCAAATGATGATGCTCATGGCGGTTAACGCCGCGGATCAGCAGCGGTTTACCGTTGAGACGCAGCAGGCCATCGGCAATCTCGATGCGGCGAAAACCGATGTCCCACGCTTCGGCCTCCAGCAGTTCGTCGCCGCGCCACAGGGTGACCACGGCGCGATAACAGTTCGGGGTTTCCGCGCTCCAGTGCGCCGGCGTCGCCACCGCCAGGGAGAAATCGACCCGTTCCGCGTAGTGGCCGCGCTCATCCACCGTCGGGGTACCTAACGGCTGCCGCCCGGCGGCGATCTGCTCCTCGCCGCGCCACAGGCTAACCCCGACGCTGAGCCCGGCAAGCGCCGCCTCAGTCGCTTCGATGGTCGCCTGGACCTGCAGAGTGCCGTCGCGATAGAGGGCGTCAAGGGCTGGCGTCAACTGCACGTCGCATAGCCGTTGCTGCGGCTTATTCAGCAGCCATACCGAGCGGAAAATGCCGCTCATCCGCCACATATCCTGGTCTTCCAGCCAGCTGCCGGCGCTCCAGCGCATGACCATCACGCACAGGCGGTTGTCGCCCGGACGCAGGAAGGGGCTGAGATCGAACGCCGCCGGCAGGCGACTGTCCTGCGAATAGCCGACCCATACGCCATTGCACCACAGATGAAACGCCGAGTTGACGCCATCGAAAATAATCTGCGTTTGCCCGTTCTCGCGCCATGTGTCCTCAACCGTAAAGTGCAGGGAGTAGCAGCCGGTCGGGTTATCCTCCGGCACCCGCGGTGGGGTGGTGTCGATGGGATAGCGGACGTTGGTGTAGATCGGCGCGTCATAGCCCTCCATCTGCCAGTTGGAAGGCACAGGCGTGCCGCGGCAGTCCGGTAGATCCTGCGTCAACCACTGCGCATCGACGGCAAACGGGCTGCGGGCGTAAGAGAACTGCCACTCGCCGTCCAGTTGACGGCGGCGGGATGAAGGTAGGTTATCGCGGGCGGCAAGCTCATCGCGCCAGCTGGCGAAAACGGGATGCGCTGGCAGGCGGTTAAGGTGGGTAATGCTCTGGTTCTGCCAGTCTTCACGGGCGAGGACGGCGTGAAAGTCAGGAGTGTGGCTGCGGCCGGTATCGCTAATTTGCATATTAAACCCCGGTAAGTCAGAAATTGTCGTTCGCTAAACAGGATGATTAACGTTATCGGGTAATTTGTTTTGTCCAGCAATCTCGGGGGAATCGAAATTAACAGACGATCACGAAAGCGGGGGCGAAGCGCTGTTTTTTGTCGCGCGTTAAACATAAAATGTTAGCGCACGACATTGTTATTGCTGAGGAGAAAAGATGCCGCGTCGTACCGCAACCCTGGAGGATGTCGCCCGCGCCGCGGGCGTGTCCCAGCAGACGGTCTCCCGGGTGCTGAACCGTCCAGAGGTGGTGTCAGCCCGCACCCGCGAGCAGGTGATCCGCGCGATGCAGGCGCTGCACTATGTGCCTAACCGCTCGGCGCAGCTGCTTGCCGGCAAAGCGGCGCCCTCCATCGGGCTGATTACCGCCTCGCTGACGCTGCACGCCCCCTCGCAGATCGCCGCCGCGATAAAGAGCCATGCCAGCCTGCATCAGCTGGAAGTGGCGATAGCGATGCCGGCGCAGGCTGATTTTGTCGCGCTGCAGGCCCGGCTGGACGAGCTGCGCGCCCAGCATATTCGCGGGGTGATCGTCAGTCTGCCGCTGGAGAGCGCCACTGCCGAGCGGCTGGTGCAAGACAATCCGGATATGGCCTGCCTGTTTCTCGATGTCTCCCCGGAGGCCGATGTCTGCTGCGTGCGCTTCGACCACCGCGACGGCTGCGGGGCCTGCGTGCGCCACCTGTGGGAGCTGGGGCATCGCGAATTTGGTCTGCTGGCGGGACCGGAAAGTTCGGTTTCCGCCCGTCTGCGTCTCGCCAGCTGGCGCGAGGCGTTGCACAGTCTGAATATTGCCCGCTCTACTACGGTGTTTGGCGACTGGAGCGCCGCCAGCGGTTGGCAGAAAACTTTCGAGCTCCTCCACCTGCAGCCGCTGATCAGCGCCATAGTGGTGGCAAACGATCAGATGGCGCTTGGCGTGCTCAGCGCGCTGGCCCAGCTCAATCGCAGCGGCAGCCAGGCGGTATCGGTGACCGGCTACGATGACACCGCCGACAGCCTTTACTTCCAGCCGCCGCTCACCACGGTGGCGCAGGACTTCGATCTGTTGGGCAAAAGGGCGGTGGAGCGGCTGATTGCCCTGATGGCGGCCCCGCAGCTGCGGATCCGCGAGCTGCTGCCGACCCGGCTCATCGTGCGCCAGTCGGCCTGGCCTGTCGCCGCCGCGGAGGACCGGCAGCAGACCCTGGCGCAGCTGAAAGCGCTGGTGGAGAAGCTTTAGCTGCTGGTCGTTGAGGCTTTATTGAAGTTGAGCATGCTAACTTCGGCAGCAAACGTAGAGAGGTAAAGCTTATCTGTCTGCGAAAAATGCAAAACACAATCTATCCATGCAAGCATTGATTTACCGCCAGTCATATGGCGGTTTTTTTTTGCCCCTTCCACCCTGTACCGACTGCTTCAGTCCGGCTTTCCATCTGGCATATCCTGCCGCGGCATGCTAGATCTTGCTTCCGGGAGACGACGGGAGACAAGGTCATGATGGTGATTGAGGGTAAAGAGGCGATCGTGCGGGTGGACTGGCAGCGAGTGCGAACGATCATCGCCGAGGCCGGGCTGAATGAGCGTGATGTTCAGCAACTGGAGCAGGCGTTCCGCCAGAGCACCTTCTGCTGGTTTGGCTATGAGAACGGTCAGCTGATTGCCGTGGCGCGAGCCATCAGCGACTGCACCTGGAGCAGCTATCTGGCGGATGTGGCGATCGTCCCCGCTCGTCAGGGACAGGGCTACGGGCAACAGCTGATGCTGGCCATCCGGGAGCAACTCCTGCCCTTTGGCAAAATATTTATCTATGCGGTGGCCGATAAAATTACGTTTTATCAGCGCTTTGGCTTTGCCATGTTGACTACCGGCATGGTCTGCGCCAGCGAGGAAGGCATGCAGAAAATGCAGGAGCAGGGCTATATCCGTCAGCCCTGAAAGCTGACGCTTAGAAACGCCTGGCTTAAACGGGTAAACCAGGCGCAGGCTGTCAGAGGGGGCGTTCGAGCACGAAAAGATACGCTTCCCGCGACCAGAACAGGGCGGTACGGCGGCGCTCCACCGACATGGTTTTCACTTCCCATCCCTCACGGGTATAGCTGCTGAGAAACTGGCTCATTTTGTCAGGGTCGGCCTTGGCTTCGCCAAAAAACAGACTGCCCAGCAGCCCCTCTTTATAGATCACTACCCGACACTCTTTCTTCATCATCGACCCTCCTGGCGACCGGTTTACTGTGGCCGTCTATTGTCCGTGGCTGCGACGATTTTGCAATCGGAGAAGGCGTAAACTGTTTACGGTACTGCAGCGGGCTGAGCGCGAAGTGCTGGCGAAAATGGTGGCGCAGGGTGCCGGCGCTGGCAAACCCGCAGCGCTCAGCGATCTGATCGATGCCCATCGTGCTCTCCGTCAGGTGCTGGCGGGCGCGCAGCAGTCGTTCCTCCAGCAGCCAGCGGGCGGGCGTTTTACCGGTGGCCTCCTCAAAGCGGCGCAAAAAGGTTCGCGTCCCCATGCCGGCGCGCTGGGCGAGGGAAGCGACGGTATGGCTGGCGGCAAGATGCTGGTGCAGATAGTCAAACAGCTGACCGAGGCGCAGGCTCTCCCGGCTGCGGGCTACCGGGCGCAGGACCTGCTGCGCCTGACCGCCGTCGCGATGGGGAGAGACGACCAGGCGGCGGGCGACGACGTTGGCGGCTTCGCTGCCGAAATCTTCACGCACCAAATGCAGACAAAGGTCGATCCCCGCCGCGCTGCCGGCGGAAGTCATCAGCAAAGCATCGCCCACGTAAAGGACGTCCTCCACCACCTGGATCTGCGGAAAACGGGACTGCAGCGCCGCGGTGTAGCGCCAGTGGGTTGTCGCCTGGCGGCCATTGAGCAGCCCGGCGGCGGCGAGAACGAACACCCCGGAACAGATAGAAATAATCCGACATCCGCGGGCGTGGGCGGAAGCCAGCGCGGCGCACAGCGCCTCGGGGACCGGGGCGTCGACGCCGCGCCAGCCGGGGACCACGATCGTATCCGCCTGGGCGAGAAGTTCAGGACCGCCGTCGGTCATCAGGCGGATGCCGCCGGTGGCGCACAGCGGCCCTTCATCGACGGCGGCGACGGCGAACTGGTACCAGTTGTCGCCCATTTCCGGGCGCGGCAGGCCGAAGATCTCCACGGCTACGCCAAACTCAAAGGTGCACAGGCCATCGTAGGCGAGGGCGACCACCTGATGACGTGACGGTGTCACAGAAGGGGTTGTCAGGATGTTAGCGTTTTCTGTCATGGTTGTCGGCAGATCAGGGTGATGGGCGTCAGTAAAGTAGTGTTATCACAGACAAGGAGAAGACGCCATGAGTGTAGTAACCCAATTTACCCCCGCCACCTCCGCTGAGGCTATCCGCTGGTTCAGCCATAAGCTGCATCTTGAGACCGACTGCGCCGATGTGCACAGCGCCCAGCGTGCCGGCGAGGTCGACTTCGTCCTGCTGCACGTGGTCGGCAGTGAGGAAGCCTTCGCCAGACGTCACCTGCCAGGCGCGCAGCATCTCCCGCACAGCCAGATCACCGCCGAGCGAATGGCGGCCTGGCCGGCGGAGACCCTCTTTGTGGTCTACTGCGCCGGGCCGCACTGCAACGGTGCTGACGTTGCCGCGCTGAAGCTGGCCGAGCTGGGGCGGCCGGTGAAAATGATGCTCGGCGGACTCACCGGCTGGGAAGATGAGGGCTATGCGTTTGCTTCCGGTGATTGAAAATTTTTCATGTACCATGAAATATTCTCGTTTGCGACCCACCACTCTGCATGCCAGTATCTGGACATATAGCCATCCAGAAGTCTAAAAATTCAAGTAATGAACTATCACGGTGGGCAACTAACGCGCCCACCGCTAAGGAGACAGCATGCAACGTCAACAGGCCCCGTTCCGCGCAGACATCGTCGGCAGTTTTTTGCGCCCGGACAGCATTAAACAGGCGCGTCAGCAGCTGGCTGAGGGGATTATCGACGCCGCTCAGCTACGCGAGATTGAGAATAACGCGATCCGTCATCTGGTTCAGCAGCAATGCGACTGCGGCCTGCATGTGGTCACCGACGGTGAGTTTCGTCGCGCATGGTGGCATTTCGATTTCTTCGATGGCCTGCAGGGCGTTGAACGTTACGATGCCGAGCAGGGGATCCAGTTCAACGGCGTGCAGACCAAAGCGCACGGCGTTCGCGTCACCGGCAAGCTGGCGTTTGGCGACCACCCGATGCTGGAGGATTTCCGCTATCTGAAAAGCATCAGCGGCGACGCGCAGCCGAAGATGACCATTCCCAGCCCGAGCGTGCTGCACTTCCGCGGCGGGCGGAAAGATATCGATGCCACGGTCTACCCGGATCTTAGCGACTACTTCGACGATTTGGCCACCACCTGGCGCGACGCCATCCGCGCGTTTTATGACGCCGGCTGCCGCTATCTGCAGCTGGACGATACCGTGTGGGCCTATCTGTGCTCCGATGCCCAGCGCCAGCAGGTACGTGAGCGCGGCGAGGATCCGGATGCGCTGGCGCGTATTTATGCCCGGGTGCTGAACCAGGCGCTGGAGGGTAAGCCGGCCGATCTGACGGTGGGCTTGCACGTCTGCCGGGGTAACTTCCGTTCAACCTGGATCTCGGAAGGCGGTTACGAGCCGGTTGCCGAGGTGCTGTTTGGCAGCGTTAATGTCGATGCCTTCTTCCTGGAGTACGACAACGACCGCTCCGGGGATTTCGCGCCGCTGCGCTTTATTCGTCCCGGCCATCAGCAGGTGGTCCTCGGGCTGATCACCACTAAAAACGGCGAGCTGGAGAATCCGCAGGGGGTAAAAGCGCGTCTCGCCGAGGCCGCGCAGTACGTGCCGCTCGAGCAGATCTGCCTCAGCCCGCAGTGCGGTTTCGCCTCCACTGAAGAGGGGAATGCCCTCAGCGAAGACCAGCAATGGCAAAAGGTCCGTCTGGTGACCTCCATCGCCGCCGACGTCTGGTAATTGCTTTCTTAGCGCAGCGTTGCACCGTGATGAGGCAACGCTGCCATCCTCTTCGCCACTATCGCCCACCTGCGCCGCATCCCGCTGTTTTCACAACCTGGCACCTTTTTTGCCTTATCACCTCTGGTTAGCTGTTAATTCTTTATTTTTTGCGCTACTCAGGAGTGAATCATGCAACGTAGAACGTTATTAAAAGCTTTTGCACTCTCCGCCTCTGTTATGGCTATGGGTCTCTCCTTCCAGGCCTATGCCGCCGACACCATCAAAGTCGGGATCATGCATTCGCTCTCCGGGACGATGGCGATTTCCGAAACGCCGCTGAAAGACGTCGCGCTGATGGCCATCGACGACATCAACGCCAAAGGCGGGGTGCTGGGCAAGAAACTGGAGCCGGTGGTGGTCGACCCGGCCTCCAACTGGCCGCTGTTTGCCGAGAAGGCGCGCCAGCTGCTGGCCCAGGATAAAGTGGCGGTGGTGTTTGGCTGCTGGACGTCGGTCTCGCGTAAATCGGTCCTGCCGGTGTTTGAGGAACTGAACGGCCTGCTGTTCTACCCGGTGCAGTACGAAGGGGAAGAGATGTCCCCCAACGTCTTCTATACCGGCGCGGCGCCTAACCAGCAGGCTATCCCGGCGGTGGAATACCTGCTGAGCGAGGACGGCGGCGGCGCTAAACGTTTCTTTCTGCTGGGGACGGACTACGTCTATCCGCGCACCACCAACAAGATCCTCCGCGCCTTCCTGCATGCCAAAGGGATCCAGGACAAAGATATCGAGGAGGTCTACACCCCGTTCGGCTACAGCGATTACCAGACCATCGTCGCCAATATCAAAAAATTCGCCGCCGGTGGCAAAACGGCAGTGGTCTCCACCATCAATGGCGATTCCAACGTACCGTTCTACAAAGAGCTGGCTAACCAGGGTCTGAAAGCGACCGATGTACCGGTGGTGGCCTTCTCGGTGGGGGAAGAGGAGCTGCGCGGCATCGATACCAAACCGCTGGTCGGCAACCTCGCGGCATGGAACTACTTTGAGTCCGTCGATAATCCGACCAACAAAGCCTTTGTCGCCGATTATCGCGCGTATGCCAAAGCGCACAAGCTGCCGAATGCCGATACGGTGGTGACCAACGATCCGATGGAAGCGACCTGGGTGGGCCTGCATATGTGGGCGCAGGCGGTGACCAAAGCGGGCACCACCGATGTTGACAAAGTACGCGAGGCGATGGCCGGGCAGACCTTCAACGCGCCGTCCGGATTTACCCTGACCATGGATGCCACCAACCACCATCTGCATAAGCCGGTGATGATCGGTGAAATTGAAGGCAACGGCCAGTTCAACGTGGTCTGGCAGACCGATGAGCCCGTCCGCGCGCAGCCGTGGAGCCCGTGGATCCCCGGTAATGATAAGAAACCTGACCATCCGGTGAAAACCGTCAGCCAGTAAGCGCCACGGCCGACGGGGCGGGAGCGTCGCGCTCGTCGGCCGCTGACCAGAGGAGAACGACATGAACGCATTGCGTCTCATGAGTGTATTGGCGCTACTGCTGATCCTGCTGCCATGGCGGGCGCAGGCCGCGGAGGCGGACGCCTTCGTTGCCGCCAGTCGCAGCCAGCAGGCGCAGCTGTTGAGCCAGTGGGCGGCAGCGCCGCGGGCGGATCGTCTGCCGCTGCTGCGGGCGTTGACCACCGAGAGCCTGGTGATGGACGACGGAAAACATGCTTTCCGCACCCGACTGGGCGGATTACAGCCATTGGGCGCTGTCGCCGCGCCGCAGGGCGAAACCCGGCCGGTCCGTCTGACCAACCGGCTGCGCAATCTGGCTGCCGGCGCGCTGGCCAGCCACCTTATTTTAAGTGACAACGTCACGGAGAGAGCTTCCGCCGCACGAACGCTACAGCGGGAAGCGACTCCGGCCATGGCCGCGCTGCTGCAACAGCGGCTGCAGGCGGAAACCGATGATAATGTGCGGGGTCTGCTGGAGGTGGCGCTGGCGCGCCTGCAGCTCGCTCAGCCTGAGGCCAGCGCGCGGCTGGCCGCCGTGACGCTGCTCGGCCATTCCGCGGACCCGGAAACCCAGGCGCTGCTGATCCCCTTTACCGATGCCCAGCATGAGCCAGATGCGGCGGTGCGCGAGGCGGCCAGCGATAGCCTGCAAAAGATCAAACATCGTCTGCTGCTCGGCGATCTGCTGGGCCAGGCCTTTATGGGGCTGTCGCTGGGATCGGTGCTGTTGCTGGCCGCGCTGGGGCTGGCGATCACCTACGGCCTGCTGGGGGTGATTAACATGGCCCACGGTGAGATGTTAATGATCGGCGCCTACAGCTGCTGGCTGGTACAGCAGGCGCTGGTGCAGCTCGCGCCGCAATGGCTGGCCTTTTATCCGCTGGTCGCGCTGCCGGTGGCGTTTCTGGTGACCGCCGGGATCGGCATGGCGCTGGAGCGCACCATTATTCGTCATCTGTATGGTCGGCCGCTGGAAACGCTGCTCGCCACCTGGGGGATCAGCCTGATGCTAATCCAGCTGGTGAGGATGCTGTTTGGCGCGCAGAACGTGGAGGTGGCAAACCCGGCCTGGCTCTCCGGCGGCGTGCAGGTCCTGCCGAACCTGATCCTGCCGTGGAACCGGCTGGCGGTGCTGGCGTTCGTCCTGCTGGTGCTGTCCTTTACCTGGCTCATCCTGAACCGTACCCGTCTGGGGATGAACGTCCGCGCCGTGACGCAGAACCGGGCGATGGCCGCCTGCTGCGGCGTGCCTACCGGGCGGGTGGATATGCTGGCCTTTGGCCTCGGCTCCGGTATTGCCGGGCTGGGCGGCGTGGCGCTGTCGCAGCTTGGCAACGTCGGGCCTGAACTGGGTCAGGGATACATCATCGACTCGTTTCTGGTGGTGGTGCTGGGCGGCGTCGGCCAGTTGGCCGGCAGCGTGGCGGCGGCCTTTGGGCTGGGCATTTTCAACAAAATTCTCGAACCGCAAATGGGCGCTGTGCTGGGCAAAATCCTGATCCTGGTGATGATTATTCTGTTTATTCAGAAACGCCCGCAGGGTCTGTTCGCGCTGAAAGGGAGGGTTATTGACTGATGAGCCAACCAATCACCTTAACGCTGGCGCAGCGCGCGCCGCGACCTCTGCGCTGGCTGGGGATCCTGCTGGTGCTGGGGCTGCTGAGTATGCCATTCCTGGCGCTGCTGCCGGCCTCCCATCCGCTGGCGGTGCCGAGCTGGCTACTGACGCTGAGCGGCAAAATCCTCTGCTACGCCATTGTGGCGGTGGCGCTGGATCTGGTCTGGGGCTACGCGGGTATGCTGTCGCTGGGGCACGGGATTTTCTTTGCCCTCGGCGGGTACGCCATGGGGATGTACCTGATGCGCCAGGCGGCGGGCGACGGTCTGCCGGCGTTTATGTCTTTTCTCTCCTGGAGCGAGCTGCCCTGGTTCTGGTGGGGCACGCAGCATTTCGCCTGGGCGATGGCGCTGGTGGTGCTGGTTCCCGGTCTGCTGGCCCTGGTTTTCGGCTGGTTTGCCTTTCGCTCGAAGATCAAAGGGGTCTATTTCTCGATCATGACCCAGGCCCTGACCTATGCCGGTATGCTGCTGTTCTTTCGCAACGAGACCGGGTTTGGCGGGAATAACGGCTTCACCGGTTTTACTACGCTGCTGGGTTTTCCGGTCACCGCCACCGGCACCCGCGCCAGCCTGTTTATGGCCACGGTTTTGCTGCTGTTGCTGACCCTGTGGCTGGGCGCGGCGCTGGCGCAGAGTAAGTTTGGCCGGATCCTCACCGCGGTGCGTGACGCCGAAAACCGGCTGATGTTCTGCGGGTACGACCCGCGCGGCTTCAAGCTGCTGGTGTGGACGCTGTCGGCGGTGCTCTGCGGTCTGGCGGGGGCGTTATATGTCCCGCAGGTGGGGATCATCAACCCCAGCGAAATGTCGCCGACCAACTCCATCGAGGCCGCCATCTGGGTGGCGCTCGGCGGGCGCGGCACCCTGATTGGCCCGGTGCTTGGCGCCGGATTGGTCAACGGTGCGAAAAGCATTTTCACCGTGGCGATGCCAGAGTACTGGCAGCTGTTTCTCGGCCTCATCTTCATCATTGTGACCCTGTTTTTACCCCGCGGGGTGATGGGCCTGCTGCGTCGAGGAGACCGCTAATGCAACCGGATGAAGGACTATTTACCCGCCAGCTGCCCGGCGATCGCTTTCGCGAACAAACCGATCCGGTGCTGCAGCTGGAGAACATCAACGTCAGCTTTGACGGTTTCCGGGCGCTGACGGATCTGTCGCTGGCGATAGGCGTCGGCGAACTGCGCTGTGTGATCGGCCCCAACGGGGCGGGCAAGACCACCCTGATGGACGTGATCACCGGCAAGACCCGGCCGCAGAGCGGCAAAGCGCTCTATGACCAGTCGGTGGATCTGACCACTCTTGACCCGGTGGCCATCGCCCGCCAGGGCATCGGGCGCAAGTTTCAGAAGCCGACGGTCTTCGAAGCGCTGACGGTGGCGGAAAATCTCGCCCTGGCGATGAAGGGGGATAAATCGGTGTGGGCCAGCCTGCGCGCCCGGATGAGCAGCGAACAGGACGATCGGCTGAATGAGGTGCTGCGCCTGCTGCGTCTTGACGGCGAGCGCTACCGCCAGGCCGGTCTGCTGTCCCATGGCCAGAAACAGTTTCTTGAGATCGGCATGCTGCTGGTGCAGGAGCCGCATCTGCTGCTGCTTGATGAGCCGGCGGCCGGCATGACCGATGCGGAAACGGAGTATACGGCGGAGCTGTTTCGTACCCTGGCCGGACAGCACTCCCTGATGGTGGTGGAGCACGACATGGGATTTGTCGAGACCATCGCCGACCGGGTGACGGTCCTGCATCAGGGCCAGGTGCTGGCGGAGGGATCGCTGCGGGAGGTGCAGGCCAATGAGCAGGTCATTGAAGTTTATCTGGGACGTTAAGGAGCGCCAATGTTACAGGTGAGTCAGTTACATCAATACTACGGCGGCAGCCATATTTTACGCGGGGTGGATTTTTCCGCCCGCCAGGGCGAAGTCACCTGCCTGCTGGGGCGCAATGGCGTCGGTAAGACCACACTGCTGAAATGCCTGATGGGGCTGATCCCGGCGCGCAGCGGTGAGGTACGCTGGCAGGATCAGAACATCACCCATCGCAAACCGCACCAGCGGGTGCAGGCCGGGGTCGCCTACGTCCCCCAGGGGCGCGAGATATTTCCGCGCCTGACGGTGGAAGAAAACCTGCTGATGGGGCTGTCGCGCTTTCCCGCCCGCGAAGCGCAGCAGGTGCCGGAGGAGATCTACCAGCTTTTCCCGGTGCTCAGGACCATGAAGCAGCGGCGAGGCGGTGACTTATCCGGCGGCCAGCAGCAGCAGCTGGCGATTGGCCGCGCGCTGGCCAGCCGCCCACAGCTGCTGATCCTTGATGAACCCACCGAGGGGATCCAGCCCTCGGTCATCAAAGAGATTGGCGAGGTGATCCGCCAGCTGGCGAGCCGCGGAGACATGGCGATCCTGCTGGTGGAGCAGTTCTATGACTTTGCCGCCGGGCTGGCGGACCACTACCTGGTGATGTCGCGCGGCGCCATCGTCCAGCAAGGCAAGGGTGGTGATATGGAGAGCGACGGCGTGCGCGCCATGGTGACCATCTGACCAGGCCGGCGGCGGTCGCGCCGCCGGTTTGCGGCCTATTTGCGCAGTAGCCGCTGCAGGCGCGCCTGGCGCCAGTTTTTAATCCATTCGCCGAACACGAACAGGCGTAATCCTCTCACCACCAGCAGGGCGCCCCAGATCAGGGCGACCCAGCCGGACCAGTAGTACTGTGGATTAGTGAAGCGGTTAAGCACCGCCAGCAGCACGCAAACCACCAGCGCCACCGACAGCGAACGGAAAAAGCGGCTCTCCTGATGCACCCGCGCTTTGGCTTCCTCTATGCGCAGATCCAGTGAGGCTTCCTGGCCCGGCGCGTCTTCCCGCCGGGCTTCGCCGCCGATCTCGGCCACCGTCACTTCAAAGACCGCGGCGAGGGCGCTGAGGGTCTCCAGCCCCGGGCGTTCGCCATTCTCAATGCGCTGGATCGTGCGGACGCTGAGACCCGCCATTTCGGCCAGCTGCTCCTGGGACCAGGCGCGCTGCAGCCGTAATTGTTTGACCTGATTGTTGCTGTTCATATTCGTATGCTCCATAACGTTCTGCGGATGTAAACCTGTGATGGAGTATGGTGAACCGGGCCGCCAGCCACCACGACAGCGACCCGACAACGGCCCGACAGCAACCTGACAGCCGCATGCCAGCTGGCGTCAGGCGTTGGCCAGCGGAGAATCCGGTTGCCAGGGGCGGGCATTGATCCCGCGGAAAATCATCAGCCAGGCGGCGACAATCGCCACGATAAGAATGACAAAAAGCGACCAGTGCGGCAGATGGGTGAGGATCAACCCCGTCAGCATCGGGTTGAATGCCGCCCCCAGCCACCCCAGCGACTGGGCGGAGAAGTAGCTTGCCTTCATCCCCGGCGGGGCAATATGGTCAATCAGCATATACTCCCCGGGGGCATAAATCACTTCCCCGAGGGTGAAGATCGCCGCCGAGATCCCCCACGCCCACAGGCTGGCGCCAGAGAACATAAAGCCCACAAGGCCGATCACAAAGCAGACGGTGCCGAAGGTCATCAGCGGGCGGATATTTCTCGCGCTCAGCCGCCGGCCAACCGCGTACTGCAGAGCAACCACCACCGCGGCGTTGACCGGCAGCACCACGGCCACCACTTTCTCGGCGAAATCGCTGCTGGCGACCACCAGCACATACTGCGAGAGACAGGAGGCGAAGGCGCCGCCGACGAAGGAGGCCAGCAGCCCGGAGCAGGTAAACCACAGCAGCGCCCGGTCGCGCAGCAACACCGAAGGCGACCAGGGAGCGGCGCCCGGCTGGGCCGCGGCGGCGCCATCCCGCTGAAGAAACAGCTGAATAAACACCAGCGGAAAGGCGGCGCAGGCGGCCGCCAGCCAGAACGGCAAATTGATACTGTGCATTACCAGCAGGGTGCCGATGGGCGGCCCAACGGTCCAGCCGATGTTGAGGATGGTGTAGTTCAGCGAGAAGATGCGCGCTTTTTTCTCTGCCGTCAGCCGGTCGGCGAACCAGGCTTTCAGGACGGTGGAAAAGACCGAGTAGGCGCAGTTGATCAGCGCAAAGAAGATCACCACCAGGGGGGCGTTATTGACCAGCGGTATTGCGCTGAAGCCGAGAATAAACACCAGCACTGACCACACCATATAGCGCTTTTTATCGAACCTGTCAGCGAGGATGCCAAAACCCATGCTGAACAACACCCCAACCACCAGCGCCAGCGACAGGGCATAGCCAATCACATCCACTTCCAGCTGAAAGCGTCGGGTGAGATAGATGGTCATAAACGGCAGTGTGGCCCCGCGGCCGATAGTCAACAGTAACGACGATGCCAGCAGCGCGATGGTGGAGCGCCGGAGAGTGGTGATCATGATTTCCTTGCCTGTCATGTTGTTATAATTTTATGTCTTCGATCACAAATAACACGGCCATTACGCCTTGTACAGGTCATCGCGGTCGACGGGCGCACTTCCGGGCCTGCCAAAAATAATGATCTATCCCGGCGGCCGCTTTTTCGCTACTTTGATTTTGTTCACAAAAATTCCAATAACGACAGAGGCAGGGGTATGACGAGGAAAGATGGACTACTGGCGCTGCTGGTAGTGGTGGTGTGGGGGCTTAACTTTGTGGTGATTAAGCTGGGGTTGCACAATATGCCGCCGCTGATGCTGGCGGGGCTGCGCTTTATGCTGGTCGCCTTCCCGGCGCTGCTGTTTGTCGCCCGGCCAGCTATTCCGCTGCGCCTGCTGCTGGGCTATGGCCTGACCATAAGTTTCGGTCAGTTCGCCTTTCTGTTCTGCGCTATCGGCCTGGGTATGCCGGCCGGGCTGGCCTCCCTTGTGCTGCAGGCGCAAGCCTTCTTCACCATCATCCTTGGCGCCTTCGTCTTTGGCGAACGTCTGCAGGGCAAGCAGCTGGCGGGGATCGCCCTGGCGATCTTTGGCGTGCTGGTGCTGGTGGAGGGCAGCCTTGGCGGGGAGCATGTGCCGCTGGTGGGCTTTATGCTGACCCTCGCGGCGGCGCTCAGCTGGGCCTGCGGCAATATTTTCAACAAGAAAATCATGTCCCAGGCGAGCCGGCCGCCAATCATGTCGCTGGTGGTCTGGAGCGCGCTGATCCCGGTGCTGCCGTTTATGCTGGCCTCATTGTTGATCGATGGCCCGCAGACCATGCTGGCGAGTCTGCAACACATCGATCTGCTAACGATACTGTCGCTGCTTTATCTGGCGTTTATCGCCACTATCGTCGGCTATGGCATCTGGGGATCGCTGCTGGGGCGGTATGAAACCTGGCGGGTGGCGCCGCTGTCGCTGCTGGTGCCGGTGGTGGGAATGGCCAGCGCTGCGCTGCTGCTCGGGGAGACGCTGAGCGGACTGCAGCTCACCGGGGCGGTGCTGATTATGGCCGGGCTCTACATTAATGTCTTTGGCTTACGTTTGGTGCGGCCTGGGATGGCGCGCGGATAAAAAAAAAGCCCCGGAGACGGGGCTATACACAATTATGCGTGTAATGGCATCACAGGTCGTGCTGCTGGTAGTACGGCACGCCAAGTTCGTCAGATTTATCATTACCAGCCGCCATATGATTGAAATCAAACGGCGAATCATTATGTTCGGAAGGGATAATCATTGTATCACGCTGGTTTTGACGCACCGGCGTGGTGTTTTGCTCCGCATAGCTGAGGCTGGAGGCCAGCGACAAGAGTACGATAGCTGCGGCAGCGAATAGTTTCATGATTTCCTCAATACGTCTTTTATAGTGCAGGCGATTAACATCAGTTATTTAGCGGATGTAGATAGCGGGATTCGCCAGGTACATTCGTTATGCGATACTTGTGGGGCGGAACATCGAAATAGTTCTTGAACGTTCGCGTCAGGGTCTGCTGCGACTCGAAACCATAGCGTTCCGCCAGGTACAGGATTGGCTCATTACTCTGCTTGAGCTTCTGCGCAATCTCCGTCAGCTTGCGGCTGCGGATGTACTGGCCGAGGGAATGGCCGGTCTCTTTCTTAAACATACGTTGCAGGTGCCACTTAGAGTAACCGGAGCGCTCAGACACTTTTTCCAGCGACAGGGGCGATTCCAGGTTATCCTCGATCCACGACAAAATACTATGGATAGTGATGGCGTCATTATTACGTCTGGACATCATCTTACCTCTTCTTATTTTTACGGCAGGACCTTCTTGAGCAGTTGCTCAAGCATGGCGACTTCGTCCGCCGACAGATTTTTCGTTAACTCCTGGTGTAACTTCTGACCCACAACCTGATGACACTGCTCGCAAAGGGCTGCGCCGTCCGGCGTCAACTGCACCAGCACGCCGCGCTTGTCAGCGGGGTTGGGTAACCGTTCAATCCAGCCTTTGCACGCCAGGCGGTCGAGCATGCGCGTCATCGCGCCCGGGTCGACGGAAAGCACGGTTTTCAGCTCAACGGGGGTAATACATACTTCGCAACGAATGGAGCAGAGCACGCGAAACTGGGTCGCGGTAATATCCATAGGTGAGAGGTAGTCATTGAGCAGGCGATCTTTTTTCTGGTTAACCATCTGGATCAAGCGGCCCAGCGGGATCATTTCATTAAACAGGTCGCTGGTACTTTTCATAATGGTTGCCCAGGCAAGTAATTAGTTGCAAGTGATACTATTGCCCAGGCAATCATAAGTCAACATTATGAATTGGCCGATGCCACGATTTGCTAAAATGGAAAAGTACGATGTGGGTCACTCTTTATGATTTTTCTAACGCTTGTTATTTTTTTGCAGAAGTGATTTATCAGCAGGCTGGCGTCAAATTTGTTGAAGCCGATATACTCATGGAATGAAACCATTCTTAAAAAATGAATATTAACGGGACTTTAATTAACTATGTTCGATTTGTTTAAAGCAATAGGGCTCGGCCTGGCGGTGCTTTTACCGCTGGCGAATCCACTCACAACCGTGGCGCTGTTCCTTGGCCTGGCCGGTAATATGAACAACGCCGAGCGTAATAAACAGGCGTTAATGGCATCGGTGTATGTCTTCGCCATCCTGATGGTGTCGTGGTATGCCGGTCAGGTGGTGATGAATACATTCGGCATATCAATACCTGGGCTACGTATCGCCGGCGGATTGATTGTGGCCTTTATCGGTTTCCGCATGCTGTTTCCCCAGCAAAAAGCCCACGATTCGATGGAAGCGAAGATCAAATCGGAAGAACTGCAGGATGAACCGACCGCCAATATCGCCTTTGTGCCGCTGGCGATGCCAAGCACCGCCGGTCCGGGCACCATCGCGATGATTATTAGCTCCGCCTCGACCGTTAAGCACGGCGTGGACTTCCCGGAGTGGGTGGTGCTGGCGGCGCCGCCGATCATCTTTTTGCTGTTAGGGGTGATTCTGTGGGCTTGTCTGCGCAGTTCCGGCGCGATTATGCGTCTGGTTGGCAAAGGCGGCATCGAGGCCATCTCGCGACTGATGGGCTTTCTGCTGGTCTGCATGGGCGTGCAGTTTATTATTAACGGCGTGCTGGAGATCATTTCGACCTGGCATCCCTGACCGCCCGCGATGCGCAGAGAAAAAAAGCCCGCCGGCGCGATACCGGCGGGCTTTTTTGTGCGACGGAATCAGGAGTGGTGCGGCTGATGGTCTTCCAGCGATACCGGCCAGCGACGGAATATCATCAGCGACCAGACCAGCGCGACCAGCGCCGGAATGGCGCCGACGTAGCCGACGGAGGCCATGGAAAGATGCAGACTCACCTGGCTGCCGACCAGCGCCCCGGCGCCTATGCCGATATTAAAGATACCCGAGAACAGAGACATGGCGACGTCGGTGGCATCCGGAGCGGAGGCCAGCACTTTCACCTGCATGCCGAGACCGATAATCATGATCGCCACCCCCCAGAAGATGCTGAGCAGCATCAGGTGCTGCGGGTTATGCGAGGCCGGCAGCAGCAGCAGCAGGCAGGCGAGCAGCAGGGCAATCGCCAGGCTTATCAGCCCCGACGCGTGCTGGTTACCGAGCTTACCGAACAGAATGCTGCCGATAATACCGGCCCCGCCAAGGATCAGCAGCAGTACGGTGGCAAAGTTGCCGCTCAGGCCCGCTACCGTCTGGACAAAGGGCTCGATATAGCTGTAGGCGGTATAATGAGCGGTCACCACCACCACGGTCAGAATGTACACGCTGACCAGCGCCGGGCGGCGGAACAGCACCGGCAGGCTTTTCAGCGAGCCAGAATGTTCGCTCGGCAGGGTCGGCAGCAGTTTTACGAGGCAGGCCAGGGTGGCTAACGCGCCGAGGCCGATCGCCAGGAAGGTCATCCGCCAGCCAAAGTACTGGCCGATAATGCGCCCGATCGGAATACCAAACACCATCGCCAGCGCGGTACCGGTGGCGATCAGGCTCAGCGCCTGCGCCCGTTTGCCCGGCGGGGCCATGCGGATGGCCAGTGCCGATGTTATCGACCAGAACACTGCATGCGCAAAGGCGATACCAATGCGGCTGATCACCAGCACGTCAAAATTCCAGGCAAAAAACGACAGGACGTGGCTGGCGATAAACAGAATAAACAGGCCGATAAGCAGGCGCCGGCGCTCCACTTTGCTGGTCAGCAGCATAAACGGCAGCGACATTAACGCCACCACCCATGCGTAGATGGTCAGCATCATGCCCACCTGGGCGGTTTCCATGCCGAAGCTGTCGGCAATATCCGACAACAGACCGACCGGGGCAAACTCTGTGGTGTTAAAAATAAACGCGGCGATGGCCAACGTCACGACACGTAGCCACGCTACCTTGCGTGAGACCGTATTCGTAGTCATAAGCTCTGGACTGGTGATTCAGGGAAAGATGTGACGCTGATCTTAAAACGATTGTTGGCGAAAAGACAATCATTTTGTGATCTGCGTCTCATTTCATCGCAAGGGGCTGGCCGCGGTTAAGCGATTAATTTTGCTATGGATAGTGTCAAGGGGGCGCTTTTATGTCATGTTGAAGGAAAGTAAAAAAAGTAAGGACAGGATATGCAGGAAATTCAATTTTATCTGGTCGATGCTTTCAGCGATAAAAACTTTGGCGGCAATGCCGCGGCCATCTGCCCGCTCAGCGAGTGGTTAGCCGACGATGTGCTCCTGAAAATGGCCCAGCAGCATAATCAATCCGAAACGGCTTTCTTTGTCCGTACCGACGAGGGCTATGAGCTGCGCTGGTTTACCACACTCGCTGAGATCAATCTCTGCGGCCACGCGACCCTCGCCGCTGCGCACGTTATTTTCGAATATCTCGACCATCCTTCGGCGACGATTCTCTTTAGCACCCGTTTTGTTGGTGAGCTGCGGGTCACCCGTAATGGCGACTGGCTGACGCTCGATTTCCCTGCGTGGTCGACCTCCCCGGTGGAAAACCCGCCGGCGGATCTGCTGACCGGGCTAGGACTCGAGGCCGCCGTTGAAGTTCGGGAAGGGCGCGATTATCTGGTGGTGCTGGCGGATCGCCAGCAGGTTGAAGCGGTGCGACCGGATATGGCGCGGCTGCGAACGCTTGGCAAAATGATCTGCGTCAGCGCGCCGGATGAAGAGTATGACTTTGTCAGCCGCTTCTTCTGCCCGGGAGAAGGGGTGCCGGAAGATCCGGTCACCGGCTCCGCCCATAGCATGCTGATCCCCTGGTGGGGCGAAAAGCTGGGGAAAACCACCATGATGGCGCGCCAGATCTCCGCTCGCGGCGGCGACCTGCGCTGCCAGTGGCAGGGCGACCGTGTGCTGATTAGCGGCCAGGCCACCACCTATATGCGCGGAACGGTTTACCTGCGTTAATCATGGCCCCCGCGTCGCCCCGGAGAGCGGCAATCTACTTCCGCTCCCCGGGGCGACATAGCATTAGCCCAGCGATGCGCCGCCACACATCACCAGCTCCTGTCCGGTCATCGCCGATGCGCCCTCGCTCAGCAACCAGCTCACCAGAGAGACCACTTCCTGCGGAGTAATCAGTCGCCCAAGCGGCGGAAGCCGCGGCGGGGAACTTTCTCTGCCTGGCTGATGAAGCATCGGCGTATCGGTTGCGCCGGGGGCCACGACGTTGACCGATATCGTCACCGACGCCCACCTGCCGGATAAAACCCGCGAGGCGCTGGAGACCCTTTCCCCGCAGCTGATCATTGCCGACTGACTCGCAGGCTGCCGTCAGGGCAGACGGGCGATATTGGCCTTGATCACCGCGATCGACTGGCTGAACTTCGCCTGCTCTTCGCCGGCCAGCTGCAGTTCAATGATCTGCTTCACGCCACCCTGGGCCAGCACCGCCGGCACCCCAGCCGCCGCGCCGCTGACCCCGTACTCGCCGTCAAGAATGCAGGAGACCGCCAGCGCGCGGTGGCTGCCGGTGAAGATATTGCGGCAGATCTCGGCGATGGTCCCTGCCACGCCATATTCGGTGCAGCCTTTACCCGCGTAGATCTCAAATCCCAGCTTGCGCACTTTGTCAGCCATCGCCTCGCGATCGAGCGGCAGGCCGGTGCGCTGCTGGTAGAGGTCGGCGATTGGCGTGCCATATACCGAGGAGTGCGACCACACCGGAAACTGGGTATCGCCATGCTCGCCGAGGATAAAGGCGTCGATGCTCTGGGCGCCAATCTCCAGTTCCTGCGCCAGCAGGCGACGCAGGCGGGTGGTATCCAGCCAGACGCCGGTGCCCAGCACCTGGCTGCGCGGCAGGCCGGAAAGCTGCCATACCTGCCAGGTGATGATGTCGCAGGGGTTGGTGGCCACCAGAAAGATGCCGTTAAATCCGTTGGCCATCATCGTCGGCACAATGCTCTTCACAATCTTCGCGGTGGAGGTCAGTTCATCCAGCCGGCTCTGGCCGGGGCGCAGCGCGCCGCCGGAGACGGTGATCACCGCGATATCGACATCGGCGCAGTCGCTGGCCTCGCGGGTGGAGATGGTCATCATCCCCGGCAGGTAGGCCGCGGCGTCGCTCAGGTCCTGAGCGTGGGCCTCAGCGCGCTGTTGGTTAAGGTCGACGAGGATCAGCTCCTCGCAAATGCTCTGGTTGAGCAGGGCGTAGGCCGCCGACGCGCCGACATTGCCGGCGCCAATAATCATCACTTTACGGGCTTTGGTGTGCATATTCAGATCTCAAGTACGAACGGCAGGGGATAAAATTACTGTGTTTCAGTGGGTTAGCGCAATAGGCGGGCGGCAATATAAGTTAATGCTATGTCGGGAAAAGCCGCCGGCCGCGCTACAGTGGGGTAAAAAAGGAGCTCACCTATGTACACCATCACCGACATCGCCCCTACCGACGCCGAATTTATCGCCCTGATTGCCGCCCTCGACGCCTGGCAGGAGACCCTCTACCCGGCGGAGAGCAACCACCTGCTGGACCTTAGCCAGCTGCCGCCGCAGACGGTCATCGCCCTGGCGATCCGCAGCCCGCAGGGCGAGGCCGTTGGCTGCGGGGCTATTGTCCTCAGTGAGGAAGGCTTTGGCGAGATGAAGCGGGTCTATATCGATCCCCAGCACCGCGGCCAGCAGCTGGGAGAAAAGCTGCTGGCGGCGCTGGAAGCGAAAGCGCGTCAGCGCGACTGCCATACCCTGCGCCTGGAGACCGGTATCCATCAGCATGCGGCCATCGCCCTCTACACGCGCAACGGCTACCAGACCCGCTGCGCGTTTGCGCCGTATCAACCCGATCCGCTCAGCGTGTTTATGGAGAAACCACTGTTTGCCGATCTTCGTTCAGCAGCGCTATAAACGCCTCCAGCTGGCGGGTTTTGGCGCCCCGGCGCCACACCAGCCAGGTGGTGAGCCAGCGCCATTCTTCGGCCAGCGGCCAGGCGGAAACCTGCTGATGGCCGGGCATACTCTCCAGCATGCTGCGCGGGATCAACGCCAGGCCGGCGCCGGCGATGACGCAGGCCAGCATCCCGTGGTAAGACTCCATCTCGTGGATCCTGCCCGGGGTCGCTCTGTCGGCATGAAACCAGCTCTCAAAATGCCGGCGATAGGAACAGTTGGCGCGAAAGGCGTAGACGTTGGCCCCGTTCACTTCGCTGGCGCGGGTGATGGGTGCGTGGCCGTAGGGGGCGACGATCATCATCTCTTCAGGGAACACCGGCAGCCCCTCCAGGCCCGGATGCACCAGCGGGCCGTCGACAAACGCGGCGCTCAGGGCGCCCTCCAGTACGCCGTCGATCATCGTCCCGGAAGGGCCGGTTGAGAGCGCCAGATGAATTTTCGGGTAGCGCTGATTAAAGTGGGCCAGAGTGCTGGGGATCCGTACCGCCGCGGTGCTCTCCAGCGAACCAAGAGAAAACAGCCCCTGGGGTTCGTCGCCCGCCACCACCATTCGCGCCTCGTCCACCAGGGCGAGGATCTGCTGGCTATAGCGCAAAAAGCTGTGTCCCGCAGGCGACAGGCGCAGGCGCTGGTTCTCGCGGATAAACAGCTCAACGCCGAGGTCGGCCTCCAGCTGGCGGATGCGGGTGGTGAGGTTGGACGGCACGCGATGCACTTTCTGCGCCGCCTGGGTAATGCTGCCGGTGCTGGCGACAGCGTTAAACATCTCTAGCTGAGTCAGGTCCATGATATTCTTCTTTTGTGAATGCATTGCTTAATATTATTCATTTTTAATGAATGGAAAGGTAAGCCAGAATACGGACACTTCGCAAGCAATGAGAGAGAATAATGATGAATTTATCTGCAACGCACGCCGTCTCCGTCAATCCGACTACCGGTGAGGTGGTCTCCTCGCTGCCGTGGGCCAGCGAACGCGAGGTCGACGCGGCGATCACGCTCGCCGCGGCGGGCTATCGCCAGTGGCGTCAGACGCCGCTTGCCGACCGCGCCGATGCCCTGCGCCGCATCGGGGCCGCGCTGCGCGCCCGTGGCGAAGAGGTGGCCCAGATGATCACCCTTGAGATGGGCAAGCCGATCGCTCAGGCGCGCGGCGAGGTGGCGAAATCGGCCAACCTCTGCGACTGGTACGCTGAACACGGCCCGGCGATGCTGGCGACGGAAGCTACCCTGGTGGAAAATAACCAGGCGGTAATAGAGTATCGTCCACTGGGCGCCATACTGGCGGTCATGCCGTGGAACTTCCCGGTCTGGCAGGTGATGCGCGGCGCGGTGCCGATCCTGCTGGCCGGCAACAGCTATCTGCTGAAGCATGCCCCGAACGTGATGGGCAGCGCCCGTCTGCTGGGCGAGATTTTTGCCGCCGCCGGCCTGCCGGATGGTGTATTTGGTTGGGTGAACGCCACTAATGACGGCGTTTCGCAGATTATCAATGACGACCGCATCGCGGCGGTGACCGTCACCGGCAGCGTCCGCGCCGGGAAGGCGATTGGCGCCCAGGCGGGCGCGGCGCTGAAGAAATGCGTGCTTGAGCTGGGGGGATCCGATCCCTTTATCGTGCTCAACGATGCCGATCTCGATGAAGCGGTAAAAGCCGCCGTCACCGGCCGCTATCAGAACAGCGGCCAGGTGTGTGCGGCGTCGAAACGCTTTATTCTCGAAGCCGGCATTGCCGAGGCCTTCACCCGCAAATTTGTCGACGCCGTGGCAGCGCTGAAGATGGGCGACCCGCGCGATGAGCAAAACTACGTCGGACCGATGGCGCGGTTCGATTTACGCGATGAACTGCACCAGCAGGTAACGGCGACCCTTGATGAAGGAGCGACTCTGCTGCTGGGCGCGGAAAAAATCGAAGGGGCGGGCAACTACTATGCGCCAACGGTGCTGGGCAACGTCACCGCCGGGATGACCGGCTTTCGTCAGGAGCTGTTTGGTCCGGTAGCAACCCTGACCACCGCTCGCGACGCTGACCATGCACTGGCCCTCGCCAACGACAGCGAGTTTGGCCTGTCCGCCACGGTCTATACCACCGACGAGGCGCAGGCCCAGCGCTTTGCCCGCGAGCTGGAGTGCGGCGGCGTCTTCCTCAATGGCTACTGCGCCAGCGACGCCCGCGTGGCCTTCGGCGGCGTGAAGAAGAGCGGTTTTGGCCGCGAGCTGTCGCATTTTGGCCTGCACGAGTTCTGTAATGCGCAGACCGTCTGGAAAGACCGTCGCTAATCAACGTTAGCCCCTGACGACCGTCGTCCACGTCTGCTATACTCGCCCACCGAATTTTGATGGTGGGCAAGGAGCCGCGTGTGGCGACGGTTATCAATAATGCAATGCTGGAAGCCATTCTGGCAGAAATCAGGCCGCTGATTGGCCGCGGAAAAGTGGCGGATTATATTCCGGCGCTGGCCAGCGTCAGCGGCGACAAGCTTGGTATCGCGATCAGTACGGTGGACGGTCAGCACTTTGCCGCTGGCGATGCCCATGAACGTTTTTCCATCCAGTCAATCTCCAAGGTATTGAGCCTGGTGGTGGCCATGAACCACTATCAGGAGGAGGAGATCTGGCAGCGGGTGGGGAAAGATCCTTCCGGCCAGCCCTTTAACTCGCTTCTGCAGCTGGAGATCGAGCAGGGCAAACCGCGCAACCCGTTTATCAACGCCGGGGCACTGGTGGTCTGCGACATGCTGCAGAGCCGGCTCAGCGCCCCGCGTCAGCGGATGCTGGAGATTGTCCGCCGTCTGAGCGGCGTGGCCGATATCGCCTACGATCCGGTGGTGGCTCGCTCAGAGTTTGAGCATTCGGCGCGCAACGCCGCCATCGCCTGGCTGATGAAATCCTTTGGTAACTTCCATAACGACGTCGCCACCGTGCTGCAGAACTATTTCCACTATTGTTCTCTGGAGATGAGCTGCGTTGAGCTGGCGCGAACCTTTCTGTTTCTCGCCGACCGCGGCATTGCCCCGCATCTCGACGCGCCGGTTATTGCGCCCATCCAGTCCCGCCAGGTGAATGCCCTGATGATGACCAGCGGCATGTACCAGAACGCCGGTGAATTCGCCTGGCGCGTTGGCCTGCCGGCGAAATCGGGCGTCGGCGGCGGGATCGTGGCGATTGTCCCGCAGGAGATGGCGATCGCCGTGTGGAGCCCGGAGCTTGACGACGCCGGGAACTCGCTGGCCGGCGTGGCGATGCTGGAAAAACTGACTCAGCGGATGGGGAGGTCGGTGTTCTGATGGTCGATCAGGATCGCTTGTTTGCGCGCCTGGCGCGCTCGACGTTTCGCTCACGCTTCCGTCTGGGGGGGAAAGAGCGGCAATATTGTCTCGATAAGGGACCGGAGGTCATTGATCGGCATGCCGCAGACTTTATTCGCCAGCGGCTGGCGCCCGCTGCGCCGATCAATGATGGCAAGCAGACGCCGATGCGCGGTCACCCGGTGTTTATCGCCCAGCACGCGACCGCTACCTGCTGTCGCGGCTGCCTGGAAAAATGGCATGCCATTCCCCACGGCCGCGCGCTGAGCGAGCCGGAACAGGACTATATCGTGCAGGTCATCCACCGCTGGCTGGTGCTACAAATGAATGCGCCGTCTGTGCGCTAATTTGCATTTGATCGGCGCCGGAGTATGCCTGATAAATATTCTCATGTTATGATAATCCGCTAACTAACTATTAACATAATAATTTCCTGAAACAATTAGACGGATAATTACTGAATGTCTTCACTGTCGATTCGGTCATTTACGCTGTTTCGTGAAGAACAACCCTTGCGCGATGCATTGGTCTTATTTACGTTAACGCTACTGCTGCATTTTCTTGGCGCTATGCTGCGTCTGGTGCAGGAGCTCTCTTTCTTCTGGCCGCTCAATGCAGTGATGGCCGGGATTTTTGCACGCTATGTATGGCTTAACCGCAGCTATTTTTATGCCGTCTGTTTTGCGGCAATGCTGGTCTATGACGGATTAACCTCGCGCTGGGGAATGGGCTTTGCCTCATTGCTGATTAACTTTTCCAATATTGTCTTTATTGTGACGCTGGCGCAGCTGGTGCTGTGGGATAAACGTCGCGCCGACTCCATGCCGGGCCCGATAAACGCGCTTAATTTATTCTGTTTCTGCCTGTTAGCCGCCTTACTGTGCGCAGCGGTCGGCGCGCTGGGGTCGGTGGATGTTGAACGCGCCACCTTCGTTCCCCAGCTGGCGGACTGGTTTAGCGAACAGTTCTCGACGGCGGTATTAATCCTGCCCTTTATTCTGACCCTGACGCTGCCTTCGGCATTAAGCGGTTTTCGCTTTCGCCAGCTGCTGCCGGTGCTGGCGCTGGTCCTGTCAATTGCGCTTGGCGTGGCGGTAGGCGGCGCGGGCAGCATTACCTTCCCGTTACCGGCTTTGATCTGGTGCGCTGTACGCTATCCGCTGCCGCTGACCTGTCTGCTGACTTTTCTCACTGGCATCGGCGAAATACTGCTGGTCGCTAATTCGTTAATTCACTTTTCGCCAGATGCGCGAATGCAGCCGTGGCAGCTGTTCTCCACCCGCCTCGGAATTGCCGCCATGCTGATTAGCCCGGTGATTGTCGCATCCAGTGTCGAAGCGATTAACACGCTGGTGAAGCAGCTGGCCCTGCGCGCCGATTTTGACTTTCAGACCCGCGTCTATTCCCGTTCCGGACTGAGCGAAGCGTTGAAGCGTCAGACGCTGCCGGCGGATAAGCTGCTGACGGTGATGGTGCTGGATATTGATGGCTTCAAACGGGTGAATGATGCTCTGGGCCATGAAGGCGGCGATTGCGTGCTGACCCAGTTTGCCCAGCAGGTTCGACAGCTGGTGGGTGAGCAGGGGATGGTGGCCCGTATCGGCGGCGAAGAGTTTGCGGTGGCCGCCGTCGTCGACAGCGCCCAGCAGGGCTATTTGCTGGCGGAAAAGATCCGTCACGGGGTGGAGTCGCAGCCTTTCGGCCTGGGCCAGAACCCGATCCACCTGACCATCAGTCTGGGACTGGAGACGCGCGAGGTAGGCCACGCCCGCATCACCGAGCTGTTTAACCAGCTGCTGTTGGCGGCGGACGATGAGATGGTGAAAGCCAAACAGAGCGGTCGTAACCAAATTTGTATGCCGACGCTGACCGAAAGCGCGCCATAAGAAAATCCTATCGGGATCCTACTTGTGCTAATTTTTGGTTAAAAACATAGTGATGTGGTCGATAACAGGGAGCTTTTATGACCACATCCTTTTCACTGCGCACGCTCTCGCGTGACGATATTCTCCATCACCTCCCGGCATTAAGCGAGATCCTGGCAAGCTGCGTCAACGGCGGCGCCTCGGTGAGCTTTATGCTGCCTTTCGCGCCGCAAACGGCGATAACGTTCTGGCAACGCACTGCCGACAGCGTGGCGGCCGGGGAGCGCATTGTGCTGGCCGCCTTCGACGCGGAGGAACGTCCCGTTGGCACCGTGCAACTTATCACCAGTCAACCGGAAAACCAGCCCCATCGAGCGGATGTCGCCAAATTATTGGTTCACCAAAATGTCCGCCGCCAGGGGATCGCCCAGGCATTGATGAGCGAGCTGGAGCGCATTGCCCGGCGGGAAAGGAAGACGGTGCTGGTGCTGGACACGGCGACCGGCAGCGGGGCGGAACAGTTCTATGCCCGCTGCGGCTGGGAAAAAGTGGGGGAAATTCCGCGCTATGCGCTGATGCCCGACGGCGAAATGACTGCCACCTCACTATTCTATAAGTTTCTGCCCTGACGGCCGCTATTGCAGATTGCTTTGATCAAAACAGGGTTTCACTGGTAGCAAAACCTGATAACTTATTGGACCAATTACTCAGGTTGTATGACTACTATTAGAGGGAACCCATTGTGAAAACTTTAAACCGTCGTGATTTCCCCGGCGCGCAGTACCCTGACCGTATCATCCAGTTTGGGGAAGGTAACTTCCTGCGCGCATTCGTTGACTGGCAGATCGATCTGCTCAACGAGCATACCGACCTGAATGCGGGCATCGTGGTCGTGCGGCCTATCGCCACAGATTTTCCGCCTTCGCTGAACACCCAGGATGGCCTGTACACGACTATTATTCGCGGCCTGAACGAGCAGGGCGAAGCGGTCAGCGATGCGCGTCTTATCCGCTCGGTCAACCGGGAGATCAGCGCTTACGCAGACTTCGACGCTTTTTTACGCCTGGCGCATAACCCGGAGATGCGGTTTGTCTTCTCCAACACCACCGAGGCGGGCATCAGCTACCATGCCGGGGATCGGTTTGACGACGCGCCGCCGGTCAGTTATCCGGCGAAACTGACCCGTCTGTTGTTTGAGCGTTACCAGCATTTCGCCGGTGCGGCCGACAAGGGATGGGTGATTATTCCCTGCGAGCTGATCGATTATAACGGCGAGGCGCTGCAGGCGCTGGTGCTGCGCTATGCTAGCGAATGGGAACTGCCGCAGGCATTTATCACCTGGCTGACCTCAGCGAATACCTTCTGTTCGACGCTGGTGGATCGCATTGTGACCGGCTATCCGCGTGATGAAGTGGCGGCTCTCGAGGCGCAGACCGGCTATAAAGATGCTTTCCTTGATACCGCTGAGCATTTCTACCTGTTCGTTATCCAGGGGCCTGCCTCGCTGGCGGCCGAGCTGCGTCTCGATAAACTGCCGCTGAATGTGCGCATTGTGGACGATATCAAGCCGTATAAAGAGCGCAAAGTGGCGATCCTCAACGGGGCGCACACCGCGCTGGTGCCGGTGGCCTTCCAGGCCGGGATCGACACCGTGGGTGAGGCGATGAACGATGCGGAGATTTGCGCGTTTGTCGAAAAAGCGATTTATGACGAGATTATTCCGGTGCTGGATCTGCCGCGCGATGAGCTGGTGTCATTCGCCAGCGCCGTGACAGGGCGCTTCCGTAATCCCTATATTAAACATCAGCTGCTCTCGATTGCGCTCAACGGCATGACCAAGTACCGCACCCGTATTCTGCCGCAGCTGCTGGCGGGGCAGAAAGCGCATGGCGCGCTGCCGCCGCGTCTGACCTTTGCCCTGGCGGCGCTGATCGCCTTTTACCGGGGAGAGCGGGATGGTGAGAGCTATCCAGTACAGGATGACGCCGACTGGATATCGCGCTATCAAACGCTGTGGGCCCGCCATCGCGATGGCCAGATGAGCACTCGCGAGCTGGTCACCGCCGTGCTCAGCGTGGCGGATCACTGGCAGCAGGATCTGAACCAGATCCCGGGGCTGGTGGAGCTGGTGACTGCCGACCTTGACGCTATCCTGACCTGCGGTATGCGCGACGCCGTCAAACCTCTTTGCTGATAGTCCATCTATACACCCGGCTGCGGCCGGGTTGTGCAGGATTTTTATTAGTTACAACATACTATTATACTAACCTGTAACAGCCGGTTAGTGGCTCCTCTGCATACGGCTTTTTAGTGCCAAATCGTTCCGAACAGCAGGAGAATTATGGCCGAAGCGCTTGAACAAATATCTGCGCAGGAAAATAATGACCTCAACTCATATCTCCTGCCAATATTCGCAGGCTAATGCATTCATCTGTAAGGAAACTCTCATGGTCATCGATATCCGGGAAGTACGGCCCCACGACAAAGCCGAATGGCTTCAGCTTTGGCAAGGCTACACTCGTTTTTACGGTAGCCCGCAGCCGGAAGAGGTGACCGAATGCACCTGGCAGCGGATGCTGGATGTAAACTCGTCTGTATTGGGTAGAGTCGCGGTGGTGGATGATGCGGTGGTCGGCTTCGCTATCTGTGTTCTTCATGAGGGAACCTGGGTTACCACGCCGATCTGCTATCTGGAGGATCTGTTTGTCGATCCCGCCTTCCGTGGACAGGGTATTGCCAGAACCATGATTAAGTCGCTGCAAAGCGAAGGGGCGGACAAAGGCTGGTCGCGGCTGTACTGGCATACGCGCCGTGATAATCCCGCCCGTCATCTGTATGATGAGTTTACCCCGGCTGACGATTACGTACGCTACAGGATCACGCTTGAGTCCTGAAGCGGTAAGAGGTTGTTAAGCTTTTCCCGCTATAACAGGGGAAACAGGCTCAGGAGAAGCAACGATGGAAAAACGTCTTGAAACAGTGGTCAATGTGATTATGTTTCTTTCGCTATTGGCAACGGCCTGGGATCTCTCGCTGGTGCATCATCTCGCGTGGTAGTAAATTATATCATCTGAAACGCGGCGCCTCTTGCGGCGCCGCCTGTCTCATTCATCCGCCATCTTCCCTGCGCTAAAACTCCAGTCCTCCAGTTGGTTAAACTGGATAACCACCATCACGTCCTGCGGGCTGACCGCCATCTCGTCGTCTAACCGCGCGCAGAGCCGGCGATAGAGTCCCTGTTTCTGCGCCCGGCTGCGCGGTTTTCCGGCGAAAATATGAAACAGCACGAAGCGGGCGCTGCGTCCTTCGCTGAGGTAGTGCGGGTCGTAAATGCGCTGCTCATCGGCGGCCCGTTCGATAAACTGAAATCTATCTGCTGACGGAACGTCGAACTCCGCCACCAGACACTCATGAAAGAGCGCCGACAATTGAGCAAACTCCGCGGGACGCCAGGCGGTGCCAAGCGAAATTCGGGTCAGGGGCATGACGCCTCCTGCGCGTTCAGGCAGGTCAGGGCGCTGGCCGCCGCCGGCCAACCGGCATAGAACGCCAGATGGGTAAACAATTCGACAATTTCTTCCCGGCTCAGGCCATTCTGATAGCCGAACGCGATGTGCCACGGCAGCTGTTCAGTTTTGCCCTGCGCCGTCAGGGCGGAAAGGGTGATCAGGCTGCGTTCGCGGGGCGACAGCTCGCTCCGCGCCCAGATATCGCCAAACAGCACCGTTTCGGTCAGCTCGGCTAGCTTTGGGGCGATAGCAGCCAGCGTTCGGCGATCGACAGGAGGAGTACTCATAGTGATTCTCTTTGCAGGTTAAAGGAGTCATCACTGTCGCACGCTGACTAAGATATTGAATATCGCAACGTTCGGGATTATCAATCCTGAAAATCAGGATGGTATAGCCGATCCTTTACATCTTTCATCACTCCGCTTTTCTGCCCACCTATCCCAACGGTCAGGCGGCGATCTTTCGCGCCACGATAAACAGCCGTGGGAAACGCAGGAGCACCTTCCCGTTACACTGTAACGGATAGTGTGCGGCCAGCAATGCGAGATAGCGTGTGAGAAACGCGCTTCCGGCCTGCTCGTCCAGGCCTGCCAGATAGGGGCGTAACCCGGTGCCCTGCAGCCAGTCGACAATCGCCTGATGAGAAGCAAGGGGATGAAAATAGGTGGTGCGCCAGATATCAACTTCGCAACCCTGGCGGCTGAGCAGATCGTACCAGGCGGCGGGCGGGAGTAACGGCTGGCGTCCACGGTCCGGCAACCCCATCTCGCTGGCAACCTGACGCATCAGGGTATGGGAAGGTTCCTGCCAGTTATCCGGCATCTGCACTGCCAGCGTTCCGTTGTCCGCCAGCTGGTTTACCAGGTGGGGGAAAAGCGTCTCATGATCCGTCAGCCACTGCAGAGAGGCGTTGGCATAGATCACATCTGGCGGTTGCGCAGGCCGCCAGCGGGCAATATCGGCATCAATGAATTCGCAGTCGGGTAAGGCCTGCGCCGCCTGGACCAGCATGGCCGGGGAGTTATCGATACCGACGATCGTCGCCAACGGCCAGGCGGCGCGTAGCAGGCGGGTGCTGTTTCCCGGCCCGCAGCCGAGGTCGACGGCGTGCTCGACCTGCAGATGGGCAATACGTGAGAGCAGGTCGGCCGCGGGGCGGGTACGTTCAGCGTCAAATTGCAGATACAACGAAGGATTCCAGTCGGCCATCGGGTGCAGTTCCTGTGTGAGGAGGGAGACAGGGTAAAGCATAGAACGCGTCAGGCGGCATGTCAGCGGTTAATGAACCTCAGCGGTCACCTTTATGCGTGACAGTGTCACAAAATAGAACGTGGCTGGATTGCGCCTGCGCTGTTGGCCGAACCTGGGATTGAGATATGGCAGGGAACGTCTCTGCGCCCGTGGCGGGCGCAGGAGCCTATTCGGCGTTTTTGAGCGCCTCGGCGCGGCTGGCGGTGGCGTAGACAAAATCCAGCATCGGCTCGAGATCGGTGTCATAGCCAGCCTGAATAATTTTTCCTCGCAGCCATTCGATTTCACTGGTGATATCGGGAGGAAAAATGTTGTTATCCTGCGCCCGGCGCAGCCATTTCAGCAGAAAGTTATTCTTTCCCCTGATACCACCCGCTTTTTTCGATTTTCCGTGCATCTTCAGCGCGACCAGGACGCAGTAATAGAAATGAACGCGCTGATTAAAACTTTGGTGCATGTCTGTGTTTCCCGCCAGAATCAGGAATTCACCGTGTGGGGCAGTGATTCGGATTGGACTACGGTACCGGGCTGGATCGTTGCGCGAACTCTGTTGTCTACCAGTACCGTCCATGCATCTGTTGCCAGACGCTGACGGGATGTTGGCACGGAAGCCGAATCGTCGTCAATTGCCGATTCATTTTTTGCCGGCGTCATCGGACCGCGGCGGCCCGCGAGCCGGGCCACACTACTCTCTGGCGACAAGCCGCTGTTGCCGATGTACGCGGAAAATCAGCAGGAATGCGAGCGCCACCACGATCGCCGCCAGCAGATACAGCGTGGCGAGATCGTAGAACCCGGCGACCCAGCCGGCCAGCGGCCCGGTCAGGCCCAGCGCCAGATCAAGAAACGCCGAGTAGGTGCCGAGGGCGGTTCCCTGATTTTGCTCTTCCACCTGTTTTACCGCCTCAACTCCTAAAGCCGGAAAGACCAGCGAGAAACCCGAACCGGTGAGAAAGGCGCCGACGCCGGCCATCCATGCTGATGGCGCCAGCCAGATAAGCAGCAGGCCGAGACTTTCGATGATGAAGCAGGCCAGGGAGACCGGGACTCCGCCAAAGCGGGTAATGGTATTTCCCAGCACCAGGCGAACGCAGATAAAGCCGACGCTGAACAGCGAAAGGGTAAACGCGGCGCCCTGCCAGCTGTGCGCGGCGAAGTAGAGGGTGATAAAGGTGGCGATAACGCCGAAACCGACGGTGCCAAAGGCCAGCCCCAGGCCGTAAGGCCAGATTTTTCGCACCACCGCGTGAAAGGGCGCTCTGGCGCCGGCGGTCACCTTGACGTCCTGGCGGGTACGAGCGAACAGCAGACCGATGGCCGCGACCAGCACTACCACCGTAGCAAAGCCGCTGATGCCAAAATAGTGATTGAGGGTAACTCCCAGCGGCGCCCCGACAGCCATCGCCACATAGGTCGCCACGCCGTTCCAGGAGATAACCCGCGACGTGTGGATCGCGCCGACGGTTTTGATCCCCCACAGGGTGGCGCCGGTGGCGGTAAAGCTCTCGCCGACGCCGAGAAACACCCGGCCCGCCAGCAGCGCGGCAATGGCCAGCATCGGCGTTGCCTGCAGGACTACCGCCAGTAGCGTGAAGGCGCCACTGAGCAGGCAGCAGACGATCCCAAGGCTGACCACTTTTTTCGGCCCCCAGATATCGGTATAGCGCCCGGCGTGCGGCCGGCTTACCAGCGTCGATATGTACTGCAGACTGATCACAATTCCGGCCACAAAGGTGCTGTAGCCCAGCTGATAGTGAATATAGCCCGGCAGTACGGCCAGCGGCAGACCAATGGAGAGATAGCAGATACAGGTAAAAACAACGATCGAAATAATGCGCAAATTGAGTTGTGTAGTGCTGACGGAAGTGCTCATAGGGATAAGAGGTTAATACAACGGGATGTGTAGCATAGCGCGCCGTGAGGGCGCTGGCGAGGCGCGACAGCGTTTTATCGGTAACCGACGGGAACGATATTTGTACGAATGTAAATAACTGCTTTTACAGCGCTTAACGCCCGCCTCGCTCAGCGTCAGCTCGCCGCCATACCCGACGAATCACACACCATGCCCCAGGCGCGGTTTTGCAATACCGTGCGGTAGCCGTCCCGGTCGACGAAAGTGACGCCATTGACCTCCCAGTAAGGGTTAAACGCCGTAACGCGCAGAAATCCGGCGGCGTCCATGGCTGCGCACTGTGCCTCCCATGCCGCCTGCTGCGGATAGTACAGCACCAGCAGATCTTCATCGCCTGGCGAGGGGGTGACGGGATGGTGGCGGCAGTGGGTGAATTCCAGATGCCAGCCCGCTTCGGGCGCGCCGAGCATTATCCCGCTGAATCCTTCATGTTCGGTAAAGCTGCCGAGCAGCTCGAGTCCCAGCCCGGCGCAATACATGCTGGCGGTGGTGTCCAGTTCGCTGACCGGCCTGGCAATGCGCATATGACAGAACGACATAATGACTCCCGTGAGCATAAGTTGAGTTGATACTGTACCGGTAAATCGGCCCGGCGTGTGTTAAGCCGTGCCCAGGCGCCACCTTCTCTCTGTAAATACCATAGCGGACTAACATCCGCCTTGCGCCAACATTACCTCTTAATCATAATAAAAAAAGAATTATACAATATTATTGTTCTTAAATTGAGAATCATTGTGGGGTGGTGGATGAATAACCAATCGCGCCAGGCCTTATGGCTGGCACTGGCTGGATCGATAGTACTGATGATCGGCATGGGCTATGGGCGCTTTGCCTTCACCGGCGTGCTGCCGCTTATGCTTAATGAAGGTCTGTTAACCCTGCACGAGGGCAATCTCGCCGCGTCGGCCAATTACGCTGGCTATCTGGTCGGTGCGTTGCTGCTGGCGCGGGTGCAGCCTGGGGCCGCCACCCGACTGAGCATTATCTCCGCCGGGTTGACCATCGCTAGCCTGGCGCTGCTGGCCTGGGTGAGCTCGCCGTGGATCATTATTACGCAGCGCGCCGTCGCCGGCGCGCTGAGCGCGATAACGCTGATTGCAGGTTCGCTGTGGCTGCTGGAACATATGGGGCATCATCACGGGGCGCCGTTGCTGTATGCCGGGGTGGGGCTGGGGATATTTATCTCCGCGGAGGGGATCGCCCTTGGACATGCCCTGAGCTTCACCAGCCAGCAGATCTGGCTGCTCTGCGCATTATGCGCCGGTCTGCTGCTGGCGCTGGCGATCCGTTGGCTACTGACTTCGCCGACTGCACTGGTGCGGGTTTCCCATGTTGAGACCTCCCTGCCTGCGTCCGGGAGCGATACCCGTCGCGCGGCGTGGCGACTCTTGATGGTTTACGGTCTGGCGGGCTTCGGCTATATCATCACCGCCACTTATCTGCCGTTGTTTCTGTCCGGTTCGCTGCAGAGCGTTGACCCGGTCCATCTGTGGGCGCTGTTTGGTCTGGCGGCCGCGCCGTCCTGCCTCATCTGGCATAAGCTGGTGCTAAAGTGGGGATACCGGCAAGCGCTGACCCGCAACCTGCTCGTCCAGGCGCTTGGCGTGATCCTTCCAGCCTGCAGCGCTTCATTGCTGTTTTGCGTGCTAAGCGCGCTTTTGGTGGGCTTTACCTTTATGGGCACCGTAACCATTGCGCTACCGAAGGCGAAAAGTCTCAGCCATCAGGTGAGCTTCAATATGATTGCCGCGATGACTGCACTGTACGGTGTGGGACAGATTGCCGGGCCGCTTATCGCCGGCGCGCTGTATCAGATCGCGGCTTCATTTAACCCGGCGCTCTATGCCGCGGCGCTGGCGCTGCTGATTGCCGCAGGGCTGGTCTTTACCGAACGCCAGGCTTAGCCAATCGCCACGCTTTGCAGCAGCTTACGCCACTCGCTCAGGGCGGGGGCGCTCAAGCCGCTGCGCCAGATAAGCTGGGTGGTCGCCTCGCACAGCGGTTCGCTAAGGCAGTTTTCGGGAAGCGTCATCAGCGACAGCACGCTCTGCGGCAGCAGGCAGGCGTAGCGCCCGGACGCCACGCAGGCAAGCATGCTGTGATAGGAATTGACCTCATGCACCTCGACGGCCGCCTGCTGTTCCGCCAGCCAGCGTTCTCCCAGCGCGCGGTAGCTGCAGCCGCTGGCAAATGCCGCGAACCGCAGCGGACCCGGGGTCTGCGGACGGACCAGCATCAGGGTTTCATAAAACACCGGGGTGAATGCCAGCTCGTCGGGACAGGCAGGTTGCCCATCGGCCCCTGGCGGCAGGCAGACCAGCGCGGCATCAAGAGCGGCGGTTAACACCCCCTCGGTTAACTGGCGGGTCGGTTGGGTGATGAGGGTGATATCCACCTGTGGGCACTGCTGTTGGAAGCGGGTAAGCAGCGGCGGCAGCCGGCTGGCGGCGGTCGCCTCCATCGCGCCCAGACGCAGACTGCCGCCTGGGGTTGTCGGATGCAGAGCCTGCTTTGCCTCTTCCGCCAGGCTCAGGATCCGCCGGGCATAGCTGAGAAACTGCACGCCTGCCGGGGACAACACCATTTTTTTGTTGCCGCGAACGAAGAGCTCAACGGCAAGCTCCTCTTCCAACTGCTGAATGCGGGTCGTGATATTGGACTGTGCGCGGCCCAGCCGTTTTGCTGCCTGGGTGACGCTCTGCGTTTCTGCCACCTGAATGAAGATCTCGAGTGTGCTGTGGTTCATATTTTTCTTCTCAATACGATAATAATGTTGATCTTACCATCTTTAAAGGAGATGGTAAGCCTCCAGCATCGTTAATGCATGAGGAAACCATGAGCAACCCGCTGCTTTCGCTTCTTGATATTGATTATCCCCTGATTCAGGCCCCGATGGCGGGCGTCTCCACCCCCGCGCTGGCTGCCGCGGTAAGTAATGCCGGTGCGCTGGGCTCGCTGGGGCTGGGCGCTTCAACCGTTGCCCAGGCGGAAGCGGTGATAGTCGCCACCCGCCAGCTGACGGACCGTCCGTTCAATGTCAATCTGTTCTGCCATGCGCCGCCCCGGCGCGACGCCCGGCGGGAAGCCGACTGGGCAACAACATTACGTCCCCATTTTGCCCGCTATGGCAGTACGCCACCGGATTCGTTAAGCGAGATCTACCAGACATTTATCGGTCATGCGCCGATGCTGGAGCTGCTTCTCGACCTGTCGCCGGCGGTGGTGAGCTTTCATTTTGGTCTTCCTGAAGGTGAGACGATCCAGCGTCTGCGGCGGCAGGGGATCGTTACCCTGGCGACAGCGACTTCGCTGCAGGAGGCGCTGCTGATTGAACAGCAGGGGATCGACGTGGTGGTCGCTCAGGGCTATGAGGCGGGCGGGCACCGGGGGATCTTTGCTCCGCAGGCGCCTGACGCGCAGCTGAGCACCTTCACCCTGGTGCAACTTCTGCGGCGTCGACTAACCATCCCGGTGGTGGCCGCCGGGGGCATCATGGACGGAGCGGGGATCGCCAGCGTGATGCAGTTGGGGGCGCAGGGCGTACAGCTCGGTACGGCGTTTTTACTGTGTCCGGAATCGGCCGCCGACGCCGGCTACCGCGCGGCGATCCACAACAGCCTTGACGGGCGTACGGTGCTGACCTCCGCGATATCCGGGCGTCCGGCACGCTGTCTGGCGAATGCCTTCTGTGCGCTGGGGGAAGGCTATCCGGCGAGCGCCGTACCGGATTATCCGCTGGCGTATGATATCGGCAAAGCGCTGGCCGCCGCCGCGAAAGCCCAGGGCGTCCATGAGTATGGCGCCCACTGGGCCGGGCAGGGGGTGGGGTTGATCCGCGAGTGTGACGCCGCCAGTCTGGTCCGCCAGCTGGCGGCAGAGAGCGGCTGGAACTAATGACTGACGGCTAGCGGCGGTGGGCCAGGCGGCGCACCAGCCGATCGCCGGCCATTTGCACCCCCTGGACCATCGCCACCAGGATCAGCACTGTGCCAAACATGACTTCATTATTAAACCGCTGATAGCCGTAGCGGATGGCGAGGTCGCCGAGTCCACCGCCGCCGATCACACCGGCCATGGAGGAGAAACCAATCAGCATCACGATGGTCAGCGTGATCCCGGCCAGCAGCGTTGGCAGGGCTTCCGGCAGCAGGGATTTAAAAATGACGTGCCAGACGTTGCCGCCCATCGACAGAATGGCTTCAATTCTCCCGTAGTCCACCTCGTCGAGCGCGTTTTCCGTCAGACGGGCAAAGAATGGAAAGGCGCCGATGGTTACCGGCACGATGGCGGCGGTGCTGCCCAGCGTGGTGCCGACGATCAGCCGGGTAAAGGGGATCAGGGCGATCAGCAGTACGATAAACGGCAGCGACCTGCCGATGTTGATCACCGCGCCTAACAGCGCGTTCAGTTTCGGCATCGGCGCCAGCCCGTTGGCGCGGGAAATAAACAACAGCACGCCGGTGGGCAGCCCGATCAGCACGGTAAACAGGGCCGCCAGGCCCACCATATAGAGCGTATCCAGCGTGCCGTCGAGTAATAACGGCCACAAATCTTCCCAGCTCATGCTACTCCGCATAATGGCCTCCCCTGAACGCCGTGGCGGGTAAGAAATTCCTGTTCAGCCTGCGGGTCGTGCAGCAGCGACTGGCGCAGCCGCGACCATGGGGTCACCAGCAGGTCGGCAAGTTTACCGCTTTCGACAATCTCGCCCTGTTCCAGCAGCGCCGCGTGGTCACAGATGGTTTTCACCACCTCCAGCTGGTGCGTAATCAGCACAATGGTCAGATTGAGGCGCTGGTTAATATCCGCCAGCAGGGCCAGCACCGAGGCGGTGGTCTCGGGATCCAGCGCACTGGTCGCCTCATCGCACAGCAGCACTTCCGGCCGGGCGGCCAGCGCCCGGGCGATGCCGACGCGCTGCTTTTGCCCGCCGGAAAGCTGTGACGGGAAAGCAGCGGCCTTTTCGCTGAGATCCACCAGCTCCAGCAGTTCGCGCACCCGAGCCTCGCGAGCGGCCCTCGGCACTCCGGCAATCTCCAGCGGCACCGCGACGTTGCCAGCGACGGTGCGGGCATGCAGCAGATTGAAGTGCTGGAAAATCATCCCGGTGCGCAGGCGATAATCCCGCAGCGCCGCCTTGTTCAACTGGGTAATATCCTGTCCGTTCACCAGAATGCGGCCCGAGGTGGGCCGCTCCAGTAAATTGAGACAGCGGATGAGCGTACTTTTGCCGGCGCCACTGCGCCCGAGAATGCCGTATATTGCCCCTTTCGGTATCTGCAACGCGATATCGTTCAGCGCCGGTCGGCCGGTTCCGGCGTAGGTTTTGCTCAGCCCTTCGATGGTTATCATGACTGAGGGGCCACCGGGATCACCGAGCCGTTGTAGGTTTTACGGATAAACTCCGCCACCTGCGGCGAGGTCAGATCTTTCGCCAGCGCCTTAATGCGCGGGTCATTCGCCAGGGCTGGGGTGGTCACCAGAATATTGGCGTACGGGTTATGCTCGGCGCTTTCCAGCCCCAGGGCATCCTTCGCTGGCACCAGGCCGGCTTCCAGCGCGTAGTTGCCGTTAATCACCGCCAGGTCGACATCATCGAGGGAGCGCGGGATCTGCGGCGATTCAATCTCCAGAATCTTCAGGTGTTTCGGGTTCTCGACAATATCCTTCGGCGTCGCCAGGGTGGTGGCCGGATCGGTAAATTTGGGATCCAGCTTAATAAGCTTCTGCGCCTGCAGCAGGAACAGCGCCCGGCTCAGGTTGGTGGTGTTATTCGGCACCGCCACGGTGGCGTTTTCCGGCAGTGATGAGAAATCTTTATGCTTATGCGAGTAAATTCCCAGCGGCTCAATATGCACGGTGGCCGCGACGGCAAAGGTTTTACCCAGCGCTTTTTCCTGATCCTTCAGATAGGGAACATGCTGGAAGTAGTTGGCATCCACATCGCCACTGGCCAGCAGTTCATTGGCGTTGACCCCGCTGGTCAGCTCCACCACCTTCAGATCGAGGCTGGGATCGATTTTTTTGATGTAGTTGAGGATCTCCGCGTGGGGAACCGGGTCCGCGGCGACGCGCAGCGCGGCAGCCTGGGCAGACGTCCATACCAGAGAAAGAGACAGTGCGACCCCTGCCAGTTTAAAAGCGGCATATTTCATGGTGTGTTCCTTTTTAGTTATGGTTAAACGATCAATTGCTCGGCGCGTTCGCGAAACACGTCCTGATAGTAGCGTTCCGCCACGTCCGGATGGGAACGCAGACGGCCCTTGAGATAATTCCAGCCGACATCGCGCAGCAGCGGATTGTGCGGGTCGCTGTCCGGCCCTCGCGCTTCACGCGCCAGCTCGGGCGGCAGGGTGTAAACCGGCACCACCGCGTCAAGCTGGGCGCCGAGGAAGAAGGCGATGGAGAGGCGCTGCTGCTGCGCCGGCGGCGACACCACGCGATGGACGGTAGCGCGCAAATACCCGTTGGTCGCCAGCTCCAGCAGTTCGCCAATATTGACCACAAAGCTGCCGGCCAGCGGCACGGCGTCGATCCATTCCCCAGGCGCGACCTCTACCTGCAGTCCTTTCTGCTCGTCCTGCAGCAGGAAGCTGAGAAACCCCGAATCTTTATGGGCGCCGACGCCCTGGCTGCTTTGGGTCTCCTGCTGGCCAGGGTAGCGGATCAGTTTGATATGCTCGTTGGGTTTGTCGCCGTAGAGCTGATCGAAAGCATTCTCCGGGAGCTGCAGGGCTTCGGCAAAGGCGCGCAGCAGGCGGATGCCCACCTGGGTCATTTGCTGTTGCCAGTGAAGTAATACCGGTTTAAGCGACGGCAGGGCGGCAGGCCACAGATTCGGACCCTGCAGGCGCTGCCAGCGCGGGGCGTCGTCGCTGAGGGTTAGCGCCGGACGTTCGGCGCCGATATCAAACTGTTCTCGCCAGTCAGGCTGGCCGCGCGTCAGCTCAGAGGCCGCGCGGTTATAGCCGCGAAAATGGGGGGAGTGGATCATCGCCACCTGCTGTTTTTGCGCCTCATCGAGAGCAAAAAAGCGCTGGGACTGGCGCTGAACTTCATATTGAAGCGCGTCGTCGACACCGTGGTTGATCAAATAGAAGAAGCCGATGTCGCGGGCGGCATGACGCAGGTCGGCCAGGAAGGCCGCTTTATCCGCGGGGTCCGCGTAGCGGGCCAGGTCGAGAATCGGCAGGGTGGTCGCGTTCATTGTGTTCTCCGAAAACGGGGTAATAAGTTATGGGTAGATTCAGGTTCTGGGTTCGGGCACAACAGCAGCGCATGGTGATTTCCTCTGTCCGGGGCTGAACACAGCTTGCCTCAAGGCCAAATAAGCAACCAATAACGTTATTTTCTAATTTATGACCGCGCGGGGTTCAGTGCTTTTGCGTTAAATAGATATAGGCGCGAAGCGCGTAATGAAGCCTGTTGCGCCCGTCGGTGAGAGCCAGTAAGGTAGGCGCACTTTTTAATGCGGAACGGACGTATCGTAATGCACAGCTCGAAAGATCCCCTGCACGGCGTGACGCTGGAAGCGCTGCTTAATGCCCTGGTGGCGCGCTATGGTTGGGCGGAAATGGCCCGCCAGGTCAACATTAACTGCTTTAAAAGCGATCCCAGCATTAAGTCCAGCCTCAAATTTCTCCGCCGGACGCCGTGGGCGCGCAAAGAGGTGGAGGCTATGTATCTCGCCTCCCTTGATGATGACGCGCCGGTGGAGAAAGCGGATCCCTGGGCAAACTGGCAGAAAAAATAACCCTTACCACAGGACACCATCATGCAGAGCTGGAGCAGTAAAGATTTCACCGCCGACCGCGCGTGGGGCGCGCTGGATATTGCCAATTTTTCCGGCACCACCGTGCGTCTGCACTGGACCGACCAACCCTATATCTGGCACATCAATGATGGTCAGGAGGTGTTTGCCGTGATGGATGGTCAGGTGGCGATGCATGTGAAGGTCGACGGCGAGGAGCAGGTGATCATGCTGAACGCCGGCGATATCTTCTACGCTGAGGTGGGATGCGAGCATGTCGCCCACCCGCAGGGGGCGGCGCGTATTCTGGTGATTGAGAAAGAAGGGTCGGTCTGACCCCGCGGCGGGCGGTTCTTTGCCCGCCGTTTCATCGCCCGTCAGATGCGACATACCGCGTTGATATAAATTACCTATCCTGCTTTCGATATATTTAATTCTTGTTTGCCAATCCCTTCACCCCAGCACTATCTTTTGCCGCAGACGCCTGACCAGGCACAACCGCGGGAGAGATCATGGCAACCTTACAGTGGGACCACGCAGTACAGTTTGTGAATCAGCCGGAAGCGGCCATTCAGACCTTTGCCGACCAGCAGCTGCGGGCGGTGGCCGGTGGGCGGCATCCGGGGTGGGGAACCCGCAATGCGCTGAGCTATTTTGGCCTGACCTATATCGAATTTCTCGCCATTTCCGACCCGGATGAACTGCGCGCTGCGACGGACAAATTCCTCCTTTCGCGCGACGCCGCACGGCTGCTGCCGGAGAATGAGGCGCTGTTTCGGGTGGCGCTGCGCAGCGACGACATCGACGCCACCCATGACCAGTTGCGTCGCACAGGGGTGACAGTGTCACCGATTGTCGATGGCCAGCGCAACGATCCGCAGGGCAATATCATCCGCTGGCGGATCTTCACCATCGATGGCGACACTGACGGGCTGGTCTATCCCTTTGTGCTGCAGTGGGAAGAAGACGACGCCACCCGGCTGACGCGGCTGCGCGCCCAGAGGCTGGACGCGCCGCATCCGCTGGGCGACATTACGCTTGAGCAGGCGGTGTTCGAGGTGGTCAATCCGCAGGCGGTGCGCGATCGCTGGCAGGCGCTGCTGGGCTTTCCGCCACTGGGGGAGCAGGGACTGGACGTTGGCGGCCAGCAATTTATCTTCCGTGAAGGGGCTGCCAACCAGCTGACCGAACTGGTGTTCCGCGTCGCCAACCCGGCGCTTAAGGGGCAGCGCTTTCGTGTCGGCAACGGCGTGTATCGCTTTACATAAAGGCTGACTCTAGCGTGCCGTGGCGCGCAAGGCCCCCGGCGGCTGGCCGGTGATGCGTTTGAAAGCCCGGCTGAAGGCGGCCAGCGACTGATACCCGAGGCTGAAGGCGACTTTTTCCAGCGCCTGGCCTTCATGGGTGATGTACTGCACCGCCAGCCGCATACGCAGCTCTGTGAGATAGCGGGCGGGGGTGGTGCCGGTGGCGGCGAGAAAACGTTCCGCGAACAGCGAGCGTGAAAGACCCGCCTCCCGCGCCAGATCTTCCACTTTCCAGTTGACCCCCGGGCGCTGATGCATGGCGTAGATCGCTTTCGCCAGCCGGGGATCGCGCAGGACCTGTACCCAGCCGGTGGCGTTGCCGCACCCGCACGCTACCCAGCCGCGGACAATCAGCGCGGCCACCACGTCCGCCAGCCGGGCGAGGATCCCGGCATAGCCTGCCTGGCGGGTGAGCGATTCCCGCTCCATCGCTACCAACAGCGGCTGGATCTCCGGCCAGGTGTTTAGCAGGCTGCTGACCCGCATCACCTCGGGCATGGCCTTGACCAGCGGCTGCATGCCGCCGAGCTCAAAGTCCATACAACCGCTGAAAATGACGGCGCGCTCCGGGCAGTCAGGCTGGTCGCCAGCGTTGATACAACTTACCGTGCTGCACACCGTTTCGCTGGGCAGCTGCGCCACATTGACCACCGTGGCCTGCGGATCTGAGAGCAGGGCGTGCCCGTCGCCGTTGGGAATAAATAGCGCATCGCCGCTCTCGAGGGTGAACTGTTCCCCGCTGGCCATGCGCAGCAGCACCGGCCCGCGGCTGATGAAATGGAACTGGGCTTTACCCGCCACGGCGCTAAAGCCGACGCCGAACGGGCGTGCGGTTTCGATGCGCCGGTAGTTAACGCCGGAGAGGCGCATACCGCGCAACAGTTCGCTGGTCAGGTCGATGGCAGGCTGGCTCATGGTAATTCCGGACGAATAATCAATAACTGAAGAGTATGCATCATATATCGTCCGAAAGTAAGTCCCTAAGATGACCAGGATGTTAATAAACCTGGAGAGTTGTATATGAGTTCCTGCATAGCTGCTGACGCGAGCCTGTCTCCCGCCAAACCTGCCTGGCGCGCCGTCTATGCCCTGGCCCTCGGGGTGTTCGGCCTGATCGTGGCCGAGTTTCTGCCCGCCAGCCTGTTAACGCCGATGGCCAGCAGCCTCGGCGTCAGTGAAGGGATGGCCGGACAGGCGGTCACCGCGACGGCGCTGGTGGCGTTAGTTACCGGCCTGCTGATCGCCACCGCCACCCGCAATATCGATCGCCGCTGGGTGCTGATGTTCTTTTCCGTACTGCAGATAGTCTCCAGCCTGATGGTCGCTTTTGCCGATTCGCTGGCGTTTCTCCTGCTGGGCCGTCTGCTGTTGGGGATCGCCATCGGCGGCTTCTGGGCGATGTCCACCGCCACGGCGATGCGTCTGGTGCCGGCGGCCCATGTGCCAAAGGCGCTGGCGATCATCTTTTCCGCGGTGTCTGTCGCCACGGTGGTGGCCGCGCCGCTCGGCAGCTACCTCGGGGAGCTGATCGGCTGGCGCAACGTGTTTATTCTCTGTGCGATACCCAGCCTGCTGGCGCTGCTCTGGCAGCTGTGGGTGCTGCCTTCCATGCGCCCGGAGAGCGTCGGGACCTTCTCCACGCTGTTCAGGGTGCTGCGCCGTCCCGGTATGCTGGGCGGCATGCTGGCGACGATCCTGATTTTCAGCGGCCATTTCGCCTTCTTTACCTACCTGCGGCCGTTCCTTGAGACCGTCGCGCAGGCCAGTGTCGAAGGGGTTTCGCTGATATTGCTCGGCTTCGGTATCGCTAACTTTATCGGCACTTCGGTGGCGAGCTATCTGCTGAACCGTAGCCTGCGTCTCACCCTGGCGCTGGTGCCGTTGATGATGAGCGTTCTGGCGCTGCTGATGGTGACGTTTGGCCATCTGACCGTGCTGGCCGGGCTGCTGGTCGCCCTGTGGGGATTTGCCTTCGGCCTGGTGCCGGTGGCCTGGTCCACCAGGCTTGCCACTACCGTGCCGGATGAAGCAGAAAGCGCGGGCGGTCTGCTGGTCGCCTCTATTCAGCTGGCCATCAGCGCCGGGGCCGCCGGCGGCGGGGCGGTGTTTGATTTGCACGGCGCCAGCGGCGTCTTCACCGGCAGCGGTCTGCTGCTGTTGAGCGCGATGGTGATTGTCTTCGCCGCCGTACGGGTGAAACCGGTCGCCCGCGCCGACCAGCCGGTGACGGGCCGCTTATCCCGCGAGATCGATAACTAAATTGGCCGACAGGCTGCGGGAGCAGCACAGCGCAATATGCTGTTCTGCGGCCTGTTTTTCCGCCTCCGACTGCACGGTATCCCGGTGGTCGACGGTTCCCTCGCGTACCGGCGTCAGGCAGGCGCCGCAGATCCCCATCTCGCAGGAGAGCGGCACCGCGACGCCATGCTCCTGCAGCACCTGGGCGATGGTTTTGTCCCCCGGCACCGGCCAGCGCTCCCCGGTGGAGGTGAGGGTGATGGTGAAGGTTCCGTCCGCCGCCGACGCCGCCGTCGGGGCGGGCGGCTGGAACGCTTCGCTGTGCAATTGCGCCTCCTCCCATCCGACCGCCCGCGCGGTATCGCGAACCCGGGCCATAAATCCGGGCGGACCGCAGAAGTAGACCCGGGTGTCGGCGTCCGGAGCCCCCAGATCCTGCGCCAGCCGCTGGCGCGGACTCTGCCCCTCGTCTGAGCAGTGGATCTGGCAGATTCCACCCGTTAGCTGGCGGGCGATCTCGGTGGCGAAGGCGGCCTCCTGCGCACGGCTAACGTAATAGTGCAGCGTAAAGCTGGCGCCGGACGCCGCCCGGGCGTGGGCCATCGCCAGCAGCGGCGTAATGCCGATCCCGGCGGCGAGAAGCACCACATGGCCGCCCTCGTGCAGCGGAAAGTGGTTGCGCGGGGCAGAGATTATCAATGGCTGTCCCGGGCGCAGGGTGTCATGAATATAACGGGAGCCACCGCGAGACTGCGACTCGCGGGCGATGCAGAGCAGATAGCGATCCCGTTCGGCCGGGCTGCCGGTCAGGGAGTACTGACGGATCAGCCCGCAGGGAAGATGGAGATCGATATGGGCGCCGGGCGTCCACGCCGGCAGCGGTTGCCCCTCGGCGCTCACCAGACTAACGGCCAGATTTTTCGCGCCCTGGCGCCACAGGCCATCGACCACCACCGGGAGTATGTCGCGCATATGACCTCCACTCATACCAGAAAGAAATCGCCAAAGCCCATCTTCTTCAGCCCGCGCCGGTAGGCGATAGAGCTGCGGTCCGCCGGAATATGCGCCTCCAGGGTCAGATCCAGCGGCAACCGTTCCGGACGCTGGGTCTCGACCATCAGGCGGTCCTCTTCAAATACCCGCAGGTTGAACGCATGTACGTCTTCCACCGGCACGTGCAGATCGAAGTTGCGGGCAATAGGGGCAAACATCCGCGTCACCCGGGACGACACCGGCGAGGCGGCGTTCATGATCACCAGCCTGGCGTCGGCGGGAAAATGGATGGTCAGCGTAGCGGTGAACGGCAGATGCATTTCAAAGTGACGCAGCCACTGGAACCCTTCCGGCGCGCGGAAATCGGAGCTGGCCGGGTAATTGCCCACCGAGCTCCAGTAGTCGGCAACAAAGCCGAACGGCGTCTCCTGCGGGGTATAGTCCGGCACCTGCTGGTTGTCCGGATCGGCGAAGGTGTCGGTGTGGATCCACGCGAAGTGGGCGACATCGAGAAAGCCTTCGACCTGGCGGCCGGCAAATCCCTTTACCTCGAAGGCCGGGCAGTTGATTTGCTGAAAGCCGGCGTCGTCCCAGTGCGGCATGGTCGGTAACGGCGGCGGATTGTCCGGATCGCAGGCCAGGCAGGTCCAGATCAGCCCGTAGCGCTCCTCCACGGCGAAGCTGGTGAGATGCAGTTTGGCCGGAATGGGTTGCCCCGGACTGGAGGGGATGCGGTTGCAACGGCCATCCTCGCCAAAGCGCAGGCCATGATAGGGGCAGACGATGCCTTCCTCTTCATGAAACCCCAGGGTCAGCGGCACCCCGCGGTGCGGGCAGACGTCGCGGGCGACCACCACCTGGCCTTTAATACGATAGATAACCAGCTGTTCGTCCAGCAGGGTGGCTTTCACCGGGGCGCCGGCAATATCGCAGGCGCGGGCCACCGGGTGCCAGCAGCGGGCCAGCCGCAGCCAGTCTTCCGGGTCAAAGGTGCAATGGGCGGGGGGCGTGGGGGTGGTTGTCTTCATGATTTCTCTTCCTGCTCACATCGGTGATTGTTTTATTGTTGTGAGATTATTGTTGTCATATTAGGGTGTTCACATCCATCACCATTAATTCACTCTGCTGTTGCAAAAAAGAGTACAGGGGCGCCATGAGTCCATTTTCCCGTTTCGCGCACTATTTCATCGCCGTGGCCCGCTGCGGCAGCCTGCGCCGGGCCGCCGAGCAGCTGCATATTTCCGCCTCGGCGATTAACCGCCAGATCCTGCAGGCCGAGGAGGCCTTCGGTACCCCGCTGTTCGAGCGCCTGCCGGAGGGACTGCGGATGACCACCGCCGGTGAGTTGCTGTATGACAATCTGCTGCGCTGGCAGAAGGAATTTCGTCAGACCCGACAGAAATTTGATGAGCTGCAGGGGATGAAGCGCGGAAGCGTTAGCGTTGGCATGGTGCAGGCGCTGGCGGAAGGGGGCTTCGCCGCCGCGCTGGCGGAGATCATCGCCAGCTGGCCGTGGCTGGAGCTGGATCTGCAGGTGGCTGACAGCCACACCGTCAGCCAGAAAGTGCGTCAGGCGGACCTGGACGTCGGCCTGATCCTCGATCCGCAGGGGCAGGCTGGACTCAGCGTGCTGGCCTTTGCCGAACTGGAGGTGGGGATTGTGATGCGTCCGGACCATCCCCTGGCGGGGGCGAAGGCGCTGTCTTTGGGCGAGCTCAGCCTGGAGCGGCATATCGTGCCCGGCGCGCCGCTGATCGTCCATGAGCGGGTGGCGCTCCTCTATCGCCACCATGACTTTGCGCCGGAGAATACCATCAGCTGCAATGATATCCGGCTTATCAAGTCGTTGGTGCTGCGCGGCAGCGGCGTGACGCTCCTTAGCCTGCTCGACGTGCTGGACGAGGTCCAGCGTGGACAGCTGGCCTTTGTCCCGCTGCGCAGTACGCTGCTGCGACCGCTGACCCTGGCGCTGTGTACTGCACCCTCGCGTCAGCTTTCGCGGCCCGCGCAAATGGCCATTCAGACGCTGAGTGCGGTGATCGAATCCATGGCGACGATCAGCCCAGCGGCCCGCTGAGGATGGTGTCGCACATGCCGTTGATAATGCGCTCCCCGGTCTCCTCGCGCAGCTCCTGGTACCAGGCTTCGGTGAGCTGCATATCCTTCCCGTGGGTAATATCGCACCGTTTGCGCGCCTTCAGCACCAGGTCACGAACCCGGTCGCAGCGCTGGGCTTCGTACTCGCGCAGGGCGGCCGCAATATCTCGGGTCTGGCGGAAAACGGCGCCCAGCACCACTGCATCTTCCATCGCCGCGCAGCCTCCCTGGCCAATATCCGGGGTGGTGCTGTGTCCGGCATCGCCGAGCAGCGCGACGCGGCCGCGCACCAGGCGGCTGAAAGGTTCGATATCATGGATTTCAATGCGGTTGGTGGTCTGCGGGTCGAGGGCGGCGATCAGCTTCTGCACCGGCGGCGCCCAGCCGGCAAAGTAGCGGCTGAGGTCAGCGCGCAGGGTGTCACGATCTTCCGCCAGACCCGCCGGCAGCGGCACATCAAAGAAAAAGTAGAACCGGCCGGCGGAGACCGGCATCAGCGAGACGCGCTTGCCTTCGCCGACAAAGGTGGTCCACTGATCGCCGGGGGCCAGCGCTTCATCTATCTCCACCAGACCGTTCCAGTTGACGTAGCCGGCGTAGCGGCGCTGCGGGGTAAAGCCCAGCACCCACGGACGCAGTGCGGAATGGCTGCCGTCGGCGGCAATCAGCAGATCGCCGCTGGCGCTGCTGCCGTCGGTAAACCATACCGTCACGCCGTCGGCGTCTTCTTCACAGCGGGTGACGCGTTTGCCGAACTGCACGCTGTCCCGTCCCCAGTAATCCAGCATTTCCCGCTGCAGTTCTGCCCGGGAGACCGGGCAGGGGCGGCTGCCGGTGCGTTCGATCAGCGGGGCGAGACTGAACTGGGTCATGTTCTCGCCGCTGCGGAAATCACGATACGCCATCCGGCGCAGCGGCCCGCCGAAGGTCTCCATGATGTCGCCCATGCCGAGGTGGGCCATGCACTTCACGCCGTTGGGCCACACGGAAATCGCTGCGCCGACCGGTTTGATCTCTTTCACCGCTTCATAGACGTCGCAGTCGATCCCCGACTGTTTGAGCGCCACTGCCGCGCTTAAACCGCCGATGCCGGCGCCAATCACGATTGCTTTCATTTTTTTCTCCTTCTCCCGATGTTGTGACTGACTACAGCAATTTGCGTACCAGTTCGCTGGAGGGAGGAAAACCGCCTGCCTGAGGCACAGCGATGGCTCCTGACGCACCGCATCGGTGCAATGTGAGGTATTGGTTGCCTTTTTATGAATCAAAAGTTTCTGTATGTTGCATTAAGAATCTATCGTTTCAGACGCCTGGTTCAGCAGCGGAGAGGGGTGATGCATCACGAGCGTAATCTAAGTTGATGATTTTGGAGTGATAATAAATTTATTGGTGCCCTTTTGTCGTCTCTGGCCTGCTTTGTGCACTAGCCCATGCACTTCTCTTTGCTACGGGATATCACTATGTCTGACGAACATCACAGTGGCCTGCTTTACGGCCTTGAACAGCGGATCCCACCGCTTCCGGCCTTTTTCAGCGCTCTCCAGCATGTGCTGGCGGGCCTGGTGGGGATCATCACGCCGCCGCTGATTATCGGCGCTACCCTCGGGCTTGGCGACTGGCTGCCGTATCTCATCAGTATGTCGCTGCTGGCCTCGGGCATCGGCACTTTTCTGCAGTCCAATCGGGTATGGGGCATCGGCGCCGGGATGATCTGCATGCAGGGCACCAGTTTTGCCTTCCTCGGCGTGACGGTGGCCGGAGGGATGTGGGTAAAAGCCCAGGGCGGCGGGCCGCAGGATATGATGGCGATGCTGTTTGGCGTTAACTTTGTCGCCGCTCTGGTGCCGGTGATTGTCAGTCGCTTTATCGAACCGCTGAAGAAAATCTTTACTCCCATCATTACCGGCAGCGTGATTGCGCTGATCGGCATCAGCCTGATCAAGGTCAGCGTCATCAACTGGTGCGGTGGGGAAAAGGCCGAGGATTTCGCCAGCATGAACAATATCGCGCTCGGGGCGGGCACCCTCGGGGTTATCGTCCTGCTGAGCTGCGCCAAAAACCGCTGGCTGCGGCTCTCCTCGGTGGTGGTGGGCATTGCCGTGGGCTGCATCGCAGCGGGGCTGAGCGGTCAGTTCCATCTTCACAGCCTGGGCGACACTCTGTTTCGCCTGCCGACGCTGTTTCCGTTCGGCTTTCAGTTTAACAGCGCGATATTTCTGCCGGTCGCCCTGGTGTCGCTGGTCTGTATTCTGGAGGCGGTGGGCGATCTGACGGCCAACTCGCTGATTTCGCAACAGTCTGTTGACGATCGCGCTTTTCGTAACCGGCTGAAGGGCGGTATCCTGGCGGATGGCGTCAGCTGTATGGTGGCGGCCATGCTCTGTGCTTTTCCGAACACCACCTTCGCGCAGAACAACGGCGTGATCCAGATGACCGGGGTGGCCAGCCGCTATGTCGGACGCTACATTGGCGTGATTCTGATCCTGCTCGGGCTGTTCCCCCCGGTGGGCGAACTGCTGCGGCAGATCCCGGCGCCGGTGCTGGGGGGCGCCACGATGGTGATGTTTGGCTGCGTGGTGGCGGCCGGGATCCGGATTATTACCCAGACCCCGCTGAGCCGTCGCGATGTGCTGATCGTGGGGCTGGCGTTTGGCGCGGGTCTTGGCGTGGAGTCGGTGCCGGCGTTTCTCAGCCATTTTCCGCCGATGGTCGGCGATCTGTTCGGTTCGGCGGCCACCAGCGGTGGGCTGGTAGCGATAGCGCTGAACCTTATTCTGCCGCAGGAGCAGGCGGCGACGAAATCGTTAAGGAGTCAGGATGATCGCGCTGAGTCAGTTTAACAGCCTGAGCAAAGATGAGGCGGCGGGGCTGCTGGCCCCTTGCGTGGCGATCCCGGCCTGGGGCGAGATGCTGGTGAGCTTACGACCTTTCGCCAGCCGCCATGCGCTGCTGCAGGCCGCCCGTAAGGCGATGGCTAACTGGGGAGAGGATGAGCTGAACGCGGCGCTCAGCGCCCATCCGCGGATCGGTGAGAAGCCGACCGGCAGCCAGGCGCATGCGGCGCTGTCGCGCCAGGAGCAGTCGTCGGTGGACAGCGAGAATGAGCGGCTCGCGCAGGCCCTGCGGGAGGGGAATGCCCGCTACGAAGCCCGCTTTGGCCGGGTGTTTTTAATCCGCGCCAGAGGGCGCAGCGGCGAAGAGATGTTGCAGGCGTTGACGCGCCGGCTGCAGCATACCGCCGACGAAGAAGTGGCCGAGGCGCTTGCCCAGCTGCGAGAGATTACGATGTTAAGACTGGAAGGAGTGATTGGCGAATGAGTACCCTGAGCACCCATATTCTGGATATTTCCACCGGTACGCCGGCAGAAGGCGTAACGGTCAGCCTGAGCCGGGAGGGCGAGACGCTGGCGAACCTGGTGACCAACGCCCAGGGGCGTATCGCCACCTTTAGCGCCGCGCCGCTGCCGGCGGGGCGCTATTGCTTAACAGCGGAAACCGGGGCGTGGTTTGCCCGCGCCGGGCGCGAGAGCGTCTTTACCCGGGCGCAGATTGATTTTGTTATCGGCGAGGCGGCAGAGGACCATTTCCATCTGCCGTTTCTCATCGCCCCGGGCGGGTGGTCGACCTACCGCGGCAGCTAAGCGCGGCTGCCCGCTGCCGGGCGGCGCTGCCCTTGCCCGGCCTGGATCGTTACGGAGCGGTGAGAGACAGCCCGTAGGCCCGGTAAGGCGCAGCCGCCACCGGGCATGTACAGGTGGCTCCGGCGATCATCCTTCCTGTTTTATCCCCACACAAGGATAATTATTCTCCTATCCCCTACAGGGGATAACCTTGACATTATCCCCTACAGGGTATAAAACCAAGTTTATCCCGACAGGGGGATAAATGATGGTGAGGAACAAGGCGATGAATTCCCCGCAGATATACAGTCCCGTGCAGCTGGCCAATTACCTGAAGCTGCTGCGCCAGCAGAACCACTGGACCCAGGATGCGCTGGCCAGGCGGATCGGCATTAAGCAGGCCACGCTGTCCAATTTTGAAAATCACCCCGACAAAACCACCTTAACCACGCTGTTTAAGATCCTCCAGTCGCTGGGGGTGGTGATGACGCTGAACGCCAAAGCTGCTGAGACGGCGCCGGCTCCCGATAACAACACGGACCTTGACTGGTAATGGCGACGCTTACCACCTGGATGAACAATGTGCGCGTGGGAACCTTAACCCGCCAGGCTAACGGGGCGCACAGTTTTCGCTATGACGAAGAGTGGCTGCGCAGCCCGCGCGCCAGACCGCTCTCCCTCTCACTGCCGCTGCAGTATGGCAATATCACTGCCGACGCGGTGTATCACTATTTTGATAACCTGCTGCCCGACAGCCCGCAGGTCCGCGACCGGATCGTCAGGCGCTATCAGGCGCGCTCGAAGCAGCCGTTCGATCTGCTGGCCGAAGTCGGGCGGGATAGCGTAGGGGCGGTGACCCTCCTGCCGCCGGGGGAAGAGGCGCACCTGGAAGGATTACGCTGGCAGACGCTGGACGAGGCGCAGCTCACCGCTTTGCTGACCGCTTACCAGTCGGATATCCCCCTCGGGATGATTACCAGCCAGGACGATTTCCGTATCTCGGTGGCCGGCGCCCAGGAGAAAACGGCGCTGCTGCGGATGGGCGAGCAGTGGTGTATTCCGCAGGGCGCCACGCCGACCACGCATATCATTAAGCTGCCCATCGGCGAGATAAAGCAGCCCAATGCGACGCTGGATCTGCGTGAAAGCGTGGATAATGAGTATCTGTGCCTGGCGCTGGCCAGAGAACTGGGCCTGGCGGTGCCGGAAGCGGAGATCATCGCCACCCCGCGGATCCGCGCCCTGGCGGTAACCCGCTTCGACCGGCGCTGGGCGCAGGAGGGACGGGTGCTGCTGCGTCTGCCGCAGGAGGATCTGTGTCAGGCTTTTGGTCTTCCTTCAGCGATGAAATATGAGTCTGACGGCGGGCCGGGTATCGCCGCGATCATGACCTTTCTGCTGGGCTCGAGTGAAGCGCTGAAAGATCGCTATGACTTTATGAAGTTCATGGTCTTCCAGTGGCTGACGGGGGCGACGGACGGTCACGCAAAAAACTTCTCAATTTACCTGTTGCCCGGCGGCAGCTACCGCTTAACACCGTTCTACGACATTATTTCGGCGTTTCCGGTGCTGGGCGGCACGGGACTGCATCTGCGCGATCTGAAGCTGTCGATGGGGCTCAATGCCACAAAAGGGCGTAAAACAGAGATTAACGCCATCTATCCGCGTCATTTTCTGGCGACGGCCAAAGCGGTGAACTTTCCCCGGGAGCAGATGCTGGCGATCCTCCAGGAGTTTGCCGGGCATGTGCCGCAGGCAATCGAAAGCGCTCGCCGGACGCTGCCGGCGGACTTTTCCAGCCACGTCTGGCAGGCCATTACAGAGAACATGCTGAAGCTGCACGCCCGCCTGCAGCAAGGGCTGCAGGCGCTATAGCAGAGCCGGCTGGCGGCTAGCTCTGCGGCTGCCCCCAGCGGCTGCGCAAATAGTTAACCGCCTGCCGGGTTTGCGGCTGATTGAGGTTGTTTTCGCGGAACAGGATGGTGCCCTGGATCTGCGGCAGAGTCTCATTGAGATCGAGCTGCTTTTTCAGCTCCGGCACGCCGCCGTCCACCGTCCAGTCAGGCTCATTTTTGGACGGTTCACCCACCTTGTACAGCGCCACGCCGATATACAGCCGGGTATGCGTCGGTTTAACCACCTCGGCCCACCAGTTGGCCAGCACATCATAGCGCGCGGCATCGCGGGCAAACGGCCAGTAGATCTGCGGCGCGATGTAGTCGAGCAGTCCCTGCTGCACCCAGCTGCGGGTATCGGCATAGGACTCATCATAGGCGGCCGCGCCACGGGTATCCGACCCCGCCGGATCGTGGGAGCGGTTGCGCCACACCCCCGCCGGGCTCACGCCAAACTCGACGTTCGGATTGAGCTTTTTGATAGTAGTGGAAACCTGGGCTATGAGCTGCTGGGTGTTATGCCGCCGCCAGTCGCCCTTCGAGGCATAGCCCTGCCCGTAACGGCGGAAAGTCTCGTTGTCGTTAAGCGGGGAAGAGGCGGTTTCGGTATAGAAATAGTCGTCGAACTGCACGCCGTCAATCGGGTAGTTCTGCACCACTTCAGCGACGATGCTGGTGATCCAGTCCCGTGCTTCGGGAATGCCCGGGTCGAGAACAAAGCGATCGCTGGCGGTGCGGATCCAGTTACGGTGCAGGACGAACACGCTGGCCGGTACCTGAGTAAGGGTGTTGTTCAGCTCGGCAATCGTCGACGGTTTGGTGTTGACCGAGACGCGGTAGGGATTAAACCACGCGTGAACCTTCATGCCGCGCTTGTGCGCTTCATCCAGCATAAACTGCAGCGGATCGTAGCCAGGGTATTCGCCGATTTTGCCGGTCAGCATATCGGACCACGGCAGAATATCCGACCGCCAGAGCGCCGTACCGTCCGGTTTCACCTGGAAAAAGACGGTGTTGATCCCCAGGCGCTGCAGGTTATCGAGTTTAGCGATCAGCGCCAGCTTCTGCTGCGTGATGCGACTCTCCGGCGTGCTGGCGATAATCGACCCGACCGGCGGCCAGTCAAGGCGCGAAACGGTGGTGAGCCACACGCCGCGCACCGGCTCCCGGTGCGCCTGCCCAGCTTTGACGGCGGCAGCGTTCGGCGGCGTGACAAGGGATTTAGGGGCTTTACTGGTGCAGCTGAACAGCATGCCAGCGGCGATGAGCGCCGCGCCTGCCAGCGCCACTTTGCTGGCTAAGGGGAATCGACGAGAATGGCTGATGATGAACTCCCGTGTACTCAGATCGTCGCGTGTAGGCGCTATTCTCTTACTATTCGCCGGTCAGAGCAATTCCTTCATCCGCTTCATCCGTCGGTTCGCCATCACCTAGTCATAATGTAAGGTATAGGTCGCGACGGCCGACACCTGACCGGCGGTGATCCGGGGACGGGTCTGGTAGTAGCGGGCAGTGAGCTGCAGGATAAACCGGCCCGCACTCGCGCTGCCCAGCGTCATCTCATGATTCAGGGCGACCGGCTGGCGATGGTAAAGCAGTTGCACGCCGATACCCTGCGCCCGATCGTCGGTGGCGTCATTGCGCAGAACGCCATGCCCCCGGGCGGAGAGGGACTCCGCGCCGTCAACTCGCAGGGAAACCGTGACCGCGCTGTTGCAATCCAGCTGCAGCGCGAAAGGGGTGTCGCCGGTGGTTTTGCCGACGCCGCCGAAGTGGTCAAGCATCGCCGCAGGGAGCTTGATCAGGGCTGGCGTGGCGTCATTCACTGAACATCCCGCGGTGCTGATCCTGCCGGTTAAGTCTAACGCGGCCAGCGGGGTATGCTCCGCCATTAAAAAGCGCTCGCTGTGATATTCAAGCTCGCCCGGCGTCGCCGCGGCGCCGGTTTTAATGAGCTCAATCGTCAGGCGGAAATAGCCCAGTTTCCACACCGCATCGGGCAAGGCGGCGGGATTGTCCACCCGTTGGCTAAACGGCGAGGGCGTCGGCCGGTCAGGAAAGCCGCCATAGCCGCCGATAGCGCGCAGCGATAAGCGAACGCCAATGCCGGCGAGGTTAGTTTGATAAACCGTCGGTCGCGTCACTCCCCCGGACAGCAGACTGTCCAGCAGCAGCGGTGACAGCCCGTGCGGATCGTCCGCGCAGCGGATCCACTGTTCGCCGCCGTCGCTAAGGCGGTTCCAGGCGAAACTTTTATGATACAGCGGGGTGCCGGGTCTGGCGTCAGCCGGAACCGTGAGCTGCCCCACGTTCAGCCGAAGGGTGGAGGCCTGGCCGCGGACAAACACTGGCGTACAGGCCCATCCGCTGGCGGCCGGTAACAGAATAAATAACAGCGTCATGGCGACCCGACGCAGGAGAGTTAAAAAGGACATGATAACGTCTGCTGTAAAATGAGTGGATGGGGGGTCTGCGCCAGCGTCGGGGTGAGATCGTAGCGGGCGCTACAGCGCTGCTGAGGGCCTGGCCCCCATTGCGCATACAGGGTGCCTTTTGGCGCCAGGCCGGCCAGGTACACCTGACCCTCGCTGGCAACGATGCTGTTGGTGTCTTTGGCGCGTACTTCGCTGCCAAAGGGCAGCGGTTGTCCTCGCGACTGCAACGTAAACAGCGCCTTATAGCCAACGTGGGTGTGAAAGCGCGCCAGAACCACCGCGTCTTTGGTAGGGACCAGCGTCACGGTGCTGTTGGCCAGATCCACATTCTCCGGCAGCGAATGGCTGTCGAGAGAGACGTCGTTGCGGTGATAGGCGGTGGCGAAGGGCAGCACGGCGTACCCGTCACCATTGGTGGCGATGGTTTTCTGGTTGGCGAGGGTCACACCCCCGGCGCCACCGGCGTCAATCAGGACGACAGCGCCATTCATTTCCGGTGTAAAGACTACCCCGTGGCGGTGAATCAGAATGCCCCCGCTGGCGCCGTAGTTCAGACGAGCGGCCTGCGAATCGTGGCTGTAGCCGAGATTCAGATCGCCTCTTCCACTGCTGAACCCGGCCGTCAGGCTGCCGCTGGACCCGTTTTGCCGATCGCGGGTTTGGCTGACGGCGTAGCTAAGCGCGTGATTGTCCAGCAATGTGCCGTTGAGGCTGACCATCTGACTGCCAACGCTGTGGCGGGAGGAGGTCAGGGTATAGCCGGCATAGCTCCCCGGCAGCAGGTGGCTCAACGGCACGGAAAGTGACAATGTCACCACTTTGTCGGAATGCGGCTCGTCATCCTCCTCGTCACCGTGGCTGCTACGGGAGTCGCTGTAGCTGAGCGACCACGCGATACCGTGAACCTGGCTGCTGATCCCCATATTGGCGGTACGCTGTGAGGCGCCCCCTGAGCAGTAGCTGTCCTGGTCGAGGCTCAGATAGAGGGTGATATCGTACGGCAGGCTCTGGCTGGCGGTGATTTGCAGGGTTGCTTTTTTGTTGTCGCTATCCTGCAGGTCGTCTTCGCTACCCGGGCTGGAAAACGCCTCGCTCAGCGTGGCATAGCGCTGATGCGAATAACGCCAGCCGGTGAAGGTGAACTGCGTGCCAAGACGATCAAAACCTTTGCTGTACTGGAGCTGCCAGGCCCGGCCATCGATCGGATCCTGCTGGTGCCGGTCGCGGGCGTTTAACAGCTGCAGCGAGAGCGCCCCGGCTTCTCCCAACCCCTGTCCTGCGCCGACCGAGAGGTTATGGTATTGCGCCGCGCTCTGCAGTCCGCCAAACAGCGTCAGGTTGTGGGCGAACCCGCGCATCAGCGACAGCTGCATCATCAACGGTCGCTGGCTGGCATCGTCGCTATGGTAGCGCCCGGCGACCAGGTTGTATTTCAGGCTGCCTTCGCGCTGCATGCTGGTCACCGAAGCATACGGCTGGGTGAAGCGGCGGATTTCGCCATCCGACTCTTTGACGGCAACCTCAAGATTGCCGCTGCTGGCGGTGGGATAAAGATCGTCAATCACGAACGCGCCGGGGGTGACGTAGGTTTGATACAGCACGTAGCCATTTTGCCGAACCGTGACCTGGGCGTTGGTTCTGGCAATCCCGCGGATGGTCGGGGCAAAACCTTTCTGCGAGTCCGGGAGCATTGCATCGCTGGAGGCGAGGGATATTCCCTGAAACTGTACCGCGTCAAACACATCGCCCGACGTGAAGGTATCCCCGAGGGTCAGTTCACTCTGCCAGCGCGTCAGGTCGCGCTCAAGCCAGGCGCCGCTGGTCGCCCACTGGGGCTTATCATCGCTGTTGGCGGTCAGGCTATTGCTGGCGCGCAGGCGCCAGGCGCCGACGTTCACGCCGCTTTTCAACATCAGATAGTTATCGCGCTCGGTGCTGCCCTCGCGGGTACGCTGGCTGGCGCCTGATTAACGATAGTTACTCTGAAAGGCGCTAATACCTTCGTCCCACAGCGCAGAGGGAACATTATCCCTCGCCCGGTGCGTCATCAGCGCCTGAGGAATGGTCATTACCAGCCGCTGATGAGCAAAATCGAAATTGACCGTGCTGCCCGGCAGCAGTGCGTTGAGTTCGGGACATGAGCGGGACGTTGCGCCGGGCGCCTGGGACAGCACGGCCGGGTTAACTCCGGCCTGCAGCAGATCTTCCGGCTTAAGGCAGGGCGTGAGCTGTCCGCGATCGTTCTGGCGAAACGTGACGGTCTTACGGGCGTCCAGCGTGACGCCGTTGACCTGCCAGCTCACCGGATAGTCGCCTGGCGGCTGGCCCGCCTGCTGATTGAAGCGTTGCAGATCCACTGCCGGCAAATGGTCGTTTTTCTCCAGCAGATCCATATTAAAGGTCGCCTGGGCGTGCAAGAGCGCGCTCTGTCCGCCCAGCAGGATGGAGAGGCTGACGACGGTAACGGTATGAGCCGGGCCGTGGCGCATCGCGACATCAGACGCTTAGTGCGCCGAAACGGGGGCGCTAAACGTCTGCACAGCGCCAAAGTCATCCAGAATGCGCCAGCTCACCTCGCGGGCGCAGGCCTCGCCGGGGAGGGCATAATCTTCACGGCTGTGAGGAGCAATCACGCTGCGCTCAAGCGGCGTTTTCTGGTTCTGGCCCGCGCAGGTGAGCGTGGTGATAGTCACATAATAGGGGGAGGCATTCTCCGCCTGCAGGTGGTTGCCGCTGACCCGCCAGCGCAGGTGCTGCGCCGCGTTGAGCGCCGAGCCAGGGAGCCCTGCCGGGCGATAAATGAGCTTCAGTTGATTCTTTATAGCAAATTGCAGAATGTTCTCGCCAGCCGGCGCGGTATTGGCAGGGATCACTTTGATATTCAGGGTGAACAAACTTTCCCGATCGTTTGGCAGTTGCGCCGAGGTTAATAGGACGCGCAGATCGTTGCTGTCTCCGGCATCCAGACGGAACAATGGCGGGGTGACGATAAACGGTGATTTATTATTATCAGCCAGATCGTCTACCCAGCTCTGAATAAGCACCGGATCGTGAGGATTGGTGTTTTTTACCGTGATGTCTGCCTCATGGCTTTGTTCATTATAAATGACACGTGTGCCGGCAATGGCAACCCCGGCGGCAGACGCCAGGAACGGGCAAAAGAGAAGGCTCAGGATAAAAGCCGCTTTATAACACTGCATAATTGAGGATCCGGTCACGAGGAATGAGAATAAGGGCAGGGGGACGCTGCCCTTGGAAAAGTGGCAATCAGGACATTCTATTCGTACACAATATCAATATTGGCCGTGGCATTAATATTGCCGGCGGTGACATCCTGTGAGGAATCGCTCTTCAGATCGGCAATAAAGTTAAATGCAATATCACCGTTTTCGTCGGCTTGCGAAACCGCCGTTTTGCTCTGCTTGTCAAAGGTCAGCTGAGTGCCTTCCGTTGAGCCGTCAGGGGAAGAGAAGACTTCAATGCCCACCCCTTTGGCGGTATCCGCGGCGTCAGAGAGCGCCAGCACGGCGGCGCTGGTGCCGTTAGCGTTGGTGTCCGGAGTACCTTCCAGGCTGATACTGATGTTCTGCGCCAGTGGGCAACCGGTGAGGTTGATAGTGAACGGCGTTTCTGCGGTTTTCGCTTCATGGGATTTCAGCGCCGACATATCGACGTTGCCAAAATCGACATTAACATCGCCACCGTTATTGGCGATCTGGCAGGACTCGTTAATAATTTTACCGGTGAAATTCAGTGTACCCGCCGCGCGGGCGGTGGTCACAGTAGCCAGACTTAAGGCCAGCAGTGAACCAACAACCAGCAGGGTGCCTTTTTCTTTCATACTCAAACCTTATTAAATAATCACAAGTTAACAAAAGCGTTTAACATTTTTAAAGCATGTTTTTTATTTCTGTTCACAAAAAACGGTAAGCATCGCTAATGTATATTACCGTCGGGAGCGGGATTATACGGAGAACATCGTAAAGGCCCATTGATAAGATGTGTTAAGCTGTAACATTATTTATTTTTTGGTGTAAGTATAATCTCATTAAATATTGAAAAGAGTCCCATACGTATAATGCATTATTTCCGGGAGATAACTGTTCTGAGCAAATTTTACGAAAAGTTGTTGTTATTCCCGGCAGTTGACCGGGTGGCCCGGAATAATCATTTACGCTGCCGCTATTTTGCAGTAGCGTGGAGTGACGGCAGGAAGCCGCAGGTTGTAGGGCACAGAAACGATGCTGTGCCGCGCAGTGTCACCCGTTATCAAGGAAGATTGCTATGTCTCCATTCCGTCTCGCTCTGCTATGTCTGTGCCTGGCGCCGCTGGCGTCGTCTGCTGCGCTTTCCGGCCAGGTTCATTTTTCAGGACGGGTCATCAATCCGGCCTGTGTTATCGCCCCCCGGCACGATCGTATCGATGTCTCGTGCCAGCACCATTCACCGGAACAGGTCGCCTTGACAAACAACCGTCCTCGCTACGCCATGCCGGACAATCGTGGTGAGGTCAGTATTCACTGGCGAAATGCGCAGCATAGCGAAGCGGATGTCATTATTCGCTATCGCTAAGGCGGGATAAAGGCAATGAAGAGTAAGCTGATGCAAGGAGGTAAAAGGATAAACCGTTGTGCGGTTTATGCGCGCATCAGCCATAACCAGCGGGCAGACGCGCGCGCAGAAAATCATTCATGAAAACAATTATTGCCGCCGCCCGGCGGCAGAATCAGGTGTCGTCTGGCGCCCAAGCGAGCTCCGGGATCGGAAAGCGGCCCACCGTCATAGAGAAAGGGAAGCAACTCAGCGGATCCGAGACTGTTCATCGTCGCGTAACGTCAGCACCTCAAAACCGTTGGCGGTGACGGCCACGGTGTGCTCCCATTGCGCGGAGAGTTTTTTATCGCGGGTAACCACCGTCCAGCCATCTTTTTTGGTTTTGATACGGCTGTCGCCCTGGTTGACCATCGGCTCAATGGTGAACACCATGCCTTCCTGCAGCACGGCGCCTTCTCCGGGGCGGCCGTAATGCAGCACCTGCGGTTCCTCATGCATTTCCTGACCGACGCCGTGACCGCAATATTCTCTGACCACGCTATAGCCATGTTCCTCCACCCAGCGCTGAATAGCGTGGCCAATATCGCCCAGCGTCGCGCCAGGCTTCACCACCTCAATGCCTTTCCACATCGCTTCATAGGTAGTCTTTACCAGCCGGCGGGCCAGCGGGGAGACATCGCCTATCAGGTACATCTTACTGGAGTCGGCAATCATGCCCGCTTTCTCGAGGGTGATATCGACGTTAACAATCATCCCGGAGCGCAGATGTTCGGTCGCTTTGGGGATCCCGTGGCACACCACATCGTTAATGGAAGTGTTCAACACATAGGGAAAATCGTATTGCCCCTTGCTGGCCGGGCGGGCGTGCAGCTGGTTGACGATAAAATCTTCCACTCGATCGTTAATCGCCATCGTCGTTACGCCGGGAACGATAAAAGTATCCAGCATATCAAACACTGACGCCAGCAGCTGGCCGGCATGGCGCTGCCGGGCGAGTTCGTCGGCGGTTTTAATGATTATTGATGGCATTGATCACCTCCAGCAGACGGTCAGAGCCGGATTTCAGCATCAGCAGTTTGATCTGCTGGTGGTTAAGCTCAGGGTAGAGTTCGCTCATCATGCCCAGACGGATCCAGTATTCCGCCTGGGCATTGACGGAGCGGGACATGGCTTTGCTGGCATCACGAATATCATCGTGCAGCAGATCGGAGATTTTGACGATTCCCATAGATATATACCGTAACGATTCGTATATACATCGTATACAATCCAGTGCGGGATGTCCTTGGCATTTTGTGGCGTAGATGGCGAGCACCATGCAAAAAAGCCCGACCAGCGGGCTTATATTCAGCATTTTTTCGGGTTAAAAATTCGCGCTGTGCACCATGGCGAAAATTACCCATTAGATTATCGGTATGCAGAAAGAAAATAACATGATGGCGACGCATCAATATATTTTATGCAGGTGTTAATTTTGCGTATTAATATTCTCCCGTCAGGCCGGGAATCCGAAGGATTTACAGCGCGTCAGTGAGTTTATCCACCACCACTTTACCCGCATTATCGAACTGCGTAATGCGGAAACTGTCGCTCCAGGAGCGGCGGGTGGGGAAGCGGTCAAACAGGGATACCCGGCCTTTGCGCTGGCCATCTTTACTTAAAATAACCCATTCGGTCACCGAAGAATAATGCTGGCTATTGTCATGCCGACTCTGTTGTTCAACAAGCTGGTCTTCTTTTTCCACTTTTAAATAATCACGCAACATATTTAACCTCCATAGAAAGTATTATTAACATTACTCCTTTTATTTATTCTTTCAATCAAACTTTTTAATCAATAAAAGTAACTATTAGTGGGCGACCTAAGTGCAAAAATCGCGGGGAATATCACTCCTTCGGACGGCCTGGTCCACTACGCTTAACGAGAGCGTCCGCCGCGCCTACTGCGGTGTCCGGGTCAGAAAGAGGCCAACAAAAGGCTATCTCCTTGTATTCTTAATAGGCGTAATTCTGCTATATCTAATGCGTTTTGCCACGACCGAGCCACAGAGAGCGCTGTACCATGAGTAACGATCACCTGACGGATATTGCCTATCGCCACTTTATTGAAAGCGTTAAAGATTATGCCATCTATATGCTGAGCGCCGACGGCACGGTCATTAGCTGGAATGAGGGCGCCCGCCGGGCAAAAGGGTACCTGAGCGACGAGATCATCGGTCGCTACTTCGGTCTCTTCTATAGCGAAGCTGAGCAACTCTCCGGTGTACCCGCAAAAAACCTGGAAATCGCCCTGCGTAGCGGGCAGTTTGAAGGGGAAGGCTGGCGGTATCGCAAAGACGGGTCCCGATTCTGGGCGCATGTCATGATCGATACCATCCGCGATGAGCAGAACACCCTGCTGGGTTTTGCCAAAATTACCCGCGACATTAGTGAACAGAAGGCGATTAACGACCGCATCGCCTGGATGGCGCGCTACGATGCGTTAACCGGTTTACCCAATCGGGTGGAGTTTTTTGAACGGGTGGAGAAGCTGATCACTGGAAATGATGCCCGCCGCTTTGCCATTTTCACGATCGATTTAGACAAATTTAAAGAGATTAACGATCTGCAGGGCCATCTGATTGGTGACCAGCTGCTGCAGCGCGTGGCGGGCGCCGTGCTCAAAACGCTGCAGAAGGAGGAGATGGTCGCCCGCTTCGGCGGCGATGAGTTTGTGGCCGTTAAACCTTTTTCCGATGAGGGGGAAGTGGATGCCTTTGCTGCGCGCCTGTGGCACTGCTTCAGCGGTAAGCAGACGTTTGCCGCGACGGAAGTGGTTCTCTCCGCCAGCATTGGCATCTCAGTCTACCCGGAGGACGGCACGGATATTAATACGATACTGAGCAATTCCGATCTGGCTATGTATCGGGCAAAAAGCAGCCTCGACCATAAGATTTGCTGGTATGAACGTGAAATGGATGACAAGACGCGGCAGCGCAATATGATGGCCGCCGATATCCGGCGCGGTATTCACGCCGGGGAGTTTTCGCTCCACTATCAGGCTATCCGCAACATCAAAGATCGTAGCATCACCGGTTACGAGGCGCTGCTGCGCTGGCAGCATCCGCAGCTGGGGACGATCCCGCCGGACGTGTTTATTCCCATCGCCGAAGAGAGCGGCGCTATCGTGCCCTTAGGTTACTGGGTGCTCGAGCAGGTGTGTAACGAATCGCTGGAAAATGGTTTGAACAGAAAAGTTTCGGTCAATATCTCTCCGGTGCAGTTGCGTCATCGTAGCTTTATCGAAAAAGTCCGCGAGATCCTGATGCGTACCGCCTACCCGGTCAGTCTGCTGGAGTTTGAGGTCACCGAAACGGCGTTTGTGATCAATAAACAGCTGGCGTTCAGCGTTCTGCATCATCTGCAAAAAATGGGGATCAGTATTGCGCTGGATGACTTTGGCACCGGTTACTCCTCCCTGAGCATGCTGCGCGATTTTCATTTCGACGTCATCAAACTCGACCGCAGCTTTATGACAGATGTGGAGAGCAACCCTCAGGTACGCTCATTCGTGCGAGCCATTATTTCGCTGGGCAATTCGATCAATACGCCGCTTATCGCCGAGGGGGTGGAAACGGCTGGACAACTGCAGATCCTCGAAGAGGAGGGATGTGATGAGATGCAGGGATTTCTGTTCGGCGAGCCGGTCGATATCAAACACCTGCCCGACCGGCGCTGATGCGCCCACCCTCCGCTGGTGGGCGTAAGGGCGTTACTGATGCGCAAGCGCTGCCTGCCCGGAAAGATGCAGCAGCGCCGAGCGCAGCGAGACCTCGAACATCTGACCGTGCGTCAGACCGGGGTAGCGCCAGAAGGCTACGGTCAACCCTTTACTGGCAAGCTGCTGTTGGGTTTGACGCAACACCTCAAGCGAGGCCTCGTGCCCGGACGGCTCTCCACGGGCTTTACCGTCACCCTCGAGTAGGTACAGCGATTTCCCGCGAAAGCGGACGGCATCAAGACTTTGGCTTGCCTGCAAAGGCGATTGCAGGGCCTGACCTAGCGACGGGCTGGCGGAATAGTAGATCCCAAACGGCGAAGCCTTCCTCCACGCGTCGAGCACAAACAATCCGCCGTAGGAGTGGCCCCAGATAGCGCGCTGGTGGGGATCTATTTTCAGGTTAGCTTCCGTCTGGGGAACCATCGTTTCGGTCAGCAGCTGGCGAAAAACATCATTGCCGCCGGTTTTACGCGGCGGTAGCGCGGGTTTCCCGGCGCGAGGCTCATGCGTCTTTAGCGGTGGGGTGTAATCCCAGGCGCGGGCTGCGGTATCAAAGGGCAGCGCGGTCTGGTAGCCGATAGCGACGATCACCGGCGGGGAGCCGGCGAAGAGCTGCTGCAGAAACGCGTCGTCGAGTTTATCCATCACCGCGTTGCCATCCAACATATACAGTACCGGATAGCCGGCGGCGGGCGGGGCTTTGTCCGGCACTGCGGTCCATACCCGGTAGTGACGTTCGCCATCGGCAGAGTCATACTGGCGTTGCGTAAAGTGGTAAAACGCCGACCCTTTATCCGCAATGTTCGGCCCCAGCGGCTGAAGATCCGGCCGGGCAATACTGCCGCTGCTGTAGAAGAGTGCGCCAATCGCCAGCGTCAGCAGCCCGCTCGTACGACCTGTTGTGATGCTCCCTGAACTCAACTTCACCTCGTCTGTCCCCCTGCTTTGTTGCTTCAGGCGTTATTGTGGGCTGACACGTTAGCACAGCTTTTATGATAATGGTTCTCATTACTTTTTCTGGCGTTGCCACAAACTGTATGCTGGGGGAGCGGGTGACGGGATAAACGGAGATGACGAAGAGAAGGCCCCCTGTAGGCGGTCATAAAAGAAAATTCAGGAACGATCGTGAAGGTGACTCAACAGTTTTTTGACCAGCGGAGTGAGCGCAATAAACAGCAGCGCAATAATTACGATCAGCAAGAGCGTCAGCCCTTTATGGTGGCTGATAAGCACCAACAGCATCGCCAGCGTCATGGTATGATCCTTTAATAGATGGCGTTAACCACCGCCAAGGTGAATAAAATTCAACAGAATGGTCATGACCACCCAGGCCAGCAGCAGATAGCGTCGTTTATCGCGTCGAGCTTCCAGCGCAGCAAAATAGTTAGCGCTGTACCAGGTCGATATGATAATAGCCAGCGTGATGATGACCTGCCAGATCGCCTCGCTGAAACCGGTGACGCTGCTTATGCCACGAAAGCAGAGGACAATCGCAATACCGTTAAACGCATTACACATCAGCCATCCCCACAGACTTGCGGGTCGGCTAAATAAATATCCCAATCGTAAAACCAATGTCGTATTCACCCTGCTAAAATAATCGCGCTGTAAAATGCATTTTAACGATCGAACAGGTATTGATATAAATCAAAACTAATGGAATACCGCAGGAATCACTGGCGTACGGTGCTAACAGCGCGAGCAATAAACCTGAGGGTCAGTAGCTCTGAAGAATATTTAACTCATTGTTTTAATGGGATTTTAGTTATGAAATGCCTGCGCTAATGCGCGTACTTCAAGCAAGTAGCAATACGTTGGTTTCTCTGGTTATTATTGCCATTGAGGTTATAACGGGGAGAATCAGATTATTCGCCATGTTTGCTGGGCGAGGGGTGAAAATCCGACCGGGGCCAGAGCTCCGGTCGGTGTCATACTTAATGGGGCAAGGCGTTATGCTGCAGAATTTTCAGGAAATCATGTTTGTCAGAGATTAATGACAGTGCATTAGCGATCAGCTCATCGCTAAATATCGAGGCAATTTCCTTGAGTACGTCAATATGCTCTTTCTCTTTCGCGATCACGCCGATGGCAATAAACATTACATTGCTCCGATCCCAGATTACGCCATCAGGAAACTGATAGATCTCAATCCCGGTTTTAAGGATGATATCCGTCGCGGATTTCGGCAAATGCGGCAGGGTGATGCCATTGCCTAAAAAGGTCGAGACCTGATGTTCACGCTCCAGCAGAAAGTGGACACATTCCTGATTGACATAGCCTTTGGCTTTAAACTCCGCGCCGATCATGGCGATGACTTCCGCTTTATTACTGGCTTTGCAGCCAATATGCAGATTATCCAGCGTGATGTTATCGATCATAACCAACCTCCCTGGTGAGACGAGTGGATTTTTTATCTTCATGGTTTGCTGACAGCTCTGCTTCTAACTGCTCAAGCGATTTATTGGAGGTCTCGGGCAGGGCAAAGACCACGAAAAGAATGGCTAAATAGTTAATGGCGGCGAAGATAAAGAAGACTGGCCCAAGGCCCAGTTTTGCCTGCAGCAGCGGGAACAGATAGCTGACCACCGCGTTCATGATCCACATGAAAAATACCGAGATCCCCATCGACAGCCCGCGGAATTTCAGCGGGAACAGTTCGGCTAATACCACCCAGGTAATAAAGCCCATGGAGCCCTGCATCACGCCGACGAACAGCGCGCCCAGCAGCCAGATGGCGGTAGCTTTCAGGTCACCCACCAGGGTGTAATCGACAGCGGCGATAATCAGATGCAGGGTTGCCATAATGGCGAAACCGTAGATGATGATTGTCTTACGTTTGAAGCGGTCGACAAGGAACAGTACCCCGATCAGCATACCGCCCACGGAGAAAACACCGTTCAGCACGTTGCAGATCAGCGAAGTACGCTCTGAGAAACCGGCGGCACTCAGGATTTCCGTACCGTAATACATAATGACGTTAACGCCGGTGGTTTGCTGCAGTGCGGCCCAGGTAATGCCGACCAGCAAAATTTTGAGGATCCAGGGTGTTTTGACAATCGTCGCAAAGGTGCTCTGGGCGCTGTACTTATTACCAGCTTCAATTTTGATCAGGGTAGAGATGTCATCGTACTCCTTCTGCGCGCGTTCCGCCGGGCGGATTTGTTTGAGGATATGCAGCGCTTCATCATGACGATTTTTGCTGATCAGCCAGCGCGGGCTTTCCGGCGCGCGCCACATGCCAACGAACAGGCAGATGGCCGGAATCGCTTGTACCAGCAGCATATAGCGCCAGACGTCCGGCAGATGGCCCCAGATGATGCCAATGATCGCGTTGATGGCAAACGCCGCCAGCTGGCCAATGACGATGGCGACTTCATTCAGGCCGGTCAGCTTGCCGCGCATCTCGGTAGGCGCCACTTCTGAAATAAAAGTGGGGGCGGTGACCGAAGCGCCGCCGACGGCATAGCCCAGCAGGGCGCGGGCAATCAGCAGGGTAGTGATATCGGGGGCCGCGGCGGAAAGCAACGCGCCGATGAGAAAAACAAAGGAGAGAAAGAGTAAATATTTACGCCGGCCGAAGTAATCGGCAAATTTGCCGCCAAACACGCTGCCCAGCGCGGCGCCGACCAGCAGAACGCTCATTACCAGCCCTTCGGTGGTTGGGGTCAGCGCCATGTACTGCTTCAGTGAGGAAAAGGCGCCGTTGATAACGCCGGTGTCGTAACCGAAAAGCAGGCCGCCGAAGGTGGCCACTAAGGTGATCTGATGAAGTCGTTTTCTCTGTTGCTGGTTCAGGTTTGTTATAAATGACATGGTAGTCCCTTTATTTTGTTGAACGACACAAGATAAAAATACATCTCCCCAGTCAGGATTTATCACGCCTGTGTTGTCGTATCTAACTGAATTAAATGATTTTCTTCTTTGTGTAATTGCTCAGCACAAGGCAGGGTACGCTAAGCAATGGCGGTCAAAGAGGTTTACGGCTTGGTGTTGACATGGATGTAGTCGATATCCGTTCTCCTTTGCGGGTTAGCGGTCTTTAGTGCGTCAGTCGCGACGACATTTGCCGATGAACAGCGCTCTGGTGTGGCACGTTGCTGTCGCTCCGGCGATTTACCGTGGTAAGAATATGGCACAAAGAAATGGAATGAACATGCAACAAGATCACATTATGAAAATTTAATTTCAAATCAGTGTTGCAGAATGGTAAATGCATGAAGCCAATCACAAAGGCTAAAGGGAGTATATCCCCATGAAAAGCAGGTTAAATTTACAGTGAGGTAATAACGATGTTGTTTTCAGTGGGTTAATGTAAATCGAAGAATACTACGCAGATCACATTTTTACGCCATAATATTGAAGAATAGAATTTATATTTCATTGTCACGATCGGGGCAAAATGAAGATAGAGGCCTTTTACCTCCGGTCTGAAGGGGGAAATGAGCGATTCGCTTTGCCCACGGGGGCGGAGGTTAAGGATGAATGCATCACCGGGGGAAACACCGGGTAAAAATGCAGAGAAGGGGGGATTCTCTGCATCTTACCCATCACGAAAAAGATCAGTGCAGTGCGGGCCAGTAGCCTTCGTTGGCGACGATCAGTTCATCGAGGATGGCTTTCGCCACCGAAGCGCTGGGCACCGTTTTCGACAGGGCGATGGCCTGCCACAGTTTCTGGTAACTGCCCTCAATCCAGGCGTCAACCACCAGTTTCTCAACTGCCACCTGCTGCTCCATCAACCCTTTCTGGAATGACGGGATTTTCCCCATCGCCAGCGGTTCCGGACCATTAACGCCCACCAGGCAGGGGACTTCCACCATCGCCGTCTCATCGAAGTTGGCGATGGCCCCGTTGTTCTCGACGATCAACAGCATCCGCTCCTGGGTGTTAAAGGCGATGGCGCAGGCGAGGTCGACGATAAAGGTGGCATGGGCCCCGGCATGGAAATGCGCGCCTTCCGCCGTGCCGCGACGGGTGATCTCCCGGGCCATATCAAAGACCTCTTTTTCGCGTCCGGCCATCACCTCGTTGGCCCGCGTAAACTCCGGGTCGGAATGCGCCACTTCATAGTCCGGGTAGAGATAGTATTTCAGATAGGTGTTAGGCAGCGTCGACGGATCGAGGGCAAACACATCCTTCACCTTTTTAAAGGTCTCGATCCAACTCGGCGCCTTATGCTGAAAGTCTTCTTTTGGGCTGCTGTATCCCTGCTCCGCCACGTGACGCTTCAGCGCCGGCATCAAATCGTTACCGGCTTTATCGGTGATGCTGGTCCACCAGCCGAAGTGGTTCAGGCCATAGTAACGAACGTTCAGCGCTTTGCGCGACGGCAGGCCGAGGATGTCGGCGAACAGACCCTCGATAGCCACCGGCATATCGCAGATGTTGATGATGCGCGCGTCGGGCCGCAGGCGACGGGTCGCTTCCGCGACGATAGCCGCCGGGTTGGAGTAGTTGAGCATCCAGGCCCCTGGAGCGTACTGCTGCATATAATCGACCAGCTCCAGCACCCCGGCAATCGAGCGCATACCGTAGGCAATCCCACCCGGACCACAGGTCTCCTGGCCCGGCACGCTATATTTCAGCGGGATCTTTTCATCCTTTTCCCGCATCTCATACAGGCCAACGCGAATATGCGCCATCACGAAATCGACGTCGGTAAAGGCCGCCTGCGGATCGGTGGTATAGCTGAACTTCACCTGTGGGAAGCGTTCAGCCACCAGGATGGCGCAGGCGTCGCCGATAGTCTTCTGACGCTGGTGATGGTTGTCATACAGACGGATCTCCCGCAGGGGAAAGCGCGACATATTTTCCAGTAACATCATCACAATCCCAGGGGTATAAGTACTGCCGCCGCCGGCAATGGTGTCCACAAAATTATCTTTCATTTACCACCTCGTTATTCAATAACACCCAGACTGGCGTTGACCGCCGTTCGAATTTTGTTAACTCCCAGGCCATAGATAACCTGGACATGGTTTCCTTTAATCAGCACGCTGCTCCCGCCGCTCTCTTTCAACAGCGTCTGCTGGATAAGGGCGGGGTCCCGCACATCAACCCGCAGACGGGTAAAACAGTTGCCCACCGCACAGACATTCTCTTTCCCTCCCAGCCCGGCAATCACCAGCGCGCCTTTATCCGGATGCTCGCTATTAGCCTGTTGCGAATGCTCATCTTCGGCTGCGGTTTCGCGGCCCGGGGTGAGCAGCCGCAGACGGGTAATACAGAAGGTGCCGACCAGGTACATGGTCGCGGTTTCCAGCAGACCGAGGGCGACAAACACCGGCCAGCGCGTCGCGCTGACTCCCGCCGGGAGGTTATAGACGACGAAATCGATGAGACCGTTAGTGGCGCAGACCCTGACGTGAAGCAGCCAGGCCAGCATCTGGAAAAAACCGTCCAGCAGGGAGTAGATAAGCCACAGCAATGGGGCGGTGAAGATAAAGAGAAACTCAAAAGGTTCGGTGATCCCCACCAGGACGGAGGTAACAATCAAGGGGATCAGCGTGACTTTCAACCGCTGCTTATTCTCCGGTTTCGCCGTACGGTAGAAGGCGAGCGCCATGCCGGCGGTGCCAAAAATCTTCACCATCCCATAGGTGAGGAAACGGGCGGAATCACTGAGCGCGTCAACGGGGTGGCGGGCGATTTCGGCCAGGAAAATAGGCTTAGCGCCAATGACGGTCTGACCATCGATCAGCAGCTGACCGCCGATAGAGGTAAAAACGAACGGCGACCAGATCAGATGATGCAGCCCGGTGGGGATCAGGAACCGGTTGAGAAAGCCGTACAGGAAGACCCCGATGGCGCCAAAGGATTTCATAAAGCCGGTCAGCGCCGAAATGCCCAGCTCCACTACCGGCCAGAGATAGACGGTGGCGATGGCGAACATGCCAACCAGCGGCAGCATCACGATCAGCACCAGCTTACTGTTGCCGTAGATCGACAGCGCGCCGCGAAACTCAATCCCAACCACGCGATTATGGACAAAGGCGACAGCGCAGCCAAGGATAATCCCAAGGAATACGCCCATATCGATAACCTGAAAACCGAAGATAAAGGTTTGTCCGCTGCCGTACAGTTGCGCGTTGGTGGCTCCGGTCGCCAGGCGATGGGTGAGGGTTAGCCAGCTATTATTCGCCGCCAGGTACATCAGCCAGGTCATGGCCGCCACGAAGGCCGCTTCGGCCTTGCGGGTTTTCGCCAGACCGCTGGCCAGCCCAAGGCAGAACAGAAACCCAAGATGGTTCATCAGCGCCCAGAGCATACTGGAGACAAATTTCCCCATCAGGTAGAGCCCGCTGCTTTCATCCACCCACAGCCGGTTGGTCGTCATGCTGAACAGGGCGATCAACAGGCCGATAGCTGGCAGATACAGCACCGGCCCGATCATCGCCTTGGAAAAGTCCTGAAGCTTTTTCACTCCAATCATGGTTGTCCTCTCGTCTTTGCAGACCGCTGTCATCACCTGATGAATAGGCTTATCAGACTAGGAGCAGACCACCGGGATCCCGAGCAGGAAAAGGGCCATCTGTGACGAAAGTCATATATATTATTGCTGGACAGATATATAAATATGGCGTGATTTATAGATGTGTCATTGTTGATTTTTTCGCTGCAAGATAAAAATAATCATCTAATTACATGAAGTTATTCATGGTTACCGTTGACTGGCGCCACTCCATCGAGACATCTAAAAGTGATTTATAAAAAGATTGCCACTGAACTGAGGACCCGCATCAACAGCGACGACTATGCCGTCGGCGATATGCTGCCCAGCGAAAAAGCGCTCGCCGCGGAGCTGAAGGTCTCGGTGATGACGCTGCGCAAAGCGCTGGCGCTACTGGAGGAAGAAAAGTTGATCGCGCGGCGGCACGGCAGCGGAACCTGCATTGTGCGTAAAAGTAACTATCATGGCGGGGAACTGGAGGGCTTTAACTACCAGATGCAGGTGGTGGGCGTCACCAACTACCGTAACAAAGTTATTGAATTTACGCTGCTTGATGCCCCGCCAGCCATTGCCCAGCAGTTAAAGATCCAGCCGGGGGAGAAAGTGTATTACGTCAGACGGCTGCGGCTGATCGATGAGGTCCCAATCCTGGTGGAAAACAGCTATATCCCCTTCGCCACCTTCCCCTGGCTCAGCGTGGGTAACCTCGAGCAGTCTAAGTTCAACTATTTCAAAAAAGAGTGCCATATCACCATCATCGAGAGCCACCGCAGCTATACCCCGGTGCTGGCGACCCGTGAGCAGGCGGAGCTGCTGCAGGTGGCGCCAAACAGCCTCCTGCTGCGGGTGCAGTCGATCAGCTACGCCCAGAACCGGGCGATCGTCGATTTCTCAGAGATCTACCAGAACACCAGTAAGTACAATGTGAAGCACATTACCCGCCGCTAGAGGATTCAGACCAGCCATCCCCGGGCGATCAGCTCTATCCCCAGCGCCAGCAGGAACAACAGAAAGCCCTGACGAAAGCGCTGCGGGCTGAGACGCGAGCGGATCCGCTGTCCCAGCCACATGCCGAGCAGCGCCGGCAACAGCGCCAGCGCCGACAATAGCCATGCATCATCATGCCAGCCATCGTGCAGGGCGAGGCCAGCCGCCAACGCCAGAGTGGAAAGGGTGAACGACAACCCCAGGGCCTGCACCAGCTCGTCGCGACGAAAGCCCAGCGCCTGTAGCCAGGGAACGGCCGGAATAACAAATACCCCGGTCGCCCCGGTGATAACGCCGGTCAGCCCGCCCATGAGCGGCGACAGCCACTTCTCCACGCGGCCGGAAACCTGAAACACCGGACTGCAGAGCGCATACCCGGCATAGACTATCAATGCGGCGCCAAGCGCCAGCGCCGACCACCGAGGATTGAGGCCGATCAGCAGTGAGGACCCGGCCAACGTGCCAATAATAATCCCGGTCATCATAAGCCAGAGACGGCGTACAATCTGCGCCAGCGCCGGGCCTGCCAGTAACTGCCAGAGATTGGTGAGCAGCGAGGGAAGCACCAGCAGCGCCGCTGCGGCCTGCGGCGGCATCAGCAGGCCAAGCAGGCCCATCGCCACGGTGGGCAATCCCATGCCGGTCACCCCTTTGACCAGCCCGGCGGCAATAAAGATCAACAGGAAAGAGATCGTGTGTAAATCGAACATTATGGCTCACTTTTCAGGGTATAAAGGGGCATTGAAACAGCTGGTCGTGAGGGCCACAATGCGGTATGTTGGCCATAGACTACGGAAAAACCGAAGGTAAAGGAGGGCCTGATGCGACTGGATCTGGCCGATCTGCGGCTATTTATCGCCATCGTGGATACCGGTAGTATCACCGGCGGAGCGGCGAATGCCCATCTGGCCCTGGCGTCCGCCAGTGAGAGGCTGCGCAAGATGGAGGCCGAGATCGGCGTGCCGCTGTTGCACCGTCATGCCCGCGGGGTGGCGATGACAGAGGCCGGGGAGGTACTGGCGCGCCATGCCCGCCCGCTTCTTGCGCAGCAGCAGCGTCTGCGCCAGGCGATGCACGCCTTCGCCTGCGGTCAGCGGGGGACGCTGCGCCTGTTCGCCAACACCTCGGCGATGTCGGCCTTTCTGCCGGGGAAGCTCGCCGCCTGGATGGCAGCGCACCCGGCGGTGCAGATCGAAACCGAAGAACGCACCAGCGCGGATATCGTCAGCTGTATCCTGGCGGGCGTGGCGCAGGCCGGAGTGGTGTCCGATGCGGTCGACCCCGGGCCGCTGCGCCTCGAGCCCGTCGCTGACGACCCGCTGGTGCTGATCGTGCCGCCAGCTCGCCCTCTGGCCGAAAAACAGGAAGTGGCGTTTGCGGCGGTGCTCAACGAGCCGTTGGTCGCCCTCTATCAGACCAGTGCGCTACAGCAGCATATCGAACAGCACGCAGCTGAACTCGGCCAGGCGCTAAACGTTCGGGTCAGGATGAGCCATTTTGCAGGGCTTTGCGAGATGGTGGCGCACGGCGCCGGCGGGGCGATCCTGCCGCGCGTTATTGCCGAGCGTTACCGGCAGCGTTATTCTTTTGCCGTCATCGGGTTACAGGACCGCTGGGCGCAGCGCCGTTTGTGCCTGTGCTACCAGGATGACGCCAGCCTGTCGCCAGCGATGCGCCGCTTACTGGAATGGCTTCGTCAGCCTTGAGAACATCAGTGACAGTGTCACTTTTCATGCCCGTTATTGCTACTGACATCCGTGCCAGAGATGCGATAGTAGAGGTCCGCTTTTATTAAGACGCGAATCAGGACAGACAAGATGAGTACATTACCAAAGGTCGCGGTGCTGGGACTCGGCGCCATGGGACACGCTTTTGCCAGTAACCTGCTGAAAAACGGCTTTACCGTTGCCGGCTGGAACCGTTCGCCAGCCCGCGGCGAAGATTTACAGGCGCATGGGTTATCTCTGCACGCCACGCCGCAGCAGGCGGTGGCCGATGCCGAGGTGATCATCAGTATGCTCGCCGACGGCGAGGCCACCCTCGAGGTACTGGCGCAAATCGCGCCCGCCTGTCAGCCGCAGGCGATCTATTGCCAGATGGGCACCATTGGCCTGCCGGAGACCCGGCAGGCCATCGCGTTGTTGCGGGAACTTCAGCCAGCGATGACCTATATTGATGCCCCGGTGTCGGGGACCAAAGCCCCAGCGGAGAAGGCACAGATCCTGGTGCTCGCCAGCGGCGATAGGGAAAAGGGCGCCGCTGCCGAACCGGTGTTTGCGGCTATCTCCCGCGGGACGCAGTGGTTTGGCGAGGCGGGCAACAGCCAGAAAATGAAGCTGGTCCTCAATGCCTGGCTGATTTCGATGATGCAGGGCATCGCGGAAAGCGCCCAGCTGGCGAAGACGCTGGGCTTCACCCCCGACCAGCTGTGGAGCGCCCTGGAAGGCGGCCCGCTGGCGGCGCCCTATGTCAAAGTGAAACTGGACGCCATCGCCAGCGAGCAGTTTACCCCGCAGATGCAGCTGGCGCATGCCCTGAAAGATGCCCGGCTGGCGCTTTCCCTGGCCGAGCCGCACACCATGCCGGGGCTGGAAAACATCGCCGAACTGTGGCAGCAGGCGGCGGACGCGGGATATGCCGGAGAGGATTTGTCTGCGGTATATCAGTGGCTGTCGCCGTCGTCAAAAGCGTAGTTTCCTACCCACGCCAGGAAAGAAGTGGCCATGGTGGCCACTTATCCTGGCGGATGGGGCATCAATTCGAATCTATCGTACGTTAGCTTAAGCTATCAATCCATTCGCTCTGGCGCGGATTCAGCCGGCGATAACAGTGTACCGACACCGCCAGCTGCGTCAGGTCGGTGAAGACCATCGGATCGAGCTGTATATGCTTTTTAATTTGCTGCAGCCGATAGGTGAGCGTATTACGATGAATCCCCAACAGCAGCGACGTTTTGCCCGGTTCGGCATTATTGGCAATAAAGCTGCTCAGGGTATCCAGCAGCACTTCGCCGGAATCATGCTCAAGCAGCTGGCGTACGTTATTGATAAAAAAATTGACCATATAGCTGTCTTCCAGCACCCTGAACAGGCAGAGCATTGCCATTTCGCGAAAGTAGTAGATCTGCCGCTGCGGCTGCACTTTGCTACCCACTTCGATCACCGAGCGGGCGAACCGAATGGCCTCGCGAATGTCCGGGGCGCTGTCCGCCTGCACGCCAATCCCGATATGGTAATGGCTTATCTGATTACTCAGTACAAACTCAATGCCCCGCAGCAGGGTTTCCTGGGCTTCGCTTAGCGCGTTGAGGATCAATATTTCATGGCTGCCCAGCAAAATAACGTCACTTACGCCGGAGAGCTGCGAGAATTCCCGCAACAGCGTACTCAGTATGTCGCTTAACTGATGCTGTTCGACCTGCACGGTCACTACGATCGGAACCCGCGGTGTATCAAAATCGAAACCAAGTTCCAGCAGGCGATGAAGCGCTTCTTGCCCGGCGGGCGTAGCCCCTTGTTCAAGATACTGACAAAACAAGGTGTCACGCAGACGTTGCCGCCAGTTGGTTTCCCGCATCTCTATGGCCTGGCGGACCAGCAGTTCGGCGGTGAGCACCGCCAGTTCAGCATAGCGGCTTATCGCCGCGGGATCGCCGCTGATGCCTACCACCATCACCACGCGATCGTCATAGATAATGGGATGATTAATACCAGGATGCACGTTGTGAAAACGCGCGGCTTCCGCGGCGTTGTTAATACAAATGCGTTTCCCGGTGCGTATTACCTCCCGGGCGACTTCATGCTGTTCGCCGATACGATGCCGTTCACCTGAGGCAATGATCTGTCCATGATGGTCAATCACATTCACGTTATGATGAATTATCGCCATTGCCCGGGCGACAATTTCATTAGCCAGCGCTGTTGTAATAATCATACAGTTATCCGCTTATGTGCCTCTCCGCGCCACCCGCTCAGAAAGGTTCGTAGAACATTCTCCGCGGCGTCGGCGAGGAGCGGTTCGCATGTGTTCATCGACTCTGCCAGCGCCATAGGGCGCTGGCAAATAGACCACATTGCGTCAATATGGTGTTGATATAATTGCCGGCTGCTCTCATCACGCCCGCCGCAAAGGGCCACAACCGGCACGCCATGGCGTGCGGCTTTGCCTGCCACGCCCACCGGAGCCTTACCAAAGGCGCTCTGCCGATCGAGCCAGCCTTCACCCACGATCGTCAGCGCGGCATCGCGAAGATGGCCGTCGGCGTTAAGCAGCTCCAGCACCAGGTCAATGCCCGGACGCAGCGTGGCGCCGGTATAGGCGATAAGCGCAGCCCCCATACCGCCCGCGGCCCCGGCGCCGGGCCGTCCGCTGACGTCGAATCCGAGGGTTTGCGTAAGCAGCTGGCTATAATGCGCCATTCCCGCCTCCAGCTCGCTGAGCGCCGCCTCGTCCGCGCCTTTCTGCGCCCCATACACCCAGGTGGCGCCATGCTCGCCAAGCAGAGGGTTAGTGACATCGCAGGAGGCCTGTATTTCGCTTTGCTGTAGACGCGGGTCCAGACCGCTCAAATCGATGCGCTGAATATGCGCCAGGTCCTGACCTGCCGCGGGAGCCGGCAGCAGAGTGCCGTCCTTACGCCAGAAGCGCGCGCCGAGCGCCTGGGCAAAACCGATGCCGCCATCGTTGGTCGCGCTGCCGCCCAGGCCGATAATCAAATGCCGACACCCGGCGTCCAGCGCCGCCTTTACCTGTTCGCCCAGCCCGTAGCTGCTGGCCTGACGCACATCCCGCTGCGCTGGCGGCGTGAGTTCGAGCCCACAGCTTTGCGCCATCTCGATAATGGCCCGCTCGCCGGGCAGGATCAGGAAATCCGCCTGCACGGAGAGACCGTAAGGCGAGGTACAGCGCTGCTGTTGCCACACCGCCCCCTTAAGCAACGGACTATCCGCCAGAGTCGACAGCAGTCCCTCTCCGCCGTCGGACACGGGCATTTCGACCAGCTCCAGCGTCTGGTCAACCCGGCGCAATCCCTGGGCTACCGCTGCGCAAGCGGCCTGCGCGCTGCAGCTACCTTTAAACGAATCCAGCGCGATAACAATCTTCATACGTTCTCCTGCGTTAATGCGCTTTGCGCGGCGTTTTATCGGTGGTCATGAGCTGTAATAACATCCCCAGCAGCGCACATCCCGCCATGGTAAAGAAGGCGTAGATATAACCCGCTGGATTTTCCCAGCCGCCGCCAAACTGAATGAGCCAGCCCATAAGCAATGGCGAAATGCCGCCGCCGATAAACATCGCCGTGGTGATAATTCCGTTAGCGGTAGAGGTGGCGCGTTCTTCGGCGGAGTCCGACGCCATGGCGTAGTAGATAGGCCACACGGCGTTGGCCACCAGGCCAAAAAATAGCTGAATGGCGATAAGGCGCGGCATATTGGTGGCGAAATAGAACAGCGCAATGCCGATACTCATCCACAGACCGCAGACGATCAGGGTTCGTTTACGGCCAAAGCTATCCGACAGCCAGGGCCAGATTACCTGACCCAGGGTACCGGTAAGCGTGAAGATAATACTCAGCCCGGCGGACGCCGCCAGCGACAGGCCGGAGACGTGATAAAGATACGGGGGCAGTACAACGTTAATGCCCATATAGACGATTTGCGTCAGCAGGGTATTGCCCGCCGTCAGCGAAATATTGCGGTTGCGCAGGGTGCGTAAAAAGGTCTTCATCCCTTCGCCTTTGGCGACATGGCTGCTTTCCTGCGTCGCCGGGCGCGTCAACCCCTGGTTGTCGATATGCTGATAAAGCGTGTTGATGCGGTCGGCGGTAGAATATTTTGCCCAGAAGATCATTAGCGGGATGGCGACGAGCAGCGCCAGCAGGAAGCAGTAGCGCCAGCTGCCTTCGCCAAACGTGGCAAGCACTAGGCTTGCCACCACGCCGCTCAGCAGCGCGCCAATCGGATAGCCGGTATGATGCACCCCCAGCGCAAAACCGCGCTTCTCTTTCGGCCACCACTCCGCGGTGTTGCTGACGCCGACGGGTTCGCCCCAGCCGGCCCCAAGGTTGACGCCCACGCGCAGCAGCACAAAGGCCGTCAGCCCGTGGCTGATCGCTTTTATCCCGGAAATAAAAGACAGCGCGGTATAGCCCAGCACCAGCGGTACCTGAAAGCGCGCTCGTTTCCAGCCAGACCCGTAGCGATCGCTCCAGATGGAGCCGGGAATATCCAGCACCGCAAGGGCTACCATGATCAGGGCGACGATATTGCCCCACTGTTCCGGCGAGAGCGAGAACTCCTTAGAGATGACCGGGCCAAGGCGCAGGATCATCTCGCGATCGTAGGCGTTAAGCACCCAGATTAGCCAGCAAACCAGTAGCGAAACCCAGGAGAAGCGATGTATCAGCCGCTTTTTGCCACGTTGTTCGCCGGCAGGTGTGTGATTGATTGTTGTCATAGTCGTGTTTACTCCGCGGCGTCGCGACAGCATGATGCGCGCCGCCTGGTGTCAGGGTCAGAGTCAGTTCGCCGGGTATTATTGTTATCGCGGCGAGCCGGTGGTTCGTTTAGCCGGCGAAGCGCCGTTCCGCTACGCCGGTCACGCCCAGGTCGTAAATGGCGAACAGGCTGCCGCGCAGCTGATTATCTTCCGGGAAACGCGGCAGGGGCGGCTGCGCCATGGAGGTGACGTACAGCACATCAAGGTTTTCGCCGCCGAACATCACGCTGGTCACTTTTTTCACCGGCATCTCAATGATGCGATCGACCTTGCCCTCCGGGGTATAGCGCACCAGCTTGCCCGCGTAGACCAGCGCGTTCCACAGATAGCCTTCGCTGTCCACGGTGGCGCCGTCCGCCGCGCCGCCTTCGCTGCGATCGACATGGCAAAAGACCCGTTCGCCGGAAAGATCGCCGGTCGCGGTGTTGTAGTCCAGGCGCAGATTTCGCCCGTCCAGGTATCGGCAAAATAGAAGGTCTCGCCGGAGGGGCTCCAGCAGGGGGCGTTAGAGACGATAATGTCTTTCTTCAGCACGTGCAGGGACAGATCGGGGTCCAGGCGATATAGCGCGCCGCTCGGTTCCTCTTCGCGCATATCCATTGACCCGAACAGAAAGCGTCCCTGACGATCGACTTTGCCGTCGTTGAGCCGGTTAAAGGGTCGGTCCGCTTCCGGATGGTGCAACAGCGTCAGCTCGCCGCTGGCGAAGTCGAGCAGATGAACGCCATTCTGCAGCGCCACCACCGCGCCTTCGCCGTTCTGGCGCAGGGCGAAAGAGCCAATTTTCTGTCGCACGTCCCAGCTCTTGATCGCGCCGCCCTGCGCGTTGCAGGCGAACAGGCGCCCGTCGAGGCTGTCCACCCACCAAAGACGCTGCTGTTCGACATCCCAGACCGGGCTTTCGCCGAGTCGGGTTTTTAAATCCAGTAACACTTCAATGCGCATAATGGCCTCCTGATTACACTTTTTCGCCGTGGGCCTGTTTCGCCGATACGGAGCCTGGGGATGAGGAACTTTTGAGAAACAGGGACACCAGCGCGCCGATAATCAGTAGCGCGACAGCGAACCATAAGCCGGACGTTGCCGCACCGGTGCGGTCCTCAAACGCGCCGAGAATAAACGGCCCGAGAAAGCCCCCGCACAGCCCGAGGCAGTTGAGCAGGCCGAAGCTGCCCGCCAGCATATGCCCGCTCATGATGGACGGGAGCCAGTTAAAGATGATGGATTGCATAGCGAAGAACATGAAAGCGGCCAGCGAGAAGCCAAGCAGCGCCACACCGTGGCCGGCAATGGCGCCAATCGCCATGCCGGTCGCCATGACCAGATATCCGGCCATCAGCATGCTGCGGGAACGCTGTTCCGTGCGGGCGAATCGCGGCAGCAGGATCCCACCCGCGGCGGCGGCAATCCACGGGATGGCGGTCAGCAGACCAATCTGCAGCGGAGTAAGCTGGCCCCAGCTACCGATGATCCCCGGCAGGAAATAACTCAGGCCGTAAACCGAAAACTGGTGGGTAAAGTAAATCAGCACCAGCAACAAAAACACTCGGGTGGACAGCGCGGTTTTCAGGGAGAAACGGCTCGGCGTATGGCGCGTTTCCTCGGCTTCTTTCGCCAGTACCGCGTTAATGGCTTGCACATCGTCGCTGTCCAGCCAGCGGGCGTCGGCTGGTTTATCCGGCAGTCTGCGCCAGACGACGAACGCCAGCGCTATCGCAGGCAGCCCTTCGATAAAGAACATCCACTGCCAGCCGTGCCAGCCGGACATGCCATCAAGGCTTAATAACAATCCGCCCAGCGGCGCGCCGATAATATTGGCCAGACAGACCCCCAGCAGGAACAGGCCGGTGGCTTTTGCGCGCTCTTCGCGGCCAAACCAGAGGGTGAGGTAGTAAATAATGCCCGGATAGAGTCCCGCTTCGGCGGCGCCGAGCAGAAGGCGCATCACGTAAAAGGACGTAGGCCCGGTGACAAACGCCATACCGCAGGAGAGGATGCCCCAGGTAATCATGATGCGAGCTATCCAGCGCCGTGCGCCAATCCGGGTGAGAAACAGGTTACTGGGGATCTCCAGCACTGCGTAGGTGAGAAAAAACAACCCGGCCCCGAGGCCGAATGCGGTTGCGGAAAGGCCGATATCCACCGACATGGTCGCTTTCGCCATGCCAATATTGGTACGATCAATAAAGCTGATGATGTACGCCACGATAAGCAGCGGCATCAAATGGCGGTAGATTTTTTTATGGGTGCGTTGCAGCTGCGTCCCGTTTACCGCCTTTTCATTTATTGCGGACATGGTTATTATTTCCCCGTATTCGTGGTCAGAAGCCTTGCCGGGATCGAGACGATCCCGTTCGTCAGCTCACAGGTTGTCGCCGGGTGCTGACCCGAACGACGCCCGGCCCGAAGCCCCACTTCGGGCCGTCTTTTGCTAAGCGCCTTCGCGCTCGAACAGCATAGAAATCCCCTGGCCGCCGCCGATGCACATGGTGACCAGACCAGTGCGTGCGCCGCTGCGCGCCATTTCATACATCAGTTTGACCGGCAGGATCGCACCGCTGGCGCCTACCGGGTGGCCGAGGGCGATCGCGCCGCCGTTGACGTTAACGCGGGCCGGGTCGAGACGCAGATCGTTCATCACCGCCAGCGCCTGAGCGGCGAAGGCCTCATTGAGTTCAATTAAATCAATGGACTGCACATCTATATTGAGACGGTCCATCAGGCATCGGGTAGCGGGAGAGGGACCAAACCCCATAATCTCCGCCCCGCAGCCGGCGACCGCCCAGCCGCGAATGCGCATGCGCGGGGTTAAGCCGCGTTTTTCCGCCTGCTGGCGGGTCATCATCACCAGCGCCGCCGCGCCGTCGTTAATGCCAGATGAGTTGGCCGCCGTCACCACGCCGTCGGCTTTAAACGCCGGACGCAGCGTGGCGAGCTTTTCACGCGGGGTGTCGCGCGGGTGTTCATCGGTCGCAAACAGGCGGGTCGCTTTTTTGCCGTCCGGCACCTCAAGGGCCAGGATCTGCTCGCGAAAGCGACCCTCCGCGATCGCCTTCAGCGCCTTCTGCTGGCTCGACCAGGCGAAATCGTCCATCGCTTCGCGGGTAATACCGAAGCGTTGCGCGACGTTTTCCGCGGTGATGCCGTTGTGATAAGGGCCTTCCGGCCAGGTGAGAATGGAGATCAGGCCATCTTCCAGCTCGCCATTGCCCATGCGATAGCCATCGCGCGCTTTACGCAGGTAGTAGGGCAGCTGGGTCATATTTTCAGTGCCGCAGGCGACGACCACCTCGGCCTGGCCGCTTTGCAGCTGCATCATGCCGTCCGCCAGGGCCTGAAGTCCGGAGCCGCACTGGCGGTTAACGGAATAGGCGGTGCTCTCCTGCGGGATCCCCGCGCGCAGCTGACAGATGCGGGCGATAAAACCGCTTTCGGCGATTTGCCCGACGTTGCCGACGATCGTTTCGTCGATATCCTGCGGCGCAATCCCGGCGCGGGCGATCGCTTCGCGAATGACGGCGGCCCCAAGGTCATGCTGATGGGTATGTTTAAGACTGCCGTTAAACGTGCCAATAGCGGTACGGACGCCGCTGACAATCACAATATCATTAGCCTGGGTCATTGTTTTTCTCCTTACAGCACCATGCCGCCGCCGACGTTAATCACTTCACCATTGATATAGCGCGCGCCATCGGACGCCAGAAACGCCACACACTCGCCGACGTCTTTCGCCTCGCCGGCGTAACCCGCGGGAATTTTGCTGATCATGATTTGCCAGACGTTTTCCGGTACGCCGCGCGTCATGTCGGTGTCGATAAAGCCCGGGCAGATGGCATTCACCGTGACACCTTTTTTCGCCAGTTCGCGGCAGGCGGTTTTGGTCATTCCCACCACGCCGGCTTTTGACGCCGAATAGTTGGTTTGCCCGACGTTGCCAAGCCAGCTGGCGGAAGCGATATTGATAATGCGGCCCGCGCCGCGCTCGCGCATGCGGATAGCGGCCTGCTGCATACAGAGGAAAGTGCCTTTCAGGTTAACGTCGATAACCGTGTCCCAGTCCGCTTCCGTTAATTTATGCAGCATGGCGTCGCGGTTGATTCCGGCGTTATTCACCAGAATGTCTACCGGGCCAAACGCCTCTTCGGCCTGGGAAAACAGGGCTTCGACCTGCGTTTTTTCAGCGATATTGCAGCTGATAAACAGCGCCTGTGCGCCCGATTCGCGCAGGGAAGCGGCGGTGGCTTCGCCGTGTGCATCACGATCGGCGATAATCACTCGCGCGCCTTCCCGCGCAAGCACCTGGGCAATGCCAAAGCCGATACCGCGTGCGGCGCCGGTGACAATGGCGGTTTTACTGGCAAGTTTCATAGCAACGTTCCTTATGAGTCAGAGGATGAATTCCGGGACAGATGTTCCGCGAGACCGCAGGGCGGCGGGGCGAACAATCGGCTGTCCATAACCTGAAGATCCGCGGCGATCGCCGGATGAAAATCCATATGCGCCAGGATGTCGCGCTCAAGATCGATGCCGGGGGCGATTTCCGTCAGCACCGGTCCTTCCGGGCGCAGTTCGAAAACCGCCCGTTCGGTGACGTAATGCATGGTTTGTCCTTTGGCGCGGGCCAGTTCGCCGTTGTAAGAAATCTGGTTTACCCCGGCGACGAATTTACGCACTTCGCCTTCGCGGCGGATATGCAGCGCCCCGTGTTCACAGGCGATCTCCAGCCCCTTGGCGGTAAAAGAGGAGCAGAACACGACGTGGCGGGCATTCTGGGTGATATCGATAAAACCGCCCGCGCCGGGGCAGGATGCGCCGAGCCGTGTGGCATTGACGTGCCCGTGCGGGTCCATCTCGCCGGCGCCCATAAAGGTGATGTCGACCCCTGCGCCGTTGTAGTAGAGCATTTGATCCTGGTGGCTAATCATCGCGCTCAGATTACGGCCGATACCGAAATCCACGCCACCCGCCTGCTGCCCGCCGTAGATCCCTGACTCGACGGTGATGGTGACCTGCTCGCCGAGCTGTTCCTCATGAATGATGGCGCCAATCACGTCATTGGGTATACCGGTGCCGAGATTGATGACGCAGCCGGGGGTCAGATAGCGGCAGGCAATCCGCCCGATAAGCTTGCGCAGGTCCAGCGGCAGCGGCGCATTTTGCGCGGCGGGCAGCTGGATATCGCCGCACAGCGCTGGGTCGAAGGCCCAGCTTGAAGTCTGGCGGTGATCCGTCTGCGGCTCTTCGCACACCACAATGGCGTCGATCAGGTTGCCGGGAACGGTGATGCTTTTCGGATGCAGCGAGCCTTTCGCTACGCGATATTTCACCTGCGCCAGCACCTTCGCCCCGTAGCGTCTGGCGGCGAGAACGGCGTGCAGGACTTCCAGCTTCATCACCTCTTCATCGGTCGTGAGGTTGCCGTCTTCATCAGCATGGGTGCCGCGCACAATGACCACGTCCAGAGGAAGAGCCGGATAAAACAGATATTCGTCGCCGCGAAACGTGACGTGCTCGATCAGATTGGGTCGTTCGCGGGTGCGGGCGTTCATCCTTCCGCCCTCTATGCGCGGATCGACAAAGGTACCGAGACCGACGGGAGAAAGCCGCCCCGGCAGTCCGGCGGCCATCGCGCTATAGAGATGAACGATCTGCCCCTGCGGCAGGCACCAGGCTTCCACTTCGTTGTTGTTGATCATCGCCATCCAGCGCGGCGCCAGGCCCCAGTGCGAACCGATAAGGCGGGTCACCATACCCGGATGGGCAAAGTGCTGGATACCGCGCTGGCGATCGCTTTGCCCCGCGGCATGCAGTAGCGTCAGGTCACGCGGTTCGCCCGCGGTCAGAAAGCGCGCTTCGATGGCGCTTAAAATGGACTCCGCCGCGCCGATAAGCGTCATCCCGACGGTGCAGACGGTGTCGCCGCTGGCGACCCACCGCGCCGCCTCATGGGCGTCGATAAATTTGCTGCTCACTTTTTATCCTCCGTTGATAGCGTGATGATGGATTCTGCGAGACGCGTTTTGAGCTGCTGTTTACTCACTTTGCCGTTGTGGGTACGCGGTAAAGCACGGGTGAAAATAATGCGCGCCGGTAGCTTAAAGCGGGCGATTTTGACCTTGAGCCAGTCGAGGATCTCTTCGCTGGTCAGGTGATGCTGGCCATCCGGCACGATAAACGCCACGGGCTCTTCGCCGTAGACCGGGCTGGGGGTCGGGATGACGGCAACTTCCCGTACTCCCCGATAGGTAGAGAGAATGTTTTCCAGCTCCAGTGAGTAAATTTTCTCGCCGCCGCGATTGATCATGTCCTTGCTGCGGTCTTTGATGTACAGCCAGCCTTCGTCGTCGAGATAGCCCAGATCGCCGGTACAAAACCAGCCCTGCGCATCGCAGCTCGGGCGTCGCTCGCTGTGCTGCCAGTATTCGCGGATCACCACATCGCCTTTTAGCCAGATATGGCCGATTTGCCCGGCGGGGAGGGGCTGCTGGCGATCGTTGCGGATGGTAATGGCGAGACCCGGGATCGCCTGACCTGAACTGCCACATTTATCGCTGCCCCAGACGTCGCCCGGAAAAATCGTCGCAGGCGAGGTCGTTTCGGTGAGGCCGTAGATCGGCTGAATCGCGGTATGCGGGAACAGGGTTTTTAACTCCTTGATCAGTCCATCGCTCAGGTGGCCCGCGCCGCAGGCAATCGTGCGCAATGCCGGAAAATCGCCGGGATGGCTGGCGCTCTGCTCACGCGCAGCCTGACAAAGAAGGATAAAAATGGTGGGCGAGCCGTGCAGAAAGGTAATGTTCTGCTCGCGCAGGGTGGTGATCACCTGCGGGGCATTGAACCGATGCTGCAGCCAGATGCTCGCGCCGAGGCTAATAAACAGCGCCAGCAGCGCCGACAGGCCGGTGATGTGATAGATAGGCACCGCCAGAATGGTGCTATCCGCGGCGGTGAGATTCAGTTTTTGCGTATAGGCGTCAATCGCGCAGAGCAGGTTATTGTGGGTGATAATCGCCCCTTTAGGCTCTCCGGTGGTGCCGGAGGTGAACATCATCACCGCCGTATCGTCGCGGTTAACCGGGACCGGCGGGCGGGTCAGCGGTTCGGGAAGGCAGAGCGCCTGCCATTCGCTGAGTGAAACCGCACGCGCGTCGGGGGTGTTTTTCAGCCAGTCCTGCACGGTCGCATCGAACAGGACAACCCGGGGAGCGATATGGCCTACCAGCGCCTCGCTTTCGGCCTGCTTAAGCTTGGTGCTGAAAGGCACCACTTCGATGCCCAAACCCAGCGCGGCAAAAAGGACTTCGCAAAAAGCGGGGTGATTGCCCCAGGCCAGCAGAATACGGTCGCCTTTGCGCAGCGACCAGCCGCGATCAAGCTGCGCCATCGCTCGCTGTACCCGCAGATGAAAATCGCGGTACAGATAGCGCCGATCCTCAAACGCCAGCGCCAGGGCATCCGGGCTGCGGGCGGCGCTGCGGCTCAGGGCCTGGTACAGATTCTGGAAGTCGGCGGAGGTGCTGTTCATGTGTCTCTCCTGATATCGCGTATTGAGTAGGAGTAGTCTGGGGAAATTCAGGAGAGGAAATTGCCGAATGGCTCACAATAGAAAATCAACAAAACAGAAGCAATTTTGTAACATTGCACAATGGGCAGGAGAGACCGGGTGGGGGAGAGATATCAGCGAATCAAACCGACGTGAATAATGCCAGAGGACGCTATCTTTTAGACCCGTATTAACCGGGCCTAAAAGAGTGAAGGGGGGCTTCCTTAAGCACACGGTATGAATGTTCTGTTTGTGTTACGTGATGAACGTTCGCATACAATCTAAGACAAACGACCTTTCGTGTCTGGATCAAAAACCCAGGCACAGCTATGAGTTTTGTTTATTATGTGGCGAACACGTGAATCCCAAGCCATTGCCTGGAGCTGAAAAATTTACAGTGGTTCGATTTTGCTGGAGAGGTTGCCGGGATTTATGGCGTGATTAAACGCCTGAGCTTGCTCAATTATCCACGCTCGAAAATTGGCAATTTTCGGCAGACTATCGCATCCGGGCCTGTATACCAGATAATAAGATAGCGGGCTTGTCAGCGAAACATCGGGACATAAGCGAATAAGGCGCCCACTTTTGATGTCATCATCAACCATTATGCTCCGTGCCAGAGCGATACCGTGGCCATCAATAGCTGCCTGAAGTACTGCTGCGGAGTTATTTATCCGCAAGGCGGGTTTACGTGCTATCGACTGAACGTTAAAACGCCGTAACCAGCGATCCCAGGTGATAAAATCTTTGTGTTGCTCCATCGACAGATCGTGAATAAGCGTTTGCTCAGTGACTCCCGTTAGACAGTTAATCGCAGGATTCACCGATATGAGGGAGGGGGCGCACACCGGGAAAACCTCCTCCGACATCAAGCATTCTGCCTTCAATCCTTCCCATTGTCCCAGACCATAGCGAATACCCACATCCATACCCTGTGCAGTGAAGTCCATTAACTTCAGGCTAGTTTCCAGGCGAACATCGATATCAGGCCATTTATGCTGAAAATCTTCAATGCGTGGCAATAACCACTTAGCTGCAAAGGCAGGGCTGACGGTTACGTTCAGAATACCGTTTGTCGCGCCCTCCCGCAGGAGCGTCATCCCCAGGTTTAGGCTTTGAAAACCCATGCGTATATCGGGGAGCGCACGGAGCGCAGGCTCCGTTAAAACGAGGGCGGCGCGACGATTATTGCTGCGGTGAAACAGCGGAAAACCGATCACTTCTTCAAGTGAACGCACCAGTTGTCCGACGGCTGCTGGGGTGACGTTTAACTCCTCGGCTGCAAGAGAAAAGCTCTGGTGGCGCGCGCTGGCTTCAAATGCACGTAGTGCATTGAGATGAACGGGTGTCTTCATACCTGATAGAAAACCTTCTTACAAAACCAAGATTATCTCATTTGTTCATGAGGGCATTGCTTAACATAATGCAGAAACGGTGAGGATTACAAAATAAATTATTGTAACCCCAACACAGAGTGTTGAGTTTATGCGCAAAGCTTTTCTTTGCGATAGGCAAGCGGGTGTCACCGTAACGAAGTATGGCCTGAGGCTATCTTTATGACTTTAGCGATCAAATGAATTAAGGAGTTTTCAATGGCTTATTTGCAGATCACCCTGGATATCAGCGAAAAGAACAGAGCAGCCGCTGCAGCGGTATATCAAAAATACAAAGCACCATTCCTCTCAACGATCGACGGCGCTGTTTCAAAAGAACTGTTGGTACGTGCCGAAGATGTGCAGGTTCTGCATAGTTTCCACACGGCTAAACAGGCTGAAGCGTATCTCGGATCTCAGTTATTTACCGCAGATGTGGTTGAGGCGCTCAAACCCTATCTGAACCGCGCGCCTGACGTGCGTATCTACGACGTTGCCTGATAACGCATTGATCAAACGGAGATAGCAGTGATGGTTCACTGGACTGAAATGCGGAAAGAACTCCGGGCAGCGATCGGGAAATTCGCAGGTCTGCAACCCGATGTGATGCAAGGCATCGATAAGATGCAAAATGCGGCTGTCGTAACAGGCCACCTGGACGCCAAAACACATGAGCTCATCGCGTTGGCAGTGGCGGTCACGACCCGTTGTGATGGATGTCTGTCCGTCCATGCTGAAGCTGCTGCAAAACAGGGGGCGACGCGCGAAGAAATCGCCGAGGCTTTAGGTGTGGCAATCACACTGAACACTGGCGCTGCGTTGGTCTATTCCAGCCGCGCACTGGACGCCTTCGATAACCTACCTAAGTAAATCAATCTGCGGCTTCTGTACGGAGCCGCTTTTCCTATACTTTGGAAAGCAGCATGTTAATAAACCACGATTTCACCCGACGCGTTACCGTCTCCTGCGATGATTATTACTGGGTTCACTCCCCTCAGACAGGAATTGATCGTGTTATGTTGGATCGCATCGGTGGTGAGCAGGCCCGCGCCACCAGCCTGGTTCGTTATTTACCTCAGACATCATTCCCGGAACATCAGCATCCCGGTGGAGAAGAGATCCTTGTTCTGGAGGGGCAATTCTCGGAAGGCAACCGTGATTATCCCGCTGGCTGGTATTTGCGTAACCCTCCGGGCTCCTCTCACCAGCCTCACAGCAACAAAGGCACGCAGCTATTCGTCAAGCTTGGTCAGATGACAAAACGAGAAACTGTTCCGCTACGTATCGATAGCCGTGCGCCTGAAAACTGGCGTGAGGATGGCGGAATGTCAATTTGTCCGTTGTTTGAGAGCGCAGAAGAACGAGTTTGTCTGCTGCGTATGGATTCTGGTTCGCTGCTGGTTGCCCCCTCTTTGAAGGGAGGGGCTGAGTTGCTCATCGTCGAAGGTAACCTAATTGAGGGCAACAGCATCCATGCTAAAGGGAGCTGGATACGCATCCCGTCCGGGCATGGAATGGCGTTTATTGCCGGGATCGACAAAACCCTGGTGTATCTCAAAGAAGGCCATCTCGATGTTGAGCAGGTAACGCTACCATGATGAATATTGAGGTCATCATTGTGGGAGGGGGACTCAGCGGGTTATACGCGGCCAGGTTGCTGGAGAAAGCGGGTATTAACTACCTACTTCTCGAAGGCCGTGAGCGTATGGGGGGGCGTATCTTGCAGGCGAATACCGTTGAGGCTGATTTAGGCGCGACCTGGTTCTGGCCAACGATACAACCTGCATTGAAGCAGTTATTCAGAGAACTGAACATTGAGTCATTCAGTCATCAGGAGAGGGGGGACATGCTTTTTGAGCGTTCCAAAGATGCCCCTTCTCGCCATCCTGGATTTGTCTCTTCGCCTGCCGCCGCCCGTGTAAGTGGTGGGATGTCACGATTGCCCGATGCATTACTTGCGAAGTTAAAGCCTGAACGCATTCAGACCGGACTGCAGGTTAAACACATCGAACAGCAAAATGGCACCCTGAATATTTGCGGATCGTATGCCGATGGACGTCCGTTTAGCCGGCAGGCGCAACATGTACTGCTGGCATTGCCCCCCATGCTGGCTGCAGGGATCAATTTTTTCCCCCCGCTGCCCACGACGTTATTGCAGGCATGGCGTAACACCAGAACCTGGATGGCCCCCCATGCAAAGTATGTCGCTGTGTATCCCTATAATTTTTGGCACAGGAAGGGATTATCCGGAGAGGTAAGAAGCAACATTGGGCCTATGGTTGAAATTCACGATGTTTCAGAACCTGACAGGATGTTTGCGCTGTTCGGATTTATTGGCGTGCCTTTTCACGAGCGTCAGAAGATAGGTGACGCGGTCCTGAGAGATTTATGCCGAGCCCAGTTGATAAGACTGTTAGGCGAGGAAGCCGCCTATCCCCATGCTGAGTTTCTTAAAGACTGGGCGGCGGATCCCTTTACCTCAACCTCGCGCGACCTGGCCCTACCCGCAGGGCATTCTGTACCACCCGCCAGCGCAAATAACGGCTCGTGGCGTAACTGTCTTACCGGTATCGCTAGCGAATGGTCCACCGTCTTTCCTGGCTACCTGGCAGGAGCGATTGATGCCGCTGCGGCAGGCGTACAACACATAATCGAGAACAAAAGATGAAGCAGACTTATAAAGCAATGCAAGTTTCTCGTCCTGGTCAACTCGAATGTGTGGAAAAAGAACTTCCGGTTCCCGGCCCAGGTGAAGTGCTGATAAAAGTGGAGGCCTGTGGAATTTGCGGAGCAGATTCTGGCGTCGTTGAAGGTCTGGAAAAGAGTGTTGAGTATCCGCGTGTACCGGGTCATGAAGTGGTCGGTACGATCTGCAAAACATCGGGGCCGCTCCCGGCCTGGCTCAAGCCTGGTCAACGTGTCGGCGTTGGGCGACTAGGTGGTCATTGCAACGCCTGCGAGCAATGCCGTCTTGGACACTTTAACCTCTGTCAGAATCAACCGGTTACTGGCAGCACAAGAGACGGGGGTTATGCAGAATACATGCTGGCGCGTGAGACGGGGCTGGTCGCAATACCGGATGATTTGTCCTCCGTTGACGCCGCACCCTTACTTTGCGCCGGAGTAGCGACTTTTAACGCCTTAAAAAAATCTCAAGCGCAGGCTGGCGATACGGTTGTTATTCAGGGGATCGGGGGGTTAGGACATTTAGCTTTGCAATATGCACGCAAAATGGGTTTTCGCGTTATCGCCGTTGGCAGGGGTGATGATATTGCACGCGAAGTCATTGCGCTCGGTGCCCATTACTACATCGATACCAACAAAGAAGAGGCTGTTGAAGTCATTAAGGCGTTTGGCGGCGCCAAAGTTATTTTGTCGACCATCACTGACAGCCATGCCGTTGCCACTCTGCTACCCGCGCTGCTTCCCCAGGGAAGGCTGATGGTCGTTGGTGTGGGTAAAGCGCCATTGAGCTTTACCCCGGGTCTCATGGTCGGACGGGAGTTACAGATAAACGGAGCCATGACCGGGACGGCAATTGAATTAGAAAAAACGCTTAATTTCAGCCTGCTGGTAGCTGTGCGCGCGCAGATTGAAACGCGTTCTCTGGCACAAGCACAAGAGGCGTATGAAAAAATGCGTAGCGGAAAGGCGTCTTTCCGCATGGTTCTCACCATGGGGCACCGTTGAATACATACCCCTACAAGGCATTGCTAATGACAATTAAAGAAATCTCAACTACGGAATTTACTGCAGACGTGCTGGAATCCGCGATTCCTGTACTCGTCGATTTCTGGGCCCCCTGGTGCAATCCCTGTCGTACTGTCGCCCCCATCATCGATGCCCTTGCTCTGGAGCATGCCGGCAAACTGAAGGTGTACAAGGTAAATGTGGATAAGCACCCCGATCTGGCATCACAGCATGGCATTCGGACCATCTCATTTTTTAAGATCTTTGTGAAGGGGGAGTCCGTCATCGAATTTTCCGGCGCCAGACCGAAAAGTGACTTCGATGCGCTACTGACCAGCGTTATCAACTAAAAAATAATGAGCAACATTCATCTGCGAGGGTAATTATGAGCAAGACACGTGTGACACCGTGGCAGGATAAAGATCCTGTTCCCGCTGATTTGCTGAGAGCTATGCAGGCGCGTCGTCCCAACGGTGAACTCATTGGAATCGACAGGGTATTACTGAAAAGCGTTCCGCTGGCCACCGGTTGGAATGAGCTACTAAGCCGAGTTCGCGCTGATTTTAGCCTGGAGCTGATTTATCTGGAATTGATCATGCTGCGCGTCGCCGTTCTGAATGGTGCCCAATTTGAGTGGAGGGTGCACTATCAAGCCTATCTGCAGGCAGGGGGGACAGAAGAAAAGGCTCAAGCGCTAAAAAACGCTGTGCCTAAACGTGAAATGTTCGATGACCAGGAGTGGATGCTCATTACGTTGACCGATCAATCCACCATAAACGTTAATGTCGATGCCGCAGTTATTGCATCATTGAAAAATCTCTTCGGTGAAACCAAAACTGTTGAGGCCGTCGCGACCGTGGCAGCTTACAACATGGTTTCGCGTTTTCTGGTGGCGCTGGATATCTAGCTCCACAGTCCTCTCTTTTTTCACTATCGAAATATAACAGCAGAAGACGCTGCTGTAATGCTATGGGCCCAGCGTAACAGGCTTCAATGCCTGAGCACGAATACGCCCATAAAAAGGAGTACCTATGTTTGGTTTAGATGCTTTTCATCTGGCACGGATCCAGTTTGCATTCACAGTTTCGTTTCATATTATCTTTCCGGCGATAACTATCGGTCTTGCAAGCTATCTGGTCGTACTCGAAGGCCTCTGGTTGAAAAAACGCAGCGCAGTTTACCTGGATCTCTATCATTTCTGGTCGAAAGTCTTTGCCGTTAACTTTGGGATGGGCGTTGTTTCCGGACTGGTAATGGCCTATCAGTTTGGGACCAACTGGAGCGGTTTTTCTCAATTCGCAGGTAGCATCACGGGCCCCTTACTTACTTATGAAGTATTAACGGCCTTTTTCCTTGAAGCAGGTTTCCTGGGCGTTATGCTGTTTGGTCGCGACAAAGTAGGACCCGGCCTGCATTTCTTTGCTACCTGCATGGTGGCTCTCGGAACATTAATATCAACCTTTTGGATCCTGGCTTCCAACAGCTGGATGCACACGCCTCAGGGATACAGTATCGAGAATGGTGTAGTCGAGCCTCAGGACTGGATAAAAATTGTTTTCAACCCATCATTCCCATGGCGTTTGGTGCATATGACGACAGCCGCTTTCCTTGCAAGTGCGTTCTTCGTTGGGGCATCTGGCGCATGGCATCTGCTTAAGGGCAGGGACACGCCAGCAATCCGCAAAATGTTCTCTATGGCGTTATGGATGGCAGCCATTATTGCGCCGATTCAGGTATTTCTGGGCGATGGGCACGGGCTAAACACGTTAGAGCATCAGCCTGCAAAAATTGCGGCGATTGAAGGGCACTGGGAAAACAGGCCTGGTGTAGCCACGCCGCTCATTCTGTTTGGCATTCCAGATATGGAGCAGGAACGAACTAAATTTGCACTTGAAGTACCTTACCTTGGCAGCCTGATCCTGACTCACAGTCTGAACCAACAGATCCCCGCGCTAAAAAGCTTTCCGCCTGCTGACAGGCCCAACTCTACCGTGGTGTTCTGGTCATTTCGTATCATGGTTGGTCTGGGACTATTAATGATTACCCAAGGTATTTTAAGCCTATGGCTACGTTACAAAAAAAAACTGTACGCCTCTCGACCGTTCCTCTGGTTCGTCTTGCTAATGGGACCGTCCGGGTTGATTGCCATCCTGGCAGGGTGGTTTACCACCGAAATAGGAAGACAGCCCTGGACTGTTTATGGCCTTCAACGGACCCGTGAGGCGGTATCCGCACACGGCGAGCTGCATATGAGTATGAGTCTCATGGCCTTTATTATCGTTTACAGTGCGGTGTTCGGTGTGGGTTATATCTATATGATGCAGCTCATTAAGAAGGGGCCGCAAACCGGTGAAGGTCAGTATCTACAGGAGGGGGGCCCGGGGAAGTTGCGCACACCAGCCAGGCCACTTTCAGCTGGCAATTGTACTGAGGACGGCAATCATGATTGATCTTCCGTTAATTTGGTTCGGCATCATCATCTTCTCTATCCTGATGTATATCGTGATGGACGGTTTCGATCTGGGTATAGGGATTATATTTCCGTTTAACAGAAATGCAGAAGAGCGCGATGTTATGGTTAACTCGGTAGCGCCTGTATGGGATGGCAACGAAACCTGGCTGGTGATGGGAGGCGCGAGTTTGTATGGTGCGTTTCCGTTGGCCTATGCTGTTATTACTGATGCACTAGCGGCGCCCTTGACGTTAATGCTTATTGGTCTGATTTTCCGTGGCGTCGCATTTGAATTTCGCTTCAAAGCGACTCCAGCCCATAAACCATTTTGGGATAAAGCTTTCATTTCAGGTTCTATACTGGCCGCGTTCTGTCAGGGTATCGTTGTTGGCGCTGTGATTAATGGCTTACCGGTAAGTGGGCGAGCATATGCAGGGTCGGCATTTATCTGGCTCGATCCTTTTGCGCTGTTTTGTGGACTGGGGCTGCTAATTGCCTATGCACTACTGGGTAGCACTTGGCTGATGGTCAAAACAGAGGGGCATCTGCAGCATAAAATGGCAAAACTAACCCTCCCATTGTTGCTGGCCTTAATGGTCGCTATGGGAATCATTAGTCTTTGGACGCCATTAGCACATCCTCATATTGCCAACCGTTGGTTTAGTTTGCCAAACCTGTTCTGGTTTCTGCCTGTTCCGGTATTAGTGCTGTTCAGCTCATGGGGGATCGTCCGGGCTGTTAACCGCTGCGCGCACTACACCCCCTTTTTCTTAACGCTGATGCTGGTGTTTCTTGGTTTTTCAGGACTAGGAATAAGCATCTGGCCAACTATCATTCCTCCATCGGTTTCGCTTCGCCAGGCCGCTGCTCCAGTAATGAGTCAGTCGTTCATGCTGGCCGGTAGCCTGGTGATTATCCCCGTCATTCTTGTTTACACCTTCTGGAGCTATTACGTCTTTCGAGGAAAGGTCAGAACGGATGATGGATACCATTAAGGAGACGTATAGATGATGCATGCTGACAATAAACCCCCCGTGCTGCTGAAAAAGCTCGTGTGGTTGATCGTCATCTGGACGGTCAGTGTTCTCGCTTTAGGGGGAGTTTCAATGATTTTTAGGGCCTTAATGACTGCTGCAGGCCTGAAAGCATAATCGTACGAGCGCCATCCGGGTCTGGTGTCCGGATGGCGTTGCTAAAAGAAAAACTTTATTAGTCAGGAAGTTTATCTGCTTTGTTGTAACCTCAGTTTCCACTTCATACTGCCGTAGGGAGAGAATATCAGACACCACAGGCTTGACGGTTGAAAAGAACGATGACCATTCCATTGACGATCAAACAAATTGAAATGCTGGTAAAAATAAGTGAAGGGAAGGGACTGTCAGAAGCGGCGCGCTTGCTTAATTTATCGCCATCCGCCGTGAGTAAGGGGCTGGCGGTGATGGAAGAAAACCTGGGTGTTCCGCTCATCCAAAGAACAACCCGCTCATTTCAGTTGACTGAAGCCGGGGAGTACTTCGTTTCCAGAGCATCGGATCTGCTCAAAGAGTTCGACGATATCGTTAACACGACCTGTGGCTATTTCAACCATCCACATGGGGCCTTGAAGATCACCTGTTCTGTGGCGTTTGGATACGCACATTTGATCGATATTTTTGAAGAATATCGTAAAAAAAATCATGATGTTGAACTTATACTGGATCTCGACGATCACCTGACGAATCTGAATGAAAACAATGTTGATATCGCATTGAGGATTACCGCCACGCCCCCGCAGAACTACGCCGCCAGAAAACTTTCAAAAATCAGCTGGCTATACTGTGCTTCCCCTGATTATCTTGCACGGAAGGGCTCCCCGACTAAACGCACCGAGCTTGCAAGCCATGAGTGTCTGATCTATCCAGGATTAACGCCAGCCCTTCGCTATAACGATATCGCATCCCCGCATCCGCAGTGCGCAATAAAACCCAGAACACCGGTTCAGGCCAATAGTAGCCTGTTGCTCTTGAAGGCGGCTCTTTCAGGGCAGGGTATTGCCTGGCTTCCCTCTTATCTCATCAGCCAGCACATCGATGCAGGGGCGCTTGTTCCTTTAAAGCTTGACGGTAAATACGCTTACCCGACGCATAGCCTCTATGCACTCTATTTCCCCAGCAAGTTTCGTAATCCAAAGGTAAGATCATTTATTGATTTTTTGGTGGAAGAAAACCAGCCATGGAATCGTTGGGAAAAAGCGATAGGTAATTTGCTCTAATAAGCGCACAATCAACGTGCGGCAGATCACAATAATTAGCCAAAATGAAATTACCGACATAAGAAAAAACTATTGCATTGGTCACACTTTAAAGTGAAAACTTTTATATTTTGTGGTGTGCGTCATATTATGATGAAATAAATCCAATGTGAATAAAAGTATAAACTGTTTTCTCTAATATTCATTAGCCACTCTTTGTTTGCTGTGTAAAGCTTCATGCATTCAATCAAAGATATCTACCGCTTATTTGATTGAAATATCGTCAGGGACTTGTTGGTTTCTGGATTAAATGTAGACAAGTCATTCCAGTATGTAATTAAAACATGCGTAACTTTGTGTTTTTGTTAAGTCTATTGGGGACTCCTATGACCGTAGGAATTAATACCGAAGCAATTAATCATAAGAATATTCCCTTTACCATGTATGATTTAGGGTGGGTGGTGCTTTGCATCGGAGCTGCCATTGGCTCCGGAATCGTCTTTTTCCCATTACAGGTTGGATTAAAAGGGGTGTGGGTCTTTGTCCTGGCCGTTATTCTGGGCTATCCGGCAGTTTATTACATGCAGAAGCTGTTCATCGAAACGATGGCGCGCAGCGATGAGCAAGATTCCTACCTGAGTATTATTACCAGCTACGTTGGCAGCCGCTGGGGCGTACTGCTTGGCGCGCTTTACTCCTTCACCATGCTGAAGTCGATGGTGGAGTATGCTCTTGCCATTACCAACGACAGCGCCTCGTATCTGAAAACCTTTGGCCTTACTAACCAGACGTTATCCGAACACTGGTGGTGGTCTCTGCTGTTAATCGCCGGGCTCTCTCTGGTCGCGTCGAAAGGAGAAAAGCTGCTCTTCAAAGTTTCAGGCAGCATGATCGCCGTAAAGCTGGTGATCATCGTAGCGATTGGTTTCGTGGTGATCCCTTTCTGGGATGTGAGCAATATTGGTGCATTCCCAACCGTTAGCCACCTTGTCGTAGGTACGTTCCCGACGCTTCCGTTCGCTATCTTCTCCATTATGTTTGTTGGGATACTAAATCCGATGAACATCGCCTATAAAAAACGTGAAGAAGATAAGGACGTGGCAAAATATAAAATTTTACGCGTACACAAAGTGGCTTATTTAGTTCTTGTCGCTACCGTGCTGTTGTTTGTCATGTCCATCGTACTTTCTATCAGCGAAGCCGATGCGCTACGAGCCTATCAGGATAATATCTCGGCCCTGGCGCTGGCCGCCAAGGTCATTCCTGGGGCCACGGTGAAGTATATGAGCGTTATTCTCAATGTGTTTTCCATTGTGACGGCATTCCTGGCGCTCTATCTGGCCGTACATGAATCTTTTGTAGGTCTGATCAAAGTCACTGTTGAAAAAATAGTTAAGCCTCAGGAAAACAATAGTAAGGCGATCTCAGTTGCCGCTTTTGTCATGGTTGTGCTGGTGCTGTGGCTGATAGTACTAACGAACTTTCCCATTCTGAAGGTGTTTGTGTTTGGTGGCGTGACTTACGGACTTATTAGCTGCATCATTCCTGGTTTTATTATTCTTAAGAATGACAAGTTTTCTGACCTTCGTGGCGTCTCGGTTTACTATGTGATTTTAATCGGCATGCTCATGTGCATTGGACCTTTTGTCATGCTGTTTTCACAATAATTTTTAACTCATATAACTTACACTTTACTGAGATTTTGTTTTTGCATTGCGTCATCATGAATCCTGTTGCGGGTCATCATTAATTCAATTCATGTTGATCCGCAAATAAAAAGCGGGAGCAAAAAAAATAATTATCATTGCTGCGTGCCTGTGATATTAAAAGAGATATATAAAGAGGTTAGGGAGCTAAGATGTCGCATACTAAAATCGCAAATAAGTTACAAAATCTTAAATCATCTGCAATTAGAGAATTATTGAAACACAGCAAAATGGACGGTGTTATTTCCCTGGGCGGAGGAATACCAGATCCAAACTTGTTTGATCGGGAAGGCTTACAGATTGCTATGGATCACATCTTGACCCACGGTTGGGAAGACGCGTTTCAGTATGGACTGAGTGAGGGTAATCCTGAACTGCGGGCAGCCATCTGCCAGATCATGCTTGACCGGGGAATTCACTGCGGCGTAGAGGATGTTGTTGTGACCTCCGGCTCCCAGCAATCTCTGGATATTCTTGCTCGGGCTCTGATTAATCCTGGCGATGTAGTGGTGTTAGAACGGCCTACTTACCTGGCGGCGCTGCAGGTATTTCAGCTTGCTGAAGCGAACCTGTTGTCGGTAGGAACTGACGCTGAGGGCATGATTGTCGATGAGCTGGAAACGCTGCTTCTAACGACCCGGATAAAAGCAGTGTATATCGTGCCCACGTTTGGCAATCCAGGAGGCGTTAGCCTCGCGGAGCAACGGCGTAAACAGCTGGTGGAACTCTCACTACGCTACGATTTTATCATCATCGAAGACGACCCTTACGGCGAAATTAATTTTACGGATTCGTCATTCATCCCGCTCAGAGCATGGTCTGCGGAAAGGGGTAACAATGATAACGTTGTTTACACATCAACCTTTTCGAAGATCCTCGCGCCAGGCGCTCGGGTAGGGTGGCTCGTGCTACCGGATTGGCTGAAAAGAGCGGTAGTCAATATCAAGCAAACCACAGATTTACATACAAGTGCACTCTCACAGTCGCTGACCTCTCACTATTTACACAGTGGCCGCTTGCCGGGACAGATCGCACTCATCCGGAAGGCTTATGAGCTCAAATGTCGAGTTCTAAGCCACCATCTGCTGAACGAACTAGGTGACCACCTCACTTTTCATCAGCCGATGGGCGGCATGTTTTTATGGGCGAAGTTTAAATATGCGATGGATACCACGCAATGGCTTCAGAAAACAATACGCAACGGCGTGGTGTTCGTGCCTGGTGAATTTTTCTACTGCGAAGAACCTGATCATTGCACTCTGCGAATGTCGTATGTCAGCACCACGGAAGAGAATCTGATAGAAGCGGTTAAGCGCCTGAAAATTTCGCTTAATTAAGCGTCCTCACCTGCTATACCCAGCGAGGACATTGGTAATAAACAAGACAGTTAGAGTTGTAAGTTGTAACCAGAGGAAGAGTAATAATGACTAATCATAGTTTTGATAACCAGATGTCTCCAGAAACGTATCTGTGCCATGGCCCATTCGATCCTGAGGTATTTGGTGGCGTGGTTAACCCGCCTGTATATCACGCCTCTACGGTCATCTTCAAAAACTGCAAAGAGCTAAACGAGCGTCACCAGGCTCTGTTTGAAGATGCGGAAGATGAAGTGATGTATTACGGTCGATTTGGAACGCCAATCACCTTCGCCGTGCAGAAAGCTCTGGCCGAACTGGAGGGGGGGTACCGATCTTTACTGGTGCCTACAGGGCTGGCAGCATGCACCAGTGCATTACTGGCTCTGGTAAAAAGTGGCGATCATATTCTTGTCAGTAGCAGCGTTTACGGCCCGACGCGTGGGTTCGTAAATAATGTGCTGGCCAAAATGGGCGTTTCGGCAACCTTTTTCGACCCTACTATCGGCGATGGCATTGGTCAACTGTTCCAGGAAAACACTACCGTGGTGTTTACAGAATCTCCAGGCTCCCAAACATTTGATATCCAGGATATTCCGGCAATAACTCGCGTGGCGCATGCCCACAACGCTAAAGTGATAATTGACAATACCTGGGCAACGCCACTATTTTTCAAACCATTTGAGCATGGCGTGGATGTCTCCGTGCATGCCGCCACTAAATATATCGTTGGGCACTCTGATGCGCAGATGGGCTTGATCACGACGAATAAAGAAACCTGGCTTGCCATTCGTCGCTTTATCTATCTATTTGGTCTTCATGCTGCGCCGGATGATGTTTATCTCGCACAACGTGGATTACGCACGATGTCTTTGCGTCTCGGACGCCATCAGGATTCAGCGCTTAAAATTGCTAAATGGTTTGAAGAACGTGAAGAAGTGGAGCAGGTGCTACACCCGGCATTGCCTTCATGTCCGGGGCACGAAATTTGGAAACGTGACTTCACCGGTTCCAGCGGTTTGTTTAGCGTGGTGCTTAAACCGCACTACTCAAAAGAGTCTGTGGAGAAGTTTATTGATAGCCTGCAGTATTTCGGCATTGGTTTTTCGTGGGGCGGTTTTGAAAGCCTGGCCATTCCATTTAACCCGCGTAAAGATCGTCCGGAATATCACTGGCCGTACGAAGGGCACTCCTTCCGTTTACAAATCGGCTTAGAAGATCCAGTAGATTTAGTAAGAGACCTGGATCAGGCGCTGCGTCATCTGAAGGGGTAAGAACCAGCAAAAGCGCCAGTCAAGCTGGCGCTTGTTATACTAGCGCTATGACAAAACGTTGTGATTGGCGGAAGTAGTAATGGATATTCCGATAGAACTTAAGCACTTACAAACTCTTTTAGCATTGCGTAAAACAGGAAGTCTGACGCGCGCGGCCGCAGCTATGCAACTGACTCAATCGGCACTATCGCACCAGATCAAACAACTGGAAGAGCACTATAACGTTACTCTGTTTATGCGAAAAACATCGCCCGTAAAGTTTACCATGGCGGGTGAGCGTTTGTTACACCTTGCTGAAACCGTGCTTAATGCAATGGAGGAAGCCAACAGGGATCTTTATAAGTTAGCGCTCGGAAAACAGGGCGCGCTCCGGATAACCCTTGAGTGTCACACCTGTTATGGCTGGTTACTACCGGTGATGGATGAGTTTCGTAAGAAATGGTCTGAGGTTGAAATTGATATATTGCCTGGTTTTCAGCCGGATCCAATAGGTCTTCTGTTGCAAGACAGAGCTGATGTTGCCATCGTGGATGAAACCGAGCAGACAGATCTGGTGAGGTACAGCTCTTTATTTAAATATGAAATGGTTGCTATTTTGGCAAATGAACATCCTTTAACGCGAAAGCCTTGGCTTGAAGCGGAAGATTTTCGTGGTGAATCGCTCATCACCTATGCAGTACCGGATGAGCGCATCGATCTTTGTCGAAAAGTACTTAAACCTGCCGGCATTCCAATTAGGAGAAAAACCACTGAACTCACCATGGCTATCATTCAACAGGTTGCCTGCCAGCGGGGTATTGCCGCATTGCCTATCTGGGCAGTATCAGAATATCTTGAAAAAAAATACGTCACAGCAAAGTCAATCACGGAAAATAAACTAATTTCAGAAGTTTGGCTTGCCACACTAACAGAGAACATCGACAAGGGCTATGTTAATGACTTTATTGGCTTTACCAGACAGCGCTGCTTGCGCTTATTAGATGAAATCTAAAATACCTAATAACAATGTAAGTGAGAGTTTTTTTGCATAAGAAGACGGCAATATCTTTATTTACAGGAGAAAAAATGAAAAAAATAATCAATACAAAAGCTGCTCCAGCAGCTATTGGACCTTATTCTCAAGGGGTATCATTCGGCAATTTAGTGATGACTTCAGGCCAACTACCTCTGGATCCAACAACGATGGCATTTCCCGAAGGAGGAGTAAGGGAACAGACTCGCCAGTCGTTATTAAATCTAAAAGCCGTTTTGGAACAATCAGGCGCTTCGCTGGATACTGTACTTAAAACTACCTGTTTCCTCGCAAAGATGGAGGATTTTTCGGTATTTAATGAAGTATACTCCGAATTTTTTGGTGACTCAGGAGCGCCAGCGCGTTCATGCATTCAGGCTGGCAAATTACCCAAAGAAGCCTTAGTTGAAATCGAAGCCATCGCGTATATTAAGTAATACAACAGGAGGCAAAGTGGATATGTGCCGTGAACACAGGCACATTATTTTTACTTTGACCTCCTTGTTGCTTTTTAATCCTGGTTAGATGAAAAGGGTGAATGGTTAGAGCATAACTACGTGGGCAAGGCAAATGGTCGGGCAACGCAGCAACGAGTGAGAATATTAGTGTTAATTTTGACTCGCTTCGGAACCCACAGGAGGCAGGAATACCATGTATAGAATGCGAGATATTGCAAGAAAGGGCCTGGCTCCGCCAGTGCTTTTACTGCTTTGTTTATTGATCAATATATGGGCGCGTTGGCCTATACTTATGCATATTGATGAGGTATTCACTATTTCATGGAGAGTATGCACCGCCCTGGTCACTGGAGGCATTAGTCTTGTCCTGTCTCTGACGGGACTGGTAACGTTGATAAGTAATCAAACAACCCTCAACGCACTGCATCCGGAACGAACCAGTATGCTGGTGACCAGAGGATGTTTTCGTTTTTCTCGCAACCCCGTCTACCTTGGATTTATAGGGCTACATATCGCTTTGGCCCTATTGTTAAGTAGTGTAATTGGTTTAATGATTACCCCGTTTCTCATTTTACTTCTGAGCATCTTGCATATACAGGTTGAAGAGGCTGGAATGCAGCAACTGTTTGGCCGACAATGGGAAGAATATTGCAACAATACACCTCGCTGGTTCTCTCTAGCATCGTTATATGCGGTCATTAAGGGGCGCGCCAAGTGATGGGATACCATTTTATTTATCGTTAAAATTGTGTGAATGGTATTCGCTTCTCACATACCACTAATAATTCATTCGTTACGTACTGTTTGTCCGACACTCACGAAATGCTGTATGGTTCCAGCGCACGAGTATTTCAGCTATGTCGACCAAACGATGGAATACGGTAGATATCCCGTCGTTACCAGGAATATCCTGAATCTGTAAGATGTTTCACTGGTATGGTCACGCAAAATCTACTCTCGAGATGATAATTTGTGCTATATTTTTTATTAATGCACTATGTTGATGAAAGTAGCATTTTAGATCTGCGCAGAGTATTCCGTGAATCTTTTAAATGATTTTCACCCTTACGAATTAATTAATATTTTTACTAAGATGGGGAAGGGTAGATTAACTTGATTTTAACTCTAAAATTATGCATGCTTATTAAAAAATGGCGACACTCGAACGTCGCCATTGTTAATAAATGTAAGGAGAAACGTTTAGTTTAAAAGCCGACTTCTGTCACGACTAAAAAGCAATGAAAACAAACCGCCAATTACAACTATCCCTATTAGAATATACATAACAAAGTAAAAGTTATGAGTAACACTCAATATAAAACCAATTAATACAGGTGATAATGCCCCGAAACCAACGGCCATACCATTTAAAGCCCCCGCTGCAGACGACATCGCTTCTGCAGGAACCATTGATTGCAAGAGGGTAAACACACAGGGTAGTTGCATTGAGGAGGCGCCGATACCGAAGGAGATAACGATTGCAGCGAAAAAATTATTACTAATATTCACTCCAGTCAGGATGCTTGCAGCACACAACATGGCCGAGACAAACATTACCATGCCTTTCCTGTCAGTTTTGTCGACAATAAACCCAGCAAGCACCTTGAACAAAAGTCCAAATATAAAAGGAAGCGCGGACATCCAACCGACATTTGCCCATGAAAAACCGCGCTCGGTATTTAAATATGTTGGAAGCCAAGTTACGACACCCCATGACAGCATGGAGTTAGAAGAAAAAACAGCTAATAAAATCCAAAAATTAGAATTGCACAGATATACTTTGGCACGTTCAACAACTGAAATTTTTTCACTGCTATTTTTATGTAAAACTTCCTCTGTGGTGCTTTTATTGATTTTTTGGAGTTCAAGAACGTTAACGTATTTATTTTCCTGTGGGAAGTTTGATGTGAAAAAATAGATTAGAACAATGGGCAACAAGGTTAACGAGAATGAAAAATAAAAAGTATGACGCCAGGAATGCTCAGCGATGATCCAGGTATAAAGAGGCATGGCTAGTGCAGGAGCGAGTGACTGTCCTAAGATCCATGCCGTATTCGCTCGACCTCGTTCTCCAGCAGGGAACCAATTTTTTATGATTGTATTTTGCATAGGGTAGTAAAGCCCCTCACCAATACCTAGCAAAATCCTGGTTCCTAATAATATAGCAAAGAAACTTGACAACCCCCCAATCAAAAGTGATAGGCTTATCACCACATAAGCGATAAGCATGGCCCTTCGAGGGCCAATATAATCTCCTAAAGGGCTTAAAAAAACATTAGCAATCCCGTAACTCGCTAAGAATAAAGACATCAACAAGCCAACTAAGATTGGTTTGTCATTAAGATGCATTTCGTTTAAAAAGTGTGTATTTGCTGCAATAATAGAAATATTGACACGGTCAAGATATATAATCGATAAGCTAACGAATAATATCCCTAACACAAAAAAACGCTGTTTCGTAGGTTTTTGTACATGCTCTAAAATTGTGACACTTTGGGGCAAATCAGTATCATTTTTCATTTATTAATCCTTATGGTTATTATAGGGCGGTAAATTTTTATTTTCCTGAGGTTAGGTAAGAGAAAATTTTACCTGTTCGGACTTTTCGGGCGAAATGACAGCTAACTATGTGTAACCTCTGTAATAAACCATTGACGTGCTAGTTTCTCCCAAAAAAGAGCACCTAATTCGAGGTTTTTATCATTGAAGTCATATGATGTACTATGAAGATCCCCTTGAGAAAGCGCATCGTTACCATTCCCAATCCATCCATATGCGCCAGGTACCTCCTGGAGCATAAAACCAAAATCTTCGGCGGTCATCGCTGGAAGAACATTATCATGAGCATTATTTTCACCAACAATTTCCCGCATCATTTTAGCCATAAAACGAGCTTCTTTGGGATGATTATTAGTATTTGGATAACCACCTTGTTTAATAATTACCTCAGCGTGCGCGCCATGAGCTTCTGCTATGTTGATGGCAATACGCTGCATATTATCCAGAATCAATGATTGAGCTTCGTTTGTTAAGGTACGGCATGTGCCCATAATTTTTGCTTCAGAAGGAATTATATTCGGTGAACTCCCCGCTTCAATTTTACCAATAGTCAACACGGCAGCGTCCAGAGGATTCATTCGACGTGATATTAAAGTCTGTAAATGCGACACAATAAAGCAGGCGACCGGCACAGGATCAATAGTTGACTGGGGGAGAGCTGCATGTCCACCTTTGCCAAAAACGGTGATCTCAAAAGTGACTCCCGATGCCATTATAGGGCCAATTTTTGTCCCCATTTGTCCTTGCGGAAGGTGAGGCCAGTTATGCAAAGCAAATACAGCCTGACAGGGAAAAAGCTTAAACAGTCCTTCGTTCATCATAACACGCGCCCCGGCACCGCCTTCTTCCCCTGGCTGAAAAATTAGATGTATGGTCCCATCAAAATCTCTATTTGCTGAAAGCAGTTCGGCTGCGCCAAGTAACATAGCGGTGTGCCCGTCATGTCCGCATCCATGCATACACCCTTTATGCTTACTAGCATGCGTGAATTTATTTGCTTCTTCTAATGGCAGGGCATCAATATCAGCTCTTATGCCTAATGCTGGTCCAGGATCATTAGCACTACGGTTTTTACCATATATACTACCAACGATACCCGTAGACGCTAGCCCTCTCTTGTAAGGGATATCCAGCTCAGTAAGAAAAGCTGCGATTTTATCGGATGTACGATGCTCCATAAATTTTAATTCTGGATGCATATGTAAATCATGCCTAAATTCTGTGAGCCTCTTCACATTAAGAGTCGTTCTATACTTAGATGACATGGGGGATCTCTTTTTAGTTAGCGTTAACCTTCGAAAAGTAACAAATGCTTTATCTTTATTGATCTAGTTCACATAAAATCAACCTTCCCAAACTACTTTATTGAATTCCTGCCATAAAAATACTTGCTTGAATTCATTCAACATGGATGATAGATAATGCTAATCTTGTCGTAAAATACCTTTTCAACATCTAACTCATACCATTGAGGTATATCTATGGAATTGCGTCAATGCCGCTACTTCATCTCAGTAGCGAAGCTAGGTAGCATTAGTCAAGCTGCGTTAGAACTTCATATTGCTCAACCCGCTCTGACACGCCAGATGCAAAAACTGGAAGAAGATCTTAGAGTAACGCTCTTCAATCGAACAGGGCGCGGGGTGCAACTTACTGATGCAGGAAGCCAGTTCCTCGTTGACGCGGAAATATTGATCAACAATGTAACCGTCATAAAGGAGCGCGCTGTACGAGCCTCCCGTGGAGAATGTGGTAATATTTCGCTAGCGCTTCCTGTAATACAAAATGCGGCACCACCGATCACAACATTATTAAAAAAATTCAAGAAGGCATCACCGCTCGTCGGTATTACGCTTCATCACCTCATATCTGAAGTGCAACTTTCAAAGATCGCTGAGGGAGAGCTGGATGCTGGTTTTTTATTGTTTAGACCTCTTAATGATCCGCTTTTTGCAGGAATCCCCGTTTTCAAAGAAAAAATGTTATTAGCTTATCCGACTGAGTGGAAGTGGCCTGATAATAAAGAACCTCGTTACTTAAGAGAATTGCAGAATCTTGACTTTATATGGCTTCCTCGTACCGCGGCACCGGCGTGGCATGATCGACTTATTCATTGCTTTTACGATGCAGGTTTTACGCCACGTTCCGTTATGCACGGCGTTGATGCAGTATCGATGCTTACATTAGTTAGCGCAGGCATGGGATGTACCATCGTTGCAGAAGGGATGAGACATCTTGCTCCGTCAAACGTGTCGTTTGTGGTTTTAGAAGATTTAAACATTGTACAGGAATGGGAGTTAGTATGGCGCAATGACAGGTGCTCTGAGGTTTTAAAAAGTTTAATAAATTTGATTTGAGCATATACCGCGCGCTAATAGCGGAATAAATGACTGCTGCTTTTTGAGCGCAAGCGGTCAATCGGGACTAATGGCATGAGAATATGCTTTCGGCTGACGATGAGGGAGGAAACCTCTATGCAGAAGTTTAGTCTCCTGAAACGTCGACCTGTGCGTCATCGTGCTGAATATGACCGGTTGTATCTAACGCGTGACCAGCAGTTGTCCTGCTTTGACCCGATCGCCAATAGGGAGCATCAGAGGGCCAGCACCACACGAGAGTATCGGCGCAACTGGCGGACTAGTAGTGTAAGACTAAAATAAAGCGTCACCCGTAGAGCTTTAATGCCTGAGTATACTGATTTCATGAGCGAGGAGTAGGGATTATGAAAAGGTTTGCTTACGCACACATACTCAATTTAACATAATATACATTATGCGCACTCATATTGCAGTAGCTAAATTGAGATGTCCGTCTCGGGGCTGCGGATGTTTTCCTGGACTGTTATGT